>CBDDRH010000143.1:0-10800 GCA_965233025.1 uncultured bacterium
GGGCATCGGTTAACCATAATTGCGGACGATGTCGATCAAAGGGTGCGGGTATTTCTCGTTTCGGCTGCGATACGATCGTGTCAAAACGCAATGAGAGATCGAAACCGTCGCACGCATTGGATTAGTCGGTCGACAAGGTCAGGATCACGAACGTCAATATCCGCTCAGGCCCGAAGACTATCGCCGATGTCATTCCGGTTTATAGCAAAGAACAGGACCAGCGTTAGAACTCCGGTTTATCACCCGTCAATTCCTCGCTGCGATTGATCGAGGAGGAACGTGGGCAGGTGTTACGCTACGAATGCGGGATAACCGATCAATATAAATAATGTGACGGTTGCATACGCCAGTGTGGCGTTCTTCCGGCTTCAGCTATTGAAACAGACTCTCAGCTGCATTCGCGCCTCAAACAGGTCCTCAACGTACCCGAGATAGTGTTCCTCCAGCTTGTGCTTCGGCTGAGGACTATTGCCACAACCCAACGAACATGCTGGAGCTTCTATCTCAGGATTTGGAGCGTAACCTGTCAGATGAAAACGAGCATGGGCCTATGGTAGAATTTTCCGCCATGCGACAGACCGGTATCGTTTTCTGGATTGGATGCTGCCTGTCGCTCGTTGGCTTGCCTGCCTGGGCACTGGAGTTTACCGCTGATCAAATCACAAAGATCGATGGCCGCACGCACAAAGCGATCATTTATTATCGCGATCAGATGTGGCGCATCGAGCATCATGCTGTGGGGCCGGTCAACGTCAGCATTGTGCGGAAGGACAAGCAGGTCGTCTGGTTGTTGCTCTCGCGGCTGAAGCACTTCAAAACGATGCCCTATGGTCCGGAACAGGATCTCAGGGTGAGTGAAAAGCTGGACGGTGAAGTGTCGCGGCAGGAGATTGGTACGGAAGTGCGCGAAGGGCATCCAACGATCTTGTATGAAGTCACGACAAAACAGGGGGAGGAGGTCGAGGTTTATTATCAGTGGATCGCGACGGATATCCATTTCCCGATGAAGTTGGCGAGGAAAGACGGAAGCTGGATCGTGGAGTACCAGCATGTGAAATTGCGGTCGGTCTCAGATTACCTCTTCAACCTGCCGGTCAACTTTCAGCCGTTGGAAGAGTTCAAGAAACAAGAAGCTCAGGACCCTGCTGGGCCAGGGATGTAACGCAGCAAGGAGGCTGGATCGTGCGAGGACTCGGAATCATTGCAGGTGTTGTGGTAACAGGACTGATGGCGATGGGTGGATCGGTTTATGCGTTGGATGTGGCAGACGTTGTCCGGGAATGGACCTCCGAAGGAAAGAAACTTGCCGCCGAGCGGGCGAAGTTGCCGGCTCATGACGAGATGGTCTTGATTCCGGCCGGTTCGTTCATCATGGGGAGCGACAGAAAAATGGACCGCGGCGCCTATCCGGCGGAGTTCCCCCAGCGGAAAGTTTATCTGAAAGCCTATGAGATCGATAGATTCGAAGTGACCACGGTGCAGTTTCTGAAGTTCACCCTCGCCAAGGATCTACCGCCGCTGATCGATTGGCAGTACGATGGCGGCAATTTCCAGGAGACCATGATCAATCACCCTGTCATGCACGTGTCGTGGGCGGATGCCGATGCCTACTGCACGTGGGCGGGCAAACGACTCCCGACCGAGGCCGAGTGGGAGAAGGCGGCACGCGGGGAGGATGGACGGATTTATCCCTGGGGAAACGAGCCGGCTGGTCTGTCGCGGGCGAACTTCGGTCGGACCGGTTTGTCAGGCCCGGTGCGTGATCGCCCCGAACGGCTCTTGCTCTATCCACCCGTTATTTCTGTGGACAAGTACGACAACGCTGTGAGCCCGTACGGCCTCTTCCAGATGTCCGGTAACGTGGCCGAGTGGGTGGCCGATTGGTACGATCCAAAGTATTACGCGATTGCGCCGGACCAGGATCCCAAGGGGCCTGAGAAGGGAACCCAGCGGAGCTTCCGTGGCGGCGGCTGGATTGACAGTACGCCGAGCGTGCGGACTGCGCAACGCAACGGGACCGATCCCAGCACCAAGATGAACTGGATGGGGTTCCGTTGTGCGCGGGATGTGAAGGAAGCAGCGGGTGTGGAGGGCTGACGTGCCCATGTCTCCCGGAGCGACCCTTTCGGGTTCCGACGGGCTGAAGCTCTCGGAAACTCCCTCGGGGCGTCGGTCAGTTTCCGTTTTTCTTTTCGCCGAATCCTCAACTGTTGCCTCGCTTCTCCGGCAATGTTCGCGTCGAGCCCTGCACACCCGATTGAGTGGTTAATGAAACAGTGAGTAGGTGCCACGCCGCTTTACCACAAGTCGTGTGAGTGCATATAGATAGGTGAGGAACAGTGAAAACAATAACGAAAGTATTTCGCAAGTTGTATGGCAAGCCATGGTGGGGTATGGGTTGCCATTCCAGTCCAAAACTGCATTTCGGTAAAGCGCATCTTGAAATTCGGGAACCAAGATCACTCCCGCTCCGTTCGTTGGACGCGGTCGGAAGCTTTTTCCTAGAAGGAAACGCGCAACACGCTCGGCGGCTAACGCTGCATCGAAGAGCAGCAGTGAACACGGCCTTCGGCCTCACGATCGAAGGCCGTGCTTTGATCGCCTTCGTCGAATACCCCGAAGCATGTTATGGGCAAGTAGGCGAGGAAAGCCCTCCGAAGCCTTAACGAAGGAGGGTAGTGGCTTCGGAGAATTTCGCAAGATACCCCGCAGCTTGCTGTGGCGAGCGGCATTTCTAACAGAATACTAAAAAAAATCCGAAGGCCTTTCAAGCGTACGATTGACTAGCCGAGAGTTTTGGCACCACCTACCCTGTGAGCCCTCAGCTCGCATTCTGGACAGGCTTCATCGCGGTATCCATTTAGCCATCCGCCTTATGATACCTGTCCAAATATGAAGTGGGGCGCGACAATAAATAGAGAATGCTAGTACGGGGCTCGCGCATACCAAGGAAAGGGTTACTTTGCGCTGAAGGGTCGGTCGTCAGGGACAGTTGATTTCGCGCAGCGGAAGCCGATTGTCGCCGAACGTTGATCGGGCGCTGAGCCACCACGGGTCGCCGTTCGAAGCATGACCTGGTGACTTTTCCACGAGCCGCCGCGAACACTCTTGTATCGCCCGCTGGTCGGGCCCGGGGGATTGCGCTCCGGCATGTAAGCGTAGTAGTCGGGCCCGAACCAGTCTTGCACCCATTCGGCGACATTTCCCGCCATGTGGTGGAGACCATAGGGGCTCTTACCGGCCTCATGCGAATCCACTGCCGCCAGAATGGGGATCTCATGGACGTGGTGTTGGCCGAACATGGAGACGGTGGGGTTGGGAGCGTTTGGACCCCAGGGGAATAAGTCGCCTTCGGACCCCCGCGCTGCTTTTTCCCATTCCGCTTCAGTCGGAAGTCTTGCACTCCTTGCCACGCACAGATCTTTCGCCTCGGCCCACGTGATATAGAGTGCGGGCCACCGGCTGAGGGTCTGATCTGCGATAGAGTGGATTGTGATGACATGCCAGATCAGTTTCTGCAGTTCGTCCGATGGATGGAGCTTTCGCTGTTGTAAGAATGCCAGGTATTCTCCAAGGCTCACCTCATCGCGATCCATCTCGTAGGTATCCAGCCAGACTCGATGTTGGGGGAGTTCCGTGTCGTCGAACTGTGTCCAGTTTCCATAGGGATCGTCGTCCACTCGCTTGCTGCCGAGCAAGAACGGGCCGGCCGGGATGGTCACCATCGGTGACGACTTGGCCAACCCCGCGATTCCGGTCAAATGGCGGGCCAGTTCCGGTGAGGGCTTCGATCCAGCCCTCGCGTCTTGTAGGCTTCCCATGACGATAAGGAGGGAGAGAGCGGTTGCAGGCAATATGAACTTGTGCCACATCAGGTCTTCCTGGGAGAGGCCAGGGTCTTGTTCATTTCCCGAAAGAGCCCCCGTTCAATTTCCGAGACTTCCTCCGCGCTCATGCTGAGGATGCGTCCACCCTGGGCCAGTTTCTTGAAGCCGGCTTTGACGTTGAGCGTGGTGACGTTCGAGGGGAGGGCGTGAAGCGACAGCACGTATTGATTCTGTGAGCCGGCGATTTCAAGCGAGACCGGGATCAGCAGAGAATATCCTTGCGACTTCGACAATGCCTCGGGCTGTTGAAGGCGGTTCGTCAAAAGAAACTCGGGCGCCTGAAGGGTAAAGACTGGGTACATTGTGACTCATACACTATGCCAAAGCGATAAGAGTCAGAGGTTAGGCCTTGCGAGCATACATTCATCCGGAGATCGTAAACTTCCCTGCTTGTTTCGTCCATGGCAACCCAAGACAGGTGAGATTCCGCTCAGCTTTTTGGCAGCAGAATACGCTGTTCCCTCTGAGAAAGCACCACGACTTGGGAGGGGAACAGCTTGTATTTTTACCCGCATACACTCTTGTCAAAAACAGTTTATGACATTGGGTCACCAAAGGTGTAGGTGAATCGCCAACCCCACCTGCACCCAACCGAAGGAGACCTAACGTAAACGCATCATGCAGCACATATGTAAACAATCAAAGTTTTTACGCGCCATACATACATAATGGCTTTACCGCAGGCGGCTCGCTTGCACCGCATAAGGCAATCTTGATAAAGAGAAGTGACATTCTGTTGTTTGAGAGACTCGTTCTTTTTCGCCGTACAGGAGGACTCACATCCATGCTTGGCTGCGTCTTGCAATCGGCTCAGACCCGGCCTGTTCCTTACCGCATCGCCGGCCCCCTGCTTGTCCTGACTCTCATGAGCCTCATCATGGCCTCACTCGCTGTGGCACAAGGAGGCAAGACGGAGGTGTTCCCTGTGCAGAAAGCCGCGCCGGCAGCGGTCTTTATCGAGGGATCCGGAAGCGCAACTGATTTACGGCGTCAATTGCGGGCTAAAAACGGGGTGTCTGAACTCAGTTCCTCTACCTCGGTGATCCCTTTCTCGGTCGCACCAACAGGGAGCTTTGGATTTATTGCCCCCAAACTCCTGGGAATGGCCCTGATTACGCGGAGTCCGGACCTCTCGATCGAACAGGTACCGCCTGTCTCCAATGCGTTTGAGATTCATAAGCTCGCTGATGGAAGTGGAATGCTGGTAGGATTCGTGGAGGCAAGCCTGAAGTCTCAGTTGACGGCGAGCGAACGGCCGAAGAATGTCAGACTCGGACTCTATTCCAATCCCTCGGATAAAGCTCCGCATATCGTTGCGGTACCCTTGATCAAACTGGTTGTGGATCGGATGCCGATCCGACTCAATCCCAAAGAACCAGGTAGCGCCGTTCTGCTCGATATGGATTTGCAGAGCACGGGCAATCGTACATCCTCTTTAACTGGACCCTAGCAGGATGCTTAGGAACAAAATTGCTCTTCGCGTCTACTTAACCCAGACGCGCCGAGACACGAATTTTCCTCTCCATCATTCTTGCCGCATTCAGGTTCTAATGTGCCTCAAAGGAGGCTCCTCCAGTTTTGATGTGCTTGCGGCATAGTTTTGGGTGCCCTTTTGAGCATCATGCGAGAATGCTCTGCCGTCTGATTTTTCCTTGCCTGCTCATGCAGCCCATCCGCACTCCTCATGCTTTTTTTCTTATTCAGGTCGTGAGATCTGCCCGTTTCTGCCTCGAATTTCCATATAACCGTCCAAAAAATTAGACAGTCTATCTGATTGAAATTTCAGCGCTGGTGATTTCAGTTGGTTATGACTGTCTAGCTTTGTGGAAATTTGATCGACGCACACTATCGATTTTTATCCAGCTGTCGATCGCGAATCACGAGGACTGATGCAGGGTCAGCGCTATATTTCTGTCGGTATCCGCATTGGGGCATGTAAGTTGCGGATAGGGTGATCGCTGGTGAAGGTCCGGGTGATTAGGACCGGCCTCCGAATGACCCTCTCCTCCGCAAGGAGGAAACCTTCACCAGCTCTTAGCAAAAGAATCCCAGTGTCGTCAGTAAAATTCTTTCACAGGAAAAGGGCCGATCAGAATGGCCGGAGCCGGCTCCTCGATGAATACATGGTTCATTCAATCCTTAAAAAGGGAGGCCGAGGTATGAGGTCATTTATAGTTCAACCACGGCATCAGCGGCGGCGCAGTAGCCTGTCGCTGATGCTGCAAAGTGTCATATTGGCAGGTAGTTTGATGTCGACGCCATGGCTCTTTGCCGCAAGTCCAGGGGAGTCGTTGCATGAAGGCCATGCAACACCGGTCGCGATGCCGGGCTGGACGCAGCAATTGAAGGGACAGACAATTTTGGAGGATACGATCGAGGGGCGGCCTGACCGTTCGGGGAAGATGGAGATGCAGCACCATCGCCTCATGGAGAAGCTCGAACAGCAGGCGCAGAAAGATGCCAAGGCCCAGCAGACGTCCGGCGCGTTCAACGAAATGTCGATGATGCACCAGTATATGGGCCAGGACGGTAGCAGCTTCCTGCTCATGTCCGATGGGTCCAAAGGCGAGCCGGTGATGGCGTCGGGGGGAAAGTGTCCTGCCGGTGTGCCAGTCAAGCAATACGATGTCTCGATGATCAACGTCGAGATCACGCTGAATCGCTGGCTCGACTTCTATCCGGGCTATATGTATGCGTTGACTCAGGATCTCGATAAGGTCCGCAGTGAGGAAGCCAAGAACAAAGAGGCTCGCGACAAAGACGGCTTCGATCCTGGAGCCGTGACCACTGGATTGCAGGGCGACATGATTCAACCATTGGTGCTGCGCGCCAATCAGGGCGATTGCGTGAAAATGACGCTCCGCAACCAGATGGAGAGCGAGGATGGCAGTCTCTTCATCAGCGCCTCCAGCATGATTGTGAGTGCCACCGGCAAGCCGGCCACGACGACGAATCCCGAGTCCATCGTAGCTCCGGGCAAGGCGCAGGAGTTCGAGTGGTACATCCACCCGCAGATGCAGGAAGGGGTCCGACAGTTTCATTCCTACAGCCATGATCGCGAACTGACCGTGCTGGGTCTTTTCGGCGCATTCATCGTCGAACCGAAGGGCTCGAAGTATCTCGATGCGCTCGGAAATGGAGGTCCAGCGCCGGAGACCAAGAGCGGTTGGCAGGTAAACATCGATAACGGGTCCGGACCGGACTTCCGCGAATTCGTGCTCTTCTATCATGAGATCGGCGACGAAGCATTCCGCCCGCTGAACAAGAAAGGCGATTTCTTGCCGCAGCGCGATCCACTGACGGATGCCTATCGTCCGGGTGGCCGGGCGATCAATTATCGTAGCGAACCGTTCGGCATCGATCAGATGCATTTGCAGCACGAATATTTCGGATTTGAAGACGAATCGATGGCCTACAGCGCCTATACGTTCGGCGATACTCCGACCACGATTGCCCGGGGATATTTGGGCGATCCAGTCAAGTGGCGGTTGGTCCATGGTGGTTCGGAAGTATTCCACTCCCATCACCCACACAGCGGCACGATCCGATGGCAGAGAAGCCCACGTGCCGATCAGGAAGAACATTGGTATAAGGGGCAGGACGGGCCGGTAAAATATCCGGTCGTTCGGACGAAATCCGATCGCGTGGACGTAGAAGTCATCGGTCCATCAGAAGCCTTGGACCTCGAGCCGGAATGCGGCGGTGGTGGCTGCCAACATTTGGCAGGGGAATTCCTGTATCACTGCCACGTCGCACACCACTATGTTGCGGGTATGTGGGGGTACGGTCGGTTCTACAATACGCTCCAAGTGGGTACCGCACACACCGATAGCATGCCTGACCTCAGGGAGTTGCCGGATCGTCAGGGACGGATGAAGCAGGGAGTCTCATCCGACAAGCTGATCGGGACGACGGTGGACTGGTTTGGGAAGGTCTTTAAAATTGTCGACAAGAGTCAGAAGACCAATTGGAAGTCCGATCCCGTCATTGTGAACATCAAGGATTGGGTCGAGATGTTTGTTCCGGCGCAGGGTCAGCCCGGTCATACGAACGATGAGAAGGGGCAGATTCTGGCGTACGATTCGACCGTCTGGGACTGGAAGTGGGACGGCAATATTGCCAAGGGAGAGCGGGAAAGCACCGCGCAGAATCCGAAGTACACATGGGCGGCTAAGTGGGATGATAGTACCAGGCCAGCTATCCTGTTCGATCCGACAACAGCCAAGATGGCTTGGCCCCTCTTCAAACCGCACTTCGGTAAACGGGTGCCATTCTCGGCCAACCACAATGGCGCTCCCTGGCTGGAGCCGATTCACCAGGACGCCAATGGTGAACGGACCTCCGAGCCGGCCATGCCGGGCGAGCAGGGCCGATGGAGCCTCTGCCCCGATAATGCCAATCGGAAGCATTACAACATCCACTTCGTCCGCATGCCGATTACCCTGGCGAAGGCGCAGGGAAAAGAGCCGGCCATGGTGGACAAGGACGGGTTGATCTACGTGCTTCATGAAGAAGAACGATTGACTAGGAAGAACGACGACCTGAAACTTCCGGCAGTCATTCGGGCAAACGTGTATGACTGCGTGGATCTGTTGCTGACGAGTGAATGGGACGACGACGATTATACGAATTTCCAGTCGTCCAAGATCAACATCCATCCCCACTTCTTCCAGTTCGACACAGGGAATTCGGATGGTGTGATCTCCGGGTTTGAGTATGAAATGTCGGTGCGGCCGTTCACCATGTGGGGGAAGAAGACCAAGCATGGGTTACCGGCGCCGATGGTCGCAAAGATCGTGGGCGGGGCGAAGGCGGGTGCCGTGTCTATCAAGATTCAGATGGCGCCGGGTGCCACGCCGTTCCATGTCAACACTGAAGTGATGGTGGGCATGGACTGTTTGGAGAAAGGCAACGATCCGACGGCTTCATTGCCCCGTGACAAGAGCTGCCAGGAAGTGGTTCGTATCAAGGAGATCAAGGGCGATCAGGTCACCTTCTTCAAGCCATTGAAGAACAACCACCCGGCAGGTGATCTGGTGTCACCGGAGTTCGTGCGCTATCGGTGGTGGGTGGACGTGGATATGGGGACGGTGTTCTGGCATGACCATGCATTCGGCGCGACCACCTGGCCGCATGGCGGGTTCGGTGTGACGATCGTGGAACCCTTCGGGTCCACGTATCACGATCCGAAGAACGGCAAGTTGGTGTACAGCGGTCCCATTGCCGATATTCACAGCAACGAGCCAATCGGGGCCGGCGTGAGCGGGAGCTTCCGTGAATTGATGGTGTCGATCCACGACACCGTTCCACATACGGTGAACACCATTGAGGCGGGCAACCCGCCAGGGCAGCCTATCGAAGTGGCGCTGGAAGCCGGCAAGACCGTGTCCTTCCAAATGCCGGATAAGATCATGGCGGCGCCGAACAAGTACATCAACGGTGGAACGCACACGACCGGTAGCGGCTTCAATTTCCGCGCGGCGCCGTTTGCGCAACGGTTGTCCAACAATCCGGATACATCGAAGCTGTTCAGTAGCGCGATCCATGGGGACCCTGGTACGCCGTTGCTCCGTGCGTACACAGGGGACACGATGGTGTTCCGCTTGTTGCACCAGCTGATGAACGAATCCCATGTCTGGACCATTTCAGGCCATACCTTCTTAACGGAACGGTATGCGGCAGACGCCAATCGGAAGAACTCGATTCACGTCGGGATCGCCGAACGGTATGATCTTGTGAGTAAGGCGGGAGGATTCCAGGGCATGCCGGGCGACTATATCCACTTCAACGGCCGAACGTCGCACTTCGCCGAAGGGGGATGGGGTATCGTGCGCGTGCTCGACAAGGAAACGGCGGACCTGAAGCCGTTGCCCAAGGGAACCAATCCTTTGGGGATTCCTGCGACGCCTAATTCCCTCTGTCCGTCAGATGCTCCGGTAAAGAACTTCAACGTCGTGTCGTTGGACCGTCCGATGAAGCTCCATCCGAAGGCGCCGGACGTAATCGAGGTGGACTTCGAGCGCAAGATCGAAATGACGATGCCCGAAGGCAAGATCTTCGCACTTGAAGAGGAAGCGACCACCGTGGCGGGCAATGTGATGCCGAATCCGCTCACGTTGCGTGCCAATCTGGGCGACTGCATCAAGGTCAATCTCAAGAATAAGATGAAGGCCAGCCGAGCGTCCTTCTTTGCGCCGGGTCTGGCTTTCGATCCGAAAGATAGTCAGGGCCTGAACGTCGGGAATAACCCCGGCGATCAGACGATTGCTCCGGGCGAGAGCCGTACCTACACCTACTACGCGCATCCGGCGAACAAGGAGACGACGTCGCTGGTGTGGGACGGCGGGAACGTGGTCGTCAATCCGCGGAACGGATTGTACGGAGCGGTAATCATCGGCCCGAAGGGCTCCCAGTATCGGGACCCTGTCACGGGGGCCGATATCTCGCAGAAGAACTCATGGCGTGCTGACGTGATCGTCGATGCTAGCTTGCCGGAGAACGTCGGGAAGCGGAACTACCGGGATGTGGCCCTCTTTTTCCAAGATGAGGACAACATCATCGGGACCGCGTTCATGCCTTACGTGCAAAATGTGGCCGGGTTGACGTCGGTCAACTACCGCGCGGAACCGTACAAGTTTCGTGAGGAGCAAGGTTGCTCGCTGGGCAAGATTTTCCAGCCCTGCGTCGTGGATAAGCCTGAAGATCCGGTCACGCCTCTGATCGAAGCGCATGCCGGTGACGCGATTCGTATCCATGTGATCGGCGCGAACAGCGAACAGAACGGGATGTTCGGGGTCGAAGGCCATGAGTGGCCGATCGAGCCCTACATGCCCGGTGCCGACATGATCAGTGTGGTGGAGTATGCCGGGTCCGAGATCCTCGATGTCTTTATTCGTGGCGGTGCGGGCGGCCC
>CBDDRH010000144.1:0-23916 GCA_965233025.1 uncultured bacterium
CATCCGGAGATGCTTCGAATTGGGCACCTGGCACCTGTTGTTCAACCGTCTTAATGCAGGAAGCCACTGCCTGTTCGAGTTCACGCCGTTGGTTGTCCGAGGGAGTTGGTTCAAAAGGAACTGTTTTAAATGACTTTCTATCGAGTGGTGAGATCTTGGGTGACTCGACTTTTGCCTCAGCCTTGGTTCCGGGCAGAAACATCCCTGCTTCAACCAGCTCCGTCGTGGTAACCATCAACAAGATGAATACCACGCAGATGGGTGAAGCAATCATTGTGAGTTTCATACTCTGAGTATAAGTCAGGCCCTGCACCAAGACATCCTGGAAATGACGATACATGACAGCCATTGAGACCTCCCAAGAGTGGGCGTATTCTAGGAGAGACTTGAACGAAGGCGCAAGGGTCTAGGCGAGGGGGCCTTTCGCCACCCATTCTCCATCCGATGATTGTGAGAGGATGAGTAAAGAATGGACCAATCTCACATATGTGTTTGCCAATGGTCTTGGCCGAGCGCTTCGCCCGACAAGAGGGATTGGAGTGATGGAGCTATAGAGTGCGTATAGCCCTGCTGCTGCTCATTGTCGGTGTCGTCATCTTTGGTCCGCAACTATGGACCAGACGGGTGTTTGCCCAGCATAGTGTGCCTCGTCCTGACTTTCCGGGAACTGGGGCGGAGTTAGCGCGGCACTTACTGGATCGATTAGACATGAAACATATCAAAGTGGAAATGACCGAGATGGGTGACCATTACGATCCTGAGACCAAAACTGTTCGCCTGATGCCCGATAAGTTCACTGGGAAATCCCTCACAGCTGTCACCGTTGCCGCTCACGAGGTCGGGCACGCCATTCAAGACCATACGGGCTACCAGCCACTCGTGGAGCGCACGCGGCTCGTGCGGATCGCCCACGGGGCGGAAAAGGTTGGAGGGATGGTGATGATGGGCATTCCGATTGCGGCGGCGATGACTCAAAGCCCTATGGCAGGTGTATTTGTCCTAGTTGCCGGGATGGCGACGATGGGGATCTCTACGCTTGTGCACCTCCTCACTCTTCCGGTCGAATGGGATGCAAGCTTCAGGCGTGCCCTCCCTGTGCTCCAACAAGGAAACTACCTGTCGCCGCAAGATGAACAAGGGGCTCGACGCATCCTTACTGCGGCAGCGCTGACATACGTAGCAGCCTCTCTAGCAAGTTTGTTAAACCTCTGGCGATGGATCACCTTTTTACGGCGATAGGCTTGGCCGTCTCCGTACCCTCGTACCAAACGTACGTTTGCCGTAAGGTCAGCGAAAGAGTGCAGGGCACACGCTCTATCCCCCTCGGTCGCTAGAACGTGATTACGCCAAGGCCGTCACGCAGGAAGCGATGAATACGCTGAGCCTGACTCAATTCAAGGACTACCCCGCAACTACGACCACGGCCCCTGAACAGAGTCAGGCTGTGGCGGGGTGAGGATTCAACCTGTCGATAGGTGGTGCCGGAGGCCGGGATTGAACCGGCATGGGCCTTTTGGGCCCGAGGGATTTTAAGTCCCTTGCGTCTGCCAATTTCGCCACTCCGGCAGCAGGGGCCGCAGTGGCGGGACTCTAGCATCGAGGTCTAGGTCGGTCAAGGTCAGCGACCTGCGCGCAATTTACCGGCCGCATTATTCACGAGCCCGTCTGTCGCAATTGCCGATGCCTGACTCAAGCGAGACAGGTAAGGGTACGGCTCACGCGTCACGCGAGTCCTGCTCTTCGCGCTTGCGCGCGGCACTCAGCCATTTCGTGACGAACCGTCATGAATAATGCGACCTAGCAAGAAGCTGTTGGCGCAACAGGTCTGATCGCTAGGCGACCCGATCCAACTACACAGCTTCAATACGCGGCCTCTGATCGTCCTTATGAATGAGAGACTTGCCTCGGTCCATCGCTTCTTTCACACCGGATTGGACCGTCCGACTCCATCGAGTCGTTTGCAATTGAGCCTTTTTGGCATAGCGCCCGACATAGCGCCGGGTTTCTGCCCCCGTTTGTGGCGCGAAGAGCAATCCAATTCCAGCTCCGATCACCGCCCCCCCTGCTACCAATGCTGCGACCTTCGCTACCTGACGTTCCTGGTTTGACATGGTAACCCTCCTCACCAAGGTTGACTGAAGAATGTGATTGCCGGCACTCTGCACGCTCATGCTCTATCTATTCAGCAGTAAGCGTGCCAGAGGAGGAACCATGAAAATCTCCCATGATTCGGCGCAGCTCTAGTACTACGATTAAAGCGCAATTAATTTTCAGTTGTGTTTTCCTCACAGGTCACGACACAGGCGTGACAGAAAACCAACATACGAAAGTAGCATGCCCTGCAAACTGGCTCTGAGTAAGGATCAGAAATGATTCTTCGTGATGGCATTCGCGAGCTTGCAATGACTGAGACCCTCACCTATTATTCACCGATACGCCACATGAGGCACAAATGACTTGGTTGCACGCGATCCCCTTCCCCAACATCAGCCCGGTCTTCTTCGAGCTTGGACCCTTGCAGTTTCGCTGGTACGGCCTGATGTATCTGATCGGACTGGCGGGCGCCTATTTCTTGATCATGCGTCGAGTGGAGTCGAAGGGCCTCTCCATGACCAAAGACCAGGTGTACAATATGGTCGTGTGGGCCGCATTCGGGGTATTTATCGGCGGACGCCTCGGCTATACGCTCTTCTATAATTTTTCCTACTACGTCCAGCATCCCGCCAGTATTGTGGCGGTCTGGGAAGGGGGCATGTCCTTCCACGGGGGCCTGCTCGGCGTCATCGTCTCCTTATTTTGGTTCAGCCAGCGGCAGGGTATTCCCGCTTACCAGATCGCAGACTTGGCAGCTGCCGCCACGCCGATCGGGCTAGGGTTCGGGCGAATCGGCAACTTCATCAATGGGGAGTTGTATGGCCGAGCCACCGATGTCGACTGGTGTATGGTGTTTCCGAGCGGAGGGCCTGCCTGCCGCCATCCTTCACAACTGTATGAGGCAGGGCTCGAGGGAGTGTTCTTATTCACCCTCTTATGGGTCATCTGGAAAACCGCACCGCCCCCGGGCACCCTCTTCTGGAGCTTTGTCACCGGGTATGGGGTCTGTCGGATGATTGTAGAATTCTTTCGTGAACCGGATGCCCAGCTTGGTTTTATCCTCGGATCCTTCTCCATGGGCCAACTCCTCTCCTTTCCCATGGTCGTGGTGGGAGTCGTCATGCTCGCCATTGGCTATCAGCGTCGGGCCTTGGTTCAGGCGAAGTCCTGACCCAGGTAGTTAGGCTGAAGGCATTTAGGCAAGATTGTAGAAATCGAGAAGATGTCGGACAGATTGGCTCGTCCCTGCTAAATAACCTTCAGTCTAAACGCCTGACCCCCTGCGTTTTAATAAGGCATCTCGTCGTCATCCAACCCGACATGGTGTCCAAGTTCATGGACCACCGTGTCACGGACTTCGTGAATGACTTCGGCCTTCGTTCTACAGAGACGCAAGATGGGTCCTCGATAGATGGAGATACGAGCCGGCAGCTCACCGGCGGGCTGGAAGAACGACGTCTGATCGATTGGGACACCTTGATACAGCCCCAACAGATCATCTTCTGACTCCAATTCAAGATCCTGTAGGACTTCGGCCGAAGGCTCCTCTTCGACCACAATGGAAACCTCATTCGCCAGCGCGGAGAAACGTGGAGGCAGTTCGGCAAGCGCCTCCTGTATCCACCTATCGAATTCTTCCGGCGAGACAATCATTGGACATTCAACCTGCATGATTCATGGCGGTGTGGCGCGCTCAAAGCGCAATGAGCGGGACTTGCGTGACGTGTGAGCCCTGTCCCTACCAGTCGCGCTTTTCCCGCCACTCTCGCCCTTCTCGCTTGACTCAGACGTCGATGGCGACACCTGGTCGCAGAAAAATAAACTGGAACGAAAGAGGCGACAATCCTAAAGAACTCTCGACAGCCCGCGAATACATCTCCGCTTGAGGTCGGTAGTGATCCGCCCTAGCCTGTGCAGCCTCAGCTGACACATCATCCGTTTTATAGTCGGCAATCCAGATCTGTCCGTCAAGCCGGTAAATCAGGTCGATTACCCCGTCCATCATCTGCCCGTCACCCAAGGGCATGGCGAATGGGACTTCGCGCCCGAGCGTCGTCGCTTGCTGTAGTCTTTTGTACGGCTCGGAGGAGAGGAATTGTTCAAAGACTAGAGTGAGATCCTCCGTGGCAAGAGCGATCAATTGCAGATGGTCCTGTGCCAGATAGCGGCGACAGGCCTGCTCGATGACGGGATAAATTTCCGTACGAGGCTGAGTGAAGTCCCACCGTTCGAGTACCGCATGGGCGCAGATTCCCACCATGCGGCCTAGTTCGGCGTCACGCTCTGTAACAGTATGAGGGAAACTGGCTTTAGGCTTGCCTTCTGCAAGACTTGAAGGAGTCAGTCGCCGTGGAGTCGTTCGCCGCCGCTCCCACTCGACCTGCCTTGCCTGGCGGCGAATGAGAATGGGGCCGAGTGTCGGTCGAGGGGTCATCGCGGGCAGGATTTCCCGTCGGTGCCGTCTCGTTGTCACCGTGGCAGGCGTGATGACACGCATAAGCCGGCTTGATCCGATGCAAATCTGGTCATTCGTCGAAGACGTTCCTTCGTCCGCAATCGTCTCTCCGAGCAGGGACAGGACGGTGTCATGTCCCGGTTTGGTGGTCTGTCCGCCTGATAAGATCAACAAATCGCGCGCCCTGGTCATGCCGACATATAGGAGTCGCCGCTGTTCCGCCTCTTCCCGCGCCGCCATCTTCATATCGACGAGCACGGCTCCGAGATTCAAGCGGCCACCCATCTGCAGGCTATAACACCGGCTCGACCAATCATGATGAATAGATGGCCCCTTGCGAGGGTTTTTGGACCCCTGGTGCAGACCGGGAAGAATGACCACTGGAAATTCCAATCCTTTGGCTTTATGGATGGTCAGCACACGGACGGCATCCAGTGATTCTTCCGCCAGGGCGCTTTCTGCCTCATCCGGCTGTTCCAATACCCTGGTCATCATGAGATCGACGAATCCGCTCAAGGTGAGATGAGGGCGATCGGCCAGCGCTTCGGCCATCTCTCTAATCTTCCGCAGATTGGCCACGGCTTGTTCGCCATGGAGCGATGCGGCGGCCAATTCCAGGACGGGCAATTTATTGAAGATCAGATCGATAGCGTCAGGCACAGGTCGCAAGGGAGCAAGCTGATGCAGCTCGGCCAGGCGCTCATAGAGCCGTCTTACCGTTCCTGCCTGTGGATGGTTCCAGACAGATAGCCATTCCCGTTGCTGATAATCCAACCCCCCTCTCTGCTTGATGGTGAGCAGATCCCTGTCGCTCATGCCGCCCAGGGGTGATCGCAAGATTCCGACTAGGGCAATCGTATCGTGCTGGTTGTCGATAGCCCGGAGGAGATTGACTAAGTCAATAATTTCCTGCCGTCGATAAAAATGCTTTTCTCCGTCAGTGATATAGGCAATGTCGTAGCGGCGAAGCGCATCCAGATAGACCTGTGCTTGGGTCAACTTTCTAAAGATTAGGGCTATGTGGCCGGGTTGGAGTGAACCTTCGCATCGATCGCGATCCGTAATCGTCGTGCTGTGGAGCAACTCCTCCTTCAGCCAGCGCGCCAGCGCTTCCGCTTCCGCCCTGGTCGCCGCCTGCACATCGAACTCCTCATCGTCCTCTCCCGGCGTGACAAGGCGAAGCTGGGCTCCTGAGACTGAAACCTCCGGTTTTCGCTGGGGTCTGGCTGACAACCGCTCATTAGCCGGCTGAACATGTTCTGTTGGTTGGAAAAGCCGGTCGAAGACATTGTTGACGACGTCCAGTACGGCTCCGTCGCTGCGAAAATTCGTCACCAAAGAATAGACCGCTCCCCCACCCGCACGAATTTTCTCCACCACTCGCTCGAAGGCTTCGATGTCGGCTCGACGGAAGGCATAGATCGATTGCTTAGGATCTCCCACGATAAACAATTTGCCCGGCTCCAAATCCACGTCATGCCACGCGGTCTGCTGGTCGCCTGCCCGTTCACCGAGGTAGAGAATAATCTCGTACTGTACCGGATCGGTGTCCTGGAACTCATCGACCAAGATCGCTCGATAGGTCTGTTTAATCCGAGCTCGGACAGCCGGGTGGTCGCGCAAGAGGGTTTTAGCTCGTGCCAACAACCCATCGAATGCGATCCATCCTGAGGTGAGAAACTCTCGACGTACTTGCTGGAGGAAGGGCCGTACAAGCGTCACGACCTCTTGAAAGTACGTCTGGTCGACTATGAGCAGTTGTTGAGCAAGTCCGATTATGGAGGTCGCCTCCTGGAACGCTGCCTCATCCCATCCGGCAGGGGCTTTCGCCAGATCTTTTTCTAAGACCGTCCGTTCATCCTGAGATACATGCGTGAGCCCTGATGGTCCATGTTCCAATAAGAGTGCCAACGATTGCAGTGCAGCGGCGAGCATCTGCTCTGCCTTACGCCGTTTGGGTCGGTCTTGTGCGGCAAGAAGAGTGGTGGCACGGCCATGCGTGGCAACAACCCACTCATGCAAGGCACCATCAAAGGAAAGGGCTCGGCACTGACGTTCCAACTCATCGAGGTCTACAAAATCTCCGGCGAGGGCAGCGGTAAACTGCTGAATATCGTCGAGGGTAGCTCCAGCCAGGACTCGTCGCCATCGGGCATGTTGTGGTCCGGCTGATCCAAGCTCATCATCTAACCAGCGGTCCCAGCTTGAGTGAAACAATTCCTTGAATCGTGATCCATCATCTTCTTGAAATAATGGATCAATTTCTGACTCAAGTGGGTGGAGACGCAGGAGATGCGCGGCAAAACTATGCAAGGTGCCAATCTGGGATTTTTCCATCTGCTCAAGGGCAGTTCTAGCTCGTTCGCCGACTTGGTCAGCTGAGAGATGGTATCGGGCTCGGAAAGTGGCGATCATGTCATTCGTCTGCTCGGTCAGACGAAGGAGCTGAGCGTGAAGCCGCTGTTTCATCTCAGTAGCGGCTTTGTTGGTGAAGGTGAGGGCCACGATTTCCGTAATGGCCAAGGGGTTCGGTTCTCTCAGGAGGAGGTTCACGATACGATTGACGAGGATCGTGGTTTTGCCGGTCCCGGCTCCTGCGACCACCACGACGTTGCGATCCCAGGTTGTCTCTGCCAGGAGCCGATCTCGAGAGTCTGTAAGTGTGGACGGATCACTCATCGCGTACTTTCTGTTTTCTCAAGCGGCGTAAGACTCGGGCCTGGGGCGATCGGTAGGAGCGCCACCAGGCCATGCCGTCGTGGCGGCGGCAGGCGCCTGAGAATTCGCAATAATCGCAATAGCCATCGGGAAGAATAAAGAACTCTCTGTTCGCAATTCCTTGAATCAATGTCGAGAGTGTTTCTCGAATCATGTTACCGGTGTGGCCTGTCCAAAGGCCGGCGTCAAAGGTCGAACGAGAGATCTGCTGCGTCCACTCCGGAGCCAGGAAAAGCAATTGAACATCGGTGACAGCGGGTAGCGACGGCAACGTCATCTGAGCATAGAGCGGCGGTTGCAATCGAAATCCACGCACCGCCGACAGAGCCAGGTTGCGATCCACGGCGGCGATCTCACTCCCTTGCTTAAACTTGTAGTCCACGATACGGAGCGCTGGAGGTTCAGCTCGGAAATCGACGCGGTCCAAGGTGCCATGAATCTTCAGGGAAGCCGGCGATGTATCGGGATCCAGTTGGACGGCTCCTTGGGCTGTTGCTTCGAACGCGACCGGACGGAATCCGGTTGCGAGATACTCTTCCTGGTCGGATGAGATAGCTGACTCGACCAATGCGATCACCTGCTCGCGAGCCAGCGTCCACAGCAAGGCATGCCCTGTCCCCTGGCTTGCAGCATGGGCGACAAAGGTCTCGGTTACCGCTTCATGTACCAGAGATTGCACCCTGGCCTGGGTCAGTTGGTCATCCGGCCACTGAAGCCGGAGCAACCGTTCGTAGGTCACACGAAGCGATTCATGAACCAATGTTCCGAGCATGAGGGGAAGTAGCTGGTCGTTCTGGATCCGTCGTACCGGCTCCAACCGAAGAACTTTTTCCGCGAAGTATTGAAAGGGGCAGGTCGCATATCGCTCCAATGCCGTCGGTGAGAAGCTCCGTTCCGCTGTGGCCGGTTCCTGTGCGCCGAGCATGCCGTCGAACGGACCAAGCTCGGAGGATTCTCGCTCGATGGTTTTGAGAGTGGCGAGGCCCTGCTCGAAGAGGGGTCGATCACGTCCCATCGCATCGAGTACTAGTGACGCATCGTGGCCCTGTAGCAGGCAGCCCAAGGCCAAGTCCTCGACCGGCAACAAGTCTTGAATCGACGGCTGTTCGCTGATCTGCACGGTCAGCCGTCGAGGGATTGTCGCTTCAGGCTTTCCGATAAATCGAGGATCGCGCGTGGCCATCGCGATAAAGCCGGACGACGCCATGACCCGCCCGCTTTCGTCCGCTCGTTGGTACGACAGATACAGCCGATTGGTTGCCGAGCGGCTGAGGAGTTCGAACAAGAGTAATTCCTCCTCATGCCCGGCCAGTTTCTCGTCGATCTTGTAGCCAAGAGTCGATTCCAGCACGACTCGTTGACGGTCCCGCAGGAAGGGGTCTTCCCGCACGTATCGTGGAAAGAGTTTTTCGTTCATACCAAGAATAAAAAGCGCTCGAACTGTCTGGCCGCGGGCCGTCATAGCATCCAACACGTGAACACCCTGGTGCCGGTCCTCTTCGATAGGGATGCTGGTCTCGTCTAAGACTCGCCGGAACAACTCGATCCATTCTTGCCAGGAGAGGTTCGCTCCCAGCGGATCCAGTTGCTGTAAACGGGCCAAAGCAGATCGGACCAGTGAGCCAACCTTGGTGAGATCGGTCGATTCGAATGACTCGTTCGATGGTACGTCGAACAGACCAGGCACGTGAACATGGGGTTTGACCAGTGCGAGAAATGCATCAGTCAAGACCCCAACCGATCCTTGTGCGGGGAGAGCTCGGCAATCGCGGATCAATTGCGACACGACCTCCCACAAGTATGTGAGTTGAGCCGCATCGCATGTCCCGGCCATTGTCTGATCATCTTCGTAAGACTCCACTTCTGCATCGTGGAGAATCGATGAACTGGCCGGCTCTGCCAGACGCCTCCATTCCGCCTCCCCTTTTGTAATGCCCAAGGTATAGACAAGAAACCGCCAGGCATCAGGGCGGAAATGTGCTCTGGCGGAGCCGTCGCCCTGTGCATGATAAAAAGGCGACGTGACCACATCCAACATGACAGCACGGTCGAAGTCATGAAGTGGGAGCGAAGCCAGTCGCAAGAGGGTCTTGACCAGAGGTTCGCGCGAGAGTGGCCGGCTGGCCGTTGTCGTGAAAGGCACCAGATGATGATCGAAGACCGATTGGAGCCGAGTCTGGTAGGGCTCCAATGTGCGAGCCACGACACCGATCTCATCGAAACGGTAGCCATTCACTTCGACCAGGGTCAGGATTTCACGGCAGACCGTCGCCAACTCCTCTTCGATTCCGACGACGTTCGTGATAGAGAGTTCGACCAGCTGCGTCGTTGCGGCTCTCTCCCCTTCCCCACTTAGATCCTCGTGGATGTCTGCCAGTGGGAGAAGATGGCGCTCAAAAAATTGGCGGGCAAAGTGAAAAGCCGGACGGTCCTGTAATGGAAAGTACAACGTGGTCGGCGCGACCCGGACGACCGATTCGAAAAACGAGAGTTGGACTTGCGAGAGGTCGTAGAATCCATAGTAGTACAGACGTTGCAGCCTGTTGAGGAACGAGGAGCCTGAGAGATCCCGGCCAAGAGACGCAGCGAGGTCATCGGGAGAACCGACTCCGAGCAACCTGCCGGCTTCCACGATGGCCGCATGCAGGGTGAATAGAGAACGGAGCCAGGCTCGGTCTTCCTCCTCGAACACCCCTTCCGTGATGGCTGTTAAAGCCGTTGTTGGTGCGACCACCGCGTCTTTTAAATCGCGCAGGGTTGCCCACAGGCCCTTCCAGGTCCCTGGTGAGGCAGGCAAGCGCGTGAGCGGTTCGAGCCCTGGAAGGTTGCGTCGGACCACCTGCCGCACCAATTGTTCAAAGAAGAAATCGTCTACCAGTTGTAAGGGAGGTTCCGTACCGGCCTCAGAGACCGATGCGAGATCATCACGCAGACGGAGGGCCAATTGATGGAATGTCAGAAAGTGGATGTTGAGGAAGGCGTGAGGCTCATGTTGGACGAGTAACAGCTTCAGCCGTTCAACCAGGGAAGCCGAGGGAACAATGACAGCGAGCGGAGCGAAGGGATCGACGGCCTTACAGGACCGAATGTCCTCGATCAGGACACGGTCAAGAACTGGATGAAATGGCCCGGTGACGATGCGGAGCATCTAATCCCGAGTACTAAATGCTGAATATCTAAGGACAGACACTTCACCATTCAACATTGCAGCGCCTAACCGGTTTCCGGCCCCATCAGCTCGCCGTTACAATCCATACAGCCCCAGTCACCATCGATGAATGCCATGGGGTCGCCGCACATGGGGCACTCAGGCGGGGGGCCTTTGTCGATGACAGGAAGTTCGGGTAGTTCAAAATCGTCGTCGATCATGGAGCAATCCTTCTGCCCTACTCACGCGGTTTCATTTTGAGCAACAGGGCCTTCTCGGCGCTCTCCCGGCTCGGCACCCCGACGAACGTCAGTCGCCCGTCGATAATGGTGGCGGGCACTGCCCTGACCGAATGCCGGTCAGCGAGGCTTCGTCCATCTTCCGTGGTAATATCCACCTCCCGATAGCTGAAACTATACTTTGCTCGCAACTGTTTCCATAGGCTCTTCGCCGACGGGCAGGCCCCGCAACTCGGCGAGACTAACAACACGATGTTCGGCACGGATTCCCTCCAATTGCTGCGGGATCTTACCACCCGGTCGAAGAGGGCGGCAAGCGAAGGGCGCGGCCCCGGTCTGACGGCTCTGGTCTTGCAAACTGATCGTCACCATGCTAGCGTGCCAAGGCTGTCGCCATTGAGCGATCGTCTCTTCCTCGCATAATCTCGTGCATGGAGGAACAGTATCAAATTCATATCGACGTCACGGACGTCGCTCGACTTGAGAATAAGGGGCCAGTCCCCTCGCCTGCGTAACGTAGGTGCTCTGCAAGTCTTGAGGGGAGGTGAAGGCATGGGAGTGGTTTCGATCAAGGAACTGTTAGAAGCAGGTGTCCATTTCGGCCACCAGACGAACCGGTGGAACCCGAAGATGAAGAAGTTCCTCTTCGGAGAACGAAACGGCATCTATATCATCGACCTTCAGCAAACACTGACTCGAATGGAACAAGCCTATGCCTTCGTCCGCGACACTGTCGCCGCCGGTCAGTCGGTCCTGTTTGTCGGGACCAAGCGGCAGGCCGCAGAAATCCTTCAAGAAGAAGCCGTGCGCGCCAACATGTTCTTCGTCAATCAACGCTGGCTCGGCGGAATGCTGACGAATTTTCAGACCATCCGGAAGAGCATTGAAAAAATGAAAAAGCTGGGGGGCAAGTTGGCAGATCCCAGCCAATACGGGTTGAAGAAAAAAGAAATCATGAAGATGCAGAAAGAGATTGTGAAGCTCGAGAAGTATCTGAGCGGTATCAAGGACATGCGGGGCGTTCCAGGAGCCGTCTTCGTACTCGACACACGCATTGAGCACATTGCTGTGCAGGAAGCGAACCGCTTGGAGATCCCAGTGATTGCGATTCTGGATTCGAACTGCGATCCGGACCACGTCACCTACCCAATCCCCGGAAACGACGACGCCATCCGTTCCATCAAGCTCATCACGTCCCGCATTGCCGACGCCTGCATTGAAGGCGCTCATTTGCGGACGCAGCGAGAAGAAGCGGATTTTAAACCCGTTCCTGCTGCAGGGGGGGACAAGGCTGCGGCTGTCAGCTTTGCGAGCGCACCGGCTTCATAACACCCGGCATCGTAGGCATCAACGATCACACTCACTGTCTACCGAGAAGGACCGTCACGTATGGCTGGATCAAGTCATCTTGTCAAAGAACTGAGAGAAAAAACCGGCGCCGGCATCCTCGATTGCCAGAAAGCGCTCACTGAGAATAGCGACGATATTGAGAAGGCCATCGATTACCTGCGCCAAAAAGGCTTGGCTGCTGCACTCAAAAAATCGGGCCGCGAGACCAACCAAGGCCTCGTACACGCCTATATTCACATGGGCGGAAAAATCGGTGTGCTCATCGAAGTCAACTGTGAAACCGACTTCGTCGCTCGGAACGAAGAATTTAAGATCTTCGTCAACGACCTGGCCCTCCAGGTCGCTGCCGGAAAACCCTCCTTCGTCAAACGCGAAGATATTCCCGCTTCGCTCATTGAGAAAGAGCGATCGATTTATGAGGGACAGGCTAAAGAAATGGGCAAGCCTCCTGCCGCATGGCCGAAGATCGTCGAAGGTAAGCTGGAGAAATTTTTCCAAGAGAGCTGTCTGATCGAGCAATCTTTTGTCAAGGACCCTGCGGTCACAATTAAGGACCTCCTTGCGCTGAAGATTGCCAAAATCGGCGAGAACATGAACATCCGTCGATTCACCCGGTATCAATTAGGCGAAGCATGAGCTCTGCCAACTATCGGCGCATCCTCCTCAAAGTGAGCGGAGAGATGTTGGCCGGTGAGCAGGGCTACGGCATCCAACCCTCCATCCTTGAAGGCCTCGCCTCGGAAATCGCTTCCGTCGTCGCGCTCGACATCGAAGTCGCCGTGGTCATCGGCGGAGGCAATATCTTCCGCGGGATTGCCGCCAGCGCGTCCGGTATGGAACGCGCCTCCGCCGACTACATGGGGATGCTCGCGACCGTACTCAATGCCTTAGCCCTACAAAACGCGCTTGAGCGTGCAAGCGTTATGACGAGGGTCCAGTCTGCGATCGAAATGCGCCAACTGGCAGAAGGCTATATCCGCCGGCGAGCCATTCGCCATCTTGAGAAAAAACGCGTGGTGATCTTCGCCGGCGGCACGGGAAATCCCTACTTCTCGACCGATACCGCGGCGGCGCTCAGGGCGATGGAGATTGGGGCCCAGGTCATCATGAAAGGAACCAAAGTCGATGGCATCTACGACGCCGACCCCGTTAAGAATCCCTCTGCCAAGAAATATCAGACGATCTCCTTTCTCTCAATTTTGAATCAGGATTTAAAAGTGATGGACGCCACAGCCATCAGCCTCTGCATGGATAACAACCTTCCGCTCATCGTGTTCAATCTGAAAGAACAAGGCAACTTCAAACGCGTCGCTACGGGCGAAGCGATCGGAACCGTTGTCACCCCCGATCGCCGCTAACTTCTGGGGAGTCTGTCATGTCCAACCCTGCCGCCATACGCCAAAAAGTTACGGAAAAGATGGAGTCCGCACTGGAGCATCTCAAACGCGATTTGGCAGGCCTACGGACAGGGCGGGCGTCTGTCGCCCTCTTCGACGGCGTTCGGGTCGACTACTATGGGACGATGACTCCGCTGAAGCAGGTGGCCAATATTTCGACGCCGGAGGCACGCCTCATCACGATTCAGCCTTGGGAGCCGGCTCTGATTAAGGAAATCGAAAAGGCCTTGGCAGGATCAGGGCTCGGTATCACACCGTCCAACGACGGAAAGATCATCCGTGTTCCCCTTCCTCCGCTCACCGAAGAACGGCGTAAAGAACTCAGCAAGGTCTGCAAAAAACACGGCGAAGATACGAAAGTCGTGATCCGTGGGCTTCGTCGAGATGCCAACGAAGAGTTGAAGAAACTGCAAAAGGATGCCAAGTTAACCGAAGACGAGCTGCGAAAGTCCGAAGGCGACACGCAGAAGTTGACCGACCAGTACATCCAAAAAATCGACGACGTGGTCAAGAAAAAAGAACACGAAATCATGGAAGTGTGACCTCAAATTCGACCGTGTTACCCACGTACGCCACCGTCAATCTTTCGGCCCTTGCTCATAATCTCTCTTGCATCAAGCGCTACCTGTCTGCCGGCTGTGAGGTTATGGCGGTCGTCAAGGCCAATGCCTACGGGCATGGAGCCGTGGAAACTGCTCAGGCGCTTGCCCGCCAGGGCATCAAGCGGTTTGCCGTGGCCTCTCTCGACGAAGGTATCGCACTCCGCCAATCCCTTCCCTCAGCATCTATCGTAGTTCTGGGCGCACTCTTTGAGGAACAGGTGTCCGACCTGGTCGCTCACCAGCTGACGCCGGTTGTCAGCGATGGGCGTATCCTTCCCGTCTTGGCCAAGGCGGTTTGTTCACATCCGGTCCCCTACCCGATTCATCTCAAGGTCGAAACCGGGATGGGGCGCCTTGGGTTTTCTTCGGAAGAGCTGTTCACGCTCCTCGACAGCCCTCTCTTGCGAAGTCCCCTTCAAGTCGAAGGCCTGATGACTCACCTTGCCGACGCAGACGGAAAAGACAGCGCCTTCACGGAACGGCAGCTTGGCGCATTTCGTGCCGTAGTGGAGCAGATCCGACAACGTGGTGTCACCCTCCCGTTGGTGCACACGGCAAACAGCGCGGCCATCATCCGGTTTCCCGACGCGCACTTTTCACTTGTACGTCCCGGCATCATGCTCTACGGTTATCACACCTTGCCTGCCACAGTTCCCGCTCCCGATCTCAAACCTGTTCTCTCATTACACACCACGATCGTCCAATTGCGGACCATTCCACAAGGGGGAACAGTCAGCTACAACGGCACATTTGTCGCGACACGACCGACGCGTATCGCGGTGCTTCCGATCGGCTATGCCGACGGCTACAGTCGGCAGCTTTCCCACCGTGGATCAGTCTTGATTCGTGGACGCCGCGCCTCGATCGTCGGGCTGGTCTGTATGGACATGATTATGGTGGATGTCACGGACATCGCACAGGTGCAAGTCGGTGAGACCGTCACGCTGATTGGACAGCAGGAAGGGCAATCGATTTGGGCTGATGAAGTGGCCGGCTGGATCGATACGATCGCGTATGAAGTCCTCTGCGGGATCGGCTCCCGTGTTCCACGGCTGTACGAATCCGCCTAGCAGCGGGCGAGACTGGCGGGAAAAGCGCGACATGCGCGACGAGCGGAACAAAGGAGAAATTCAAGCGATCCCCACCTCACCTTGACTTAGTCTTGCACGTCGCGCTTTTCTCGCCCGTCCCGCCAGTCTCGCCGGTTAATACACCATTCGAATCGAAGCACTACCCAGATACAGCGTGGTCCTGTAGGTTCCATCAACGGTCGGATTGCGATTGCCTGCCACCGTACGGTCTTCGTAGAGCGCCGCTTGAAACGAAAGGTCGATACCGATAGCTTTAGGTTTCAGTGAGCCCACGCCGAGTTCTCCACATCTCACCAGACCCAGCAACAATCCCTGTTCCTTGCATAGCAATCCAAGCCCTCCCCCTACAACATGGAGATCCGAAGAAGGAATTCCTGGATCAAAGGTCATATCAGGCATTTGACTCTGCTGGTTGGTATAGCCGCCTCGCAGCGCTACCTCCCAGTTCGGAAGCGACTCAAGCGCCAGCCACTTATATTCGGTTCCGAGATTCACGGCATAAGTACTCCGCCAATTCTGCGGGCGCGCGATTGTCACGCCGTTTCCTAACATGACATCGAGATTTCGCACAGACTTCCACCCGACGTAATCGACGTCCATCTCCAATTTCCATTCCCGTTCGCTTGTCCGAACAGGCCAGATCGCGATCGCGCCCGTCATGATTTGCGGTAACACGAATGTGGCTCTGGCATCGGATATTTTGGCTCCATCAGCCAACAATGCCCCGTTCAGGTGTAAGGTCGCCTGACTTCGATACACGATGCCGATATTCGCCAGGGGCTTCCCATTCGCATTGCGTAATGCTGTGTACAGCAGGCTGACGTTGAACCCGGCCGCAGTGTCTTTGCCGGACAGTTCCACCGTTGAGCCGGCTGGAATACCGAGGCCCCCTGGCCAGATCGACTGTTTCTCGACATGACCTTCGCCGACAAGGCTACTGAAGGTATAGATATCCGCCCCCAACCCCAGAGACAGGTTCTCCGTCGCCTTGTAGGCAAGGGTGGGTTTGATATCCAAAAGCGGCAGTGCGCTGAAGGTCGTGGCCGTCTTGAACGGCCCGTCGTTCGGCCAGCGAGTCAACGAGCCGAAAGGCACAGTCAGGCCAATTCCGACCGAAAGATCTCTCAGAGCCATCACTCCGAGATCCTTCAAGTTTGCCGTGATGTAGGCATGACCGGGGGGAGGCCATGCGACACTCCCATTCCTGTCACCACGAGCTGTGACGCCGGTCAGGCTGGTGAAATTCGTCGATCCCCCGGACGCAAGGGCCCCAACCATGAATTGAATCCCGTGCAACTGTGTCATCCCTGCCGGATTGTAGTGGAGAGCCGAGGGGTCGTCGGCTTGGGCTGCAAAAGCATTGCTCATCGCGGATGCGGCGGCTCCCTGCCCTTGAATGCGTGGAACCTGTGCTGAAGCCACTCCGGACAAGCCGGGCAAGCACAGCGCGATCATACAGATCCACGGCATCCACATCCGATGAACCGATCCAGTGCTACTCCACACATCCGGCCATTTCCTGACCATGCTCCTCCTCATCGCACTTACCCTGGCGTGCTCGACTCCCCAGCAGACTCCGGTGAGATTCGCTCCAAAGGCCGAAACCAATAGTCCGCAACCCGTTGCAGCTCGTCGACATCGAACGGCTTCAACATATAGGCCTGCGCGCCCATGCTGATCGCGCGAACCGCCAATTCTTTGGAGCCTGACGCTGTGACCATCACGATCGGGATCTGCTGATCCCATCGTCGGATTTTCTGAAGCACATCCATTCCATCTATAGAGGGGATGCCGATGTCCAGAATCATGCCGTTGAACGTCTCGGCATGCACCGCATCCAGCGCGCAGACGCCGTCAACCGCTGTCCGGACAAGATACCCCTTGGACTGCAAGCAATCTTGCAGTAGTTGACGAATGTCCGGATCATCTTCGACCACCAGAATACGCGGCGTATCGGCAGATGCACTGCCACGAGGCGCCGCCATCGTGGGAAGCAATGGGATCGTGAAGTGCAGTTCCGCGCCTCGACCCGGTTCACTTCGCGCAGCGATCGTCCCACCGTGTAACTCCACCAACGTTCGTACGATCGACAGGCCCAAGCCCAGCCCTTTTTTTTCGCTGAGGACCTCCTTAGCGCGAAAGAACGGATCGAATATCTGGTCAAGGAACTCCGGCGGAATACCCGGCCCGGTATCGAGCACGGACACCCCGGCGAGCGTCTGAGTCTCCTGCCTTACTGTGACCGTAATGCTGCCACCCTCCGGGGTGAACTTCACTGCATTCTGGACCAAATTCGTGACGATCTGGATGAGCCGATCGGGGTCCGCCCAGACAATCAGTGGGGCAGGAGGAATAATCGCCTCCAATGTCTGCTGTTTGGCCTGGGCCAACAGACGTAATTGCTCGGCTGCATCTGCCACACAGTGGCCCAGATCGATCTCGTCGGGAATGAGATCCAACCTCCCGGATTGAATCCTCGTGCGATCCAACAAGGCCTCGATCATGCGGATCAACCGATCGGAGTTTTCCAGCATCCGTGACACATAACGCTGCTGTTTCTCATTGAGCGGCCCCGTCAATCCATCGAGCAGATTCTGCAAGAACCCCTTGATCGAGGTCAGCGGCGTCTTGAGTTCGTGCGAGACATGTGAAAGGAATTGAGACCGCAAGCGATCTCCCTGCTCGAGTTCAGCCGTACGCGCACGCACTTTGGCTTCGAGTCCCACGTTCAGATATTCGATTTGTTCATACGCAGAGACATTATCCAATGCGATCGCGACTTGATGGGCGACCGTTGTCATCAACTCAAGATCATCCTGAGTCAGACTGTGCGCCTGTATCCGATCAACCGTCAGGCTCCCCAGAATCCGATCTTTGGTTTTCAACGGCACGGCGATCAGCGCCTTGCCCTGTGTCATCGAGGCGAGCAGTTGGTTCAATGGATGAATGCGATCCCACACTGCCTGCAGATCCCCGATCAACAGCGGCTTGCCTTGCAACAGCACCAAGCCCTCGGGGCTCATAGGATCGGTGACAGGAATCTCACGCGCGCGCGCAAACGCCTGGATCTCGGGTGAGACGCCGAGTAGCCGCGCATCCTTAACGACCCGGCGGACCGGATCGTAATACGAGACCATTGCCCGATCGTATTGCAGATCAGTGGTGAGCGTCTCCAATACTTTCTGCATCAGCGCTTCTCGATCCATTGTCGAACTGAACAGCAGTCCGGCTCGATGGAGGGCCGTCAGTTGGGCCACTTTCCTGCGCAGTTCGACGCGCGTCTGCTCCTGCCCCAAATACGCTTCCCGCAATTCCTCATGTCGTGACTCCACGAAGGTAATTTGCTCCTGAATCAACTTCTCCCGTTGCTGACTTTCCAGACGAAGGTGACGATTGATCAGCATCCCTGCGACAAGCATAGGCACCAATCCGAGAAGAATGATCTCGCCCACGCTTGCCGAGGGATTGATCACGCGGAGCCCCACGGCCAGAGACATGCCGGCCAGAGCCCCGCAGAACGACCACGTTACATGCCGCTGCGATTGTGCGACGCCGGTCGCTGCAAGGATCGGCGAGATCTCCATTCCTCGATCGCCGGCACTCTCTTGGGCGGGAGTATCCTCGACCGGTTCATGCGAAGGGAATACTTCTGGTTGAACCTCTGACGACCGGTCCTCTCCTGGTCCTGCCACCATCCGCCAGAATCTTTGGCGCCAAGTGTCCTGTCCCTCTGCCTGCCAGTGGATGTCCCACTGGCACCACTCGTCGTCATTTGCAATACAGGAACATTCTGTCAGAGTGGCCGGTGAACGGCCATGGACGCGCACCGGTACTGCCGCCATAATGCCTTGAGCCGCCTGACACATGAGATGGGCACATCGTCTACGGTAGGGGCCAAACTGGCGAAGGGTCCGGTCGGAAAACTTCATGGCCAGGGTTGCGGAGGTCGGGGTCACTTCGATGACTCGAAATTCAATCGACCCGGACGCGAACTTGTTCCCGAAGTAGGGAAACATGCTGTAAATCTGCGCCAGCGAAAACGGCCTGGCCAACACCTGCATGATCGAAGAGGCTTTCTCCATCCCACCTCGAAACAAAAATCGAGGATCGCCGGACATGCGCTCGCAGAACTCATACAGATAGGCTGCGAACTCATACGAATAGCTGTTCCACGGATTCATCAGAAACTTCGGCGTCACATGATAAACCGGGTCCTTGATACGCTGATTCAATAGGAAACACAGGTCCTCTACCGCCTGAGCCCCGGCTGACGTTCCTCTCACACGAGCCATCGACTGCTCCAGGTAGACGACGACGGCCCTGATACTCATCCCGCTCAGATCTCTGATCGTATGTCCCTGTTCGTCCAACCCAAACGGACGGAACAACATTACCTCCCGCTCAAGGATCATGCGGTCTTTCAGCAAGAGTTCACGACCGTATTGCATCGTGAGTTCGGTCTCGTCCGTCATAGGGCTGTTCTTGTGGCGCTCTGTTGGGTTATAACTCTACGGATAACGAAGTTCTCTGGCGCTCATACTACGCAGGAGGGAGATCAGCCGCAGCCCATCGAATTTCCAGCCATATGCTTCACCGTTACCACGCGGAGGGTTCTCGACTCTGCTGAAGAATTTCGCACGACGCACTCCCACTGAAAGCGAAGACCAGTTTACGAGGCGGCCTAGTATATCTAGGTTACCTATTAGTTTCAAATACAAACTAAATGGCTCTGGCAATTCACGAGTAGCTGATATTCAGGCGCCCCACGCTAAACAAACAGCCTTGTCGCTGCAGATATGTGGCTGCCATAAGATGTGGACAGGCTGCGAGATGCATGGGCGGTTTGGTAAGAATGTTGTGCGCGGGGGGAGAAACGAACGAGAACTGCTGAGCACGCATCTTTTTTGAGGCTTCGACAGAATCCGAAACGCCGTATCGCTCTTAAGATTTGGAGAAGATCCTGATTGCGCGAGGAAGTTGACGACGTATCCTGGATTTGTACTGCGTTAGTGCTTGATTGTCCGTTTTAGCGTTTTCTCAACACTCGCCACCTTGCTCTGTAAACGACCAGTGTGGCCTTTCCGATAATCGACTTTCATCGTACAGGAAATACGGCCGCAATCTTTTTTCATCCGCTCATAGCATTGTTTGACGACGGCAAGTACCTCGTCCCACTCTCCTTCGAGCACCGTCCCCATCGGGTTCAACCGGTAGTCCACTCCGCTCTTATCGATAATATCGAGCGAGCGCGCCACATACTTGCCCACGCTCTCCCCCTTGCCCAATGGCGACATGCTAAATTCCAGCAGAACCATAGCGCTCCTCTCTCAGCTGTCTGATCTCCGTGTAACGTTTCACATGTACATCTCCAACCCCTCGCCCCCTAGGCTTCTCCCTTCACGCCTGGAGACACTGTCAGCTTCGCACGCTCATCCAGCCAGACTTTCGGGTACTGGACCTTGCCCAATAAACGAAACCCATCCAGTGCTTCACGCAGCAAGGTTCGACGTTTTTCGAAGTCCGGTTCAGTGGCCTTGGTTTGCTCGCGTAGTTGGCCGAGCCACTCCACGAACGCGGCAAACTCTTCGCCGAAGATCTTCTCCATATCCTCCTTCATGAAACCTGACAAAGCCGGGGCGACCCCGCTCGTACTGATGGCCACGCGCAAATGCCCGCTGGCGACGACCGCCGGCATCGTGACCGTGGAAAATTCCGGTTGGTCGACCGACCAGAGCAAACACTTCTTCCCTCGCGCATTCGCAAACAGCTCTCGGGAGAAATCCCGGTCTCCGCGAACCAGGTTCAGCACCAGAATCGCACTTTCCAAATCGCCTTCGCGAAAATGCCGACCACGATGCACGACTTTTGCCGACGCGGCCAAATCTTTCAGTATCGCGTGTAGGGTTGGCGCCACGACAGTCACTTTTGCGCCGGCCTCCAACAACCGCTGGGTCTTTTCTGCGGCCTCCTCGTCTCCCCCGAGTACAAGCACCGGGTATCCCTTCACATCTAGAGACAACGGAAAGCCAGAATTTGCAGCCATAATATTCCTCCCAATTCAAACGCGGAGGTATCATACAACACCCCGTTTTGCAGCGTAAACCGCGCCGCACACTTTTCCATCGGCCCCGCTATAATACTTCCGCGCTCAGATCGTAGCTCGCGAGACAGATAGAAGGGGGTTTATCTGGTTTGTTTTGTTCATCTGGTTTGTCTTGTTGAACCAAATATACGAGACAAACCAAGCAAACCAGAGTAACCAGTCGATTTTCGCGCTTCGCGTAGCGCGGTCAAAAAATGCTGGAGGGATTTTTAATACCCTGCTAGATATGATGGCCAGGCATAACCAGGCGAGTTCGAAGGCGGCTATGCGAAGAATTCAACGGTACTGAGAGAATTTGACTTTGGGATTACGCTGGAAACGGTGCGATAGCTGATAAGCAGATCTGAGTTCTGAGTATTCAGGTCGAACGCTTGCAGCCAGTGTCTTTACAACTCAGAACTTTCAACTCAGAACTCACAACTGAACCCATTTATGGTTCGGCGGAGTCGGCATCAAGCTCCATATTCCAATAGAAATAGTCACGCCAGCTGTCCGGTGTATTCCGAATTCCGATGGTAATCGTGACGACTGGATTCCATCGCGGCTTCACCGGCTTCTTCATCAGCTTCATGCCGGCTTCTTCGGGCGTGCGACCGCTCTTCTTATTGTTACAACGCCAGCATGCCGTGACGATATTTTCCCATGTCTTTCGCCCACCCTTGGCGATGGGGACGACATGATCGAACGTCAGTTCCTCGGTCCTGAACTTGTGCCGGCAGTACTGGCAGGCATATCCATCTCGTGTGAAGATATTGATGCGGGAGAATTTAACCGCCCGATGGACATCCTTGAGCCGGACCAGCTTGAGGAGCCGCATGACGGAGGGAAGCTTGATGGAGATAGAAACCGCGTGAATCTCTCGGTCGTAAACTTCGAGGACTTCAACTTTGCCCTGCCAAAGGAGCGCGATCGCCTTTTGCCAATGGACGACCCGCAGGGGCTCGTACGTTGCGTTGAGCAGAAGGGTCATCTCCATGCTGCAACCTCATTCCCAACCAAGGCTCCTTGTATGAGAGGGCCCGGGTGTAGTATTTGAACGCGTACCCTAGTTCTATGCCATAAGCCTTGGTCGAAATCAAGTCACTGGCTGGTCTGCGCCTTGTGTATGTTCCATAGGTTGCCCGAAGAAATAGAAGGATCATCCTTATGCCTGAATTTGTGAACGTCGCATCAGTAGATGAAATTCCACCGGGGACAGGACGGACCGTCGAAGTCCACGGGGTCTGGATTGCGCTGTTTAATGTCGACGGATCTTTCTACGCCGTCGATAACACCTGTCCGCATGCGGGAGGACCGATTGGAGAAGGTCATCTAGAAGGCCATGTGGTCGAGTGCCCGTGGCATGGCTGGCGATTCAACGTACAAACCGGAGAACGGCCTGAGAATCCTGCGATCACCGTCGCCTGCTGCCCCGTCCGGATCGAAGGGAATCAGATTCAGGTCGCTCTGCCGGAGAACTTCAAGTAGCAGACTGGAGGAAAACCACTTCGTCAGAGCAGAACTTCGAAAGCTTCCCATCTAGGACAAGTAACAAACGTATTCGCAGGATGCTCAAAAAGACATCCAACTAGGCCACAGGAGAGTCAAAACCGGAGGCGTAGCGTTTTTCACCCGCCCACCCCAAGCTGCCATGACAGCTTATTCTCCGAGCGGGGTACGTTGAGGGTTTTGACGAGACGAGAACGACGCGGGGGAAATGGCGCGTCTCGGCGCGCTTGGGTTGGGCGGGTGAAAAAAGAAGGGCTTTTTCAGCATCCTGTCAAGGTGCAGCATCGGGAGCTTTAGGAGTGACCCCATCAGCAGAGAGCGATGCGGCATTGACTTTCTTCGACATAAGATCGGCATGCCATATGAACTCTCGCTCAAACCATTGGCCTGTCGTTCCCTGATCTCGCAACTGAACCCGTATCTCGTACAGATCGCCCTCCACCTGCTTGACCCGCCATTCACCCAACCGGGAGACGCGATTGCGTTCCTTCATAGAGCGCACATGCTCAGTCATCGCCTGTAAAATTGTGGGGTACCCGATTGCCTGATAGGTTTGTACCATCGTGAGGGCCTCAGCGGCCCGACCATCGACCACAGGCTTCAGCGACGGAGGCTGCATCCAGAGATAGTAGACCGCGCCCAACAGGAGCACTGCCATGGCCGCATAGTGGATGATCTTCACAGTGCGTACGAGGAATGCAAAGAAATGGCGGAGGCATGATTCTCTGACATGGACTTCCTAGGCATCAGGTTCGACGGGACGACACCGCGGATGACTGCGCCGCATCTTAGGAAGAGCATCGGCGCGATGTCAATCCAACGACAGCGACCCAGCGAACCGCGTAAAGCGCGGCTTGTACGTGTGAAAGGGGTTATGTTAGAAATGTGATCTTAGTCGGCAAACATTGGTCCTTGGCGGCGAATCATCAATGAAGTTTTTCCTCTACGGGGACCATCTCAACCCGACACAGCTGAAACGTCGCGCGCCGGAACATCAGTTTCTGATGTTGGCCACTCTTCCCGAACATACGATCAAATTCTGCCGATGGTCTTCCCAATGGCGATGCGGCCTCGCCAGCGTGATCCCGTCACCGGGAGAACAGGTCTGGGGGGCGATCTTCGAAGTGACCGACGAAGATCTCAAGTTGATGGACCACTTTGAAGACGATGTGCCCCCAAGCGCGTTTCGCCAGGTCCAAGTCACCGTACTGACGGAAGCCGGAGAGAAAAT
>CBDDRH010000145.1:0-28612 GCA_965233025.1 uncultured bacterium
CATCCTTGACGAGTTGATTCAGCGCGCCTACACAGGGGTGTTCGGATGGCCCACAGTCCAGGAGACGACGATTGCCGAGCTCGTCGATTTGGTGGTCGACGACTACAAAATGAATACCAGAAAGTCGCTGCGCAGTGCGCAGCAACTGGCTCAGTTTTGGAAGAGCCTGGCCGGCTCCATGCTTGCCGAGCGCGTGACTTCGACCACGCTACGAGACTGGGCCAAGATGTGGGTCGAGCAGGACCACCTCTCAGGCGGACGCGTGAACCGTCGCATGAGCTTTCTCCTCCGAGGGTTCTCACTTGGGCTTGAGCATCAATTGATCACTCAACGCCCCAAATGGACCAGGCTGAAAGAAGCTCCGCCCCGCTCCGGCTTCTTTATCTGGGAACAATTCACGTCGCTTCGGGACGCACTTCCACCCCATGCACGCGTTCCGGTCACGATTGATTATTGGAGTGGCATGCGCTGGGGAGAGATCACGTCGCTTGTCTGGAACCAAGTCCTGTTCGATCATCGCCGTCAGATTGTACGGATTACACTCGCCGGTTCTGACACCAAGACGTCCGAACCTCGAGCGCTGGTGATGGGTGGAGATCTCTATGACGTCTTACGAACGTGGGATGAGACCACGCGGGTGACCCGCCCTGATTGTCCGTGGGTGTGCCACTACTTGGGACGACGACTCAAATCCATCCGAACCGCCTGGCAGAAAGCTTGTGTCAAGCTAGGATTAGGGAAGTGGACCAAGCCAAAAGGAAAGATGGTGGGCCAGCGTGGGTACGTCGGAGCGCTCCTTCATGACTTTCGCCGAACCGGCGTCAAGAACCTGAGTGACGCTGGGGTTCCTGAGAAAATCGCGATGGCCATTTCGGGACATAAGACCCGATCCATATTCGATCGCTATAACATCGTCTCAGAAGCGAGACTTGAAGAGGCCGGCGCGCTGGTCGTAGCGCGACATCGAAAACTGACTGAGGAAGCCTCGGACAGTCCTCCCGCGCCTGCTACCCCTACCCCGCAATAACCTCGGTATAGTATTTTCCTTCTGATCCCCGCCGTGATATAGTCCAGCCCCCTAACGGCTCTGTTGCATCCTGCTTCGCATCCTTGGTAGTTTGCAACGCATTTACGGTGGGCATTTGGTGGACACTTTCAAGATTCATTGGATCGTCTCAAGTGTAATTCTTCAGTAAAATCAATCGAGTGGCGGTGTAGCTCAGTTGGTAGAGCAGCGGACTCATAAGCCGCGGGTCCCCCGTTCAATCCGGGGCACCGCCACCATTTTTTCAAGAGGTTACACGGCATTCCACTCGGGGGCTGCGCCCCGCTGCCTCCAACCGGATGAAGCCATCATTGCGTCGTTGATCTGATCCTCTCTATAAATGCGAGATCTCGTCTCGTTCCTCTTTGGCTTTCCGCCACCGCCGTTCCAGCACGTCCCGCGCAATGTTCCGCCCGCCGAGACCGATGGCAATCGATAGCGCCAATACGACACCGCCGAATACGATCGAAAATGCAGCGATCACAATTTCTTTGGCGATCCCAATCTGTGTAAACACCATCGCCGCGGTGAACAGAAAAATGCTCCATCGCACCAAGTTGGCGATGAGCCGGGCTTCCTGAATCTGGGCGTTGACCGTGGCGATCAGGGTTGCTTCAGCAAAGAAGTTTCCCAGCAGGACGCCGACCAGAAGTAACAGGCCTGCCGCTACGATACTCGGCAAGAACCCCAGCAGATGGCCCATCAGCGCGGCGGTCGCGGGAAGATCCAGCGCGTCCACTCCCATAAATACAAACATGACGAACACCGTCCAGAAAGCCAGACGCCCCGCGATCTGCGAGAGCGGCTGCTTGAGCCCAGCTTTGGCCAATGCAGCCTGAAGTCCCCATCGTTCGCTCAGCACATCGATGCGCACGGCCTTCAACAGTCGTTGGAGAACGGCTTTGACCACCCAACCGATAATGACCCCGAGCAGGATGAAGCTGAGCAGTGCCAACAGTTTTGGCATATACAGGGCAACCCGCTTCATCATGTCACGAAACGCTTCCACCATGGCATCGCCCCATACGTCATTCATTGTGCCACCTCCATCGCTGAACCAAATACGGTTTCATCGTCTCGTACTGATCATTCAGACGGGCGAGTTCCTGTTCCACCTGCTCCACAGCCTGCGCGCGCGTTTCGATGACGAAGGATGCGGTATAACCGAGATACAGTGGTGTCAGCGCCTTGAGCAAATGCTCACGGTGCAACAGGCGGTCATGATAGGCCAGTGCAAAGTCATAGACGACCTGCACCCACAGACCGGAAGGAAAGCGAAAGCTCTCCGTGTGTTCGACGCCGAGTTCCAATACCTGCTGGAATGACTCGGCTGGCAAAATGATCTGCCAGACCGGAAGCAAATCACGAAGCCCTTGGCGAAACCCGTTGACTAACCGCCTCACGTCGATCAATCCGGTTTCGTCTCCCAACCCAACCGGAACTCCGACCGTCGGGGCGGACACCGGACCTGTGACGGATTGCCACCTCTCCTGATAGCGCTCCATCAAATGAAAAATACAGCCGACGGTTTGAGCCACGATCATGGCCAAATCGCCCATCGGTTTGGCCTGATGCAGGCGAGGTCCAAGGGCGGCACGGCACACCTGAAGCGGTTCGACCATGGACAGCGTCGTCACCCACCCGTCAAATCCATAGTGCATGATCTCTTCGTCCCACGGCTGCGGCAGCAGTGTCGAACGGATCATACGGGATGAAAATGCGTAGGCGCCGCCCAAATGGTAGGGAATCCGTTTCCCATACAATGCGCTGGTAAGCGGAGCGAGCAAGGTATTCGTCAAAGTCCCTTCGTACCGATTGCGACGGAACCAGGGCAGGACGCAATCGAATCCCTTGTCAAGAATCGGATCGGCCAGAAGTTGAGGCCAGCCGGCATCTGCAGATTTCACATTGCCGTCGACAACCAAGCAGACGGCCGCGTCAAGCTTGTCTGTCACGGCGGCAAGAATACGAAAGGCTGTCTCTCGCCCTGGCACTCCAGATTCCGACAGCAATTTAAACGACTCACTCAGAACGGGGTGAGGGATCGTCCAGAAGCGCACGCCCAGGCCAATGCTCTGCTCAATCAACTGGGGCGTACCATCCTGCGAACCAGCATCGCAGTTGACCACGAGAATGCGTCGCTGCGGAAAGGAACGGGCACAGCCATCGATCATCGCGCGTGCGAGATCGGGAGCAGTCGTCTTGTCGTTGAACGTAAGCAGACCGATGACGATGTCAGCCGTCTCGGCCCCATCCAGCAGCGTGCGAACCGATTCCGGAAGAAACGAGTCATCCACCCTAGACATCTCCCATGGAGAATAGGCGGTTTGCCAGGCCAGCCGCTCGACTACTTGGCGCCAAGGAGCTTTAACATCGTGAGATAGTCTACAAGATGCCTCGTGATCAGAAAATTTCTCCTGACGTGCTCCTTCGCCATCGCGCCCATCCTGGTCATGACACTGGGATTGCTTAGGAGATAGCGGACACGAAAGGCCATGCCCTCGACGGAATGGACGATGAAGCCGGTTGCCTCGTGCACGATCTGCACTGACACCCCGCCGGCGGTCCCCCCGATCACCGGCTTGCCCTTCCACATGGCTTCGGACACGGTCACGCCGAAGCCTTCCTTGAGCGCCCTTTGGAGCACGATGGAGGCCCCCCGTTGCAGCGCGTTAATCTCGCGGTCGGCTTCGGGGGGTAATTGAAGGATATGAATGTCCGGATCGTTCCCCGCCGCTTCCTGCACCTCCGCGAGCACCGTTTCCCCCTCCGGGTCATGCACCACTCCGCTCCCTGCAAGTACAAGCTGGCAGTCATGGTACTTCTTGGCCATGCGATAGGCGCGAATCGTGCCGAGCTGGTCCGTGAATCGGTCGAAGTGTGCCACCTGTAAGAGCATCGGCTTGCCCTTGCGGATCCCGAATCGATCGAGCGTCTCCCATATCTCGGTGCGCGACAGCTCACGGTTCTTCTCGGTCATGGGGTCGATCGAGGGATAGATCAAGAACTTCTGGATCGGCAGCCGCTGAGCGAACCCTGGGAGCGAGAAGATCGCCGCGTCGTATTTCAGCACATGCCGACGAAACAAACTCCAGACCGATCGACAGGGCTGGCCGGCATCGAGGTGACAGCGCCACACCCAGTTTCCACCCTTCCGATGTTCGATCAACGCGGCCGGCTCCGGATTGTGGACAAAGACAAGATCCGCGTCGAGATCCAGTGCCTTGGCATTCCTGGCGGTGACATTCAGATAGATTTGGTACATCTCGTCGGTGATGGTTTCCGGCCTGCCCTGCAATCCGTCTGCGATCCGGCGTGTCACGTCGGTAAATTCCTGCGTGCCCGCGATGACTTCCCATCGCGCCTCGACGCCCATCGCTTTCATGATGGGCACGAGTCGCCGCAAAATTTCCACCATCCCGCCGCCGAACCGCACGGTATTGATATGGAGAAACCGTTTCCCCTGCACCAAATCGCCCAATCGCTGCAAAAAATCGATGGTCCCTTTCGGCGCCACCTCGCGAAACTGTTCCAATTCCTTAATCATCGACTCCCTCCCTCCGCTCTCAACAGATCCGTCACACTCGTGACCCGCCGTCATCGTCTACAGCGCCGTCTGTTCGATCCCATAGAGTTCCGCTCCTGTCCGTTCCGGCATCAAATTGAGCCAGTAGTAGCCATAGGGAGCCAGGGTCAAGGTATACGGACGTTCCGTCACCGTGGGAAATCGCGCTTCCCCCAGCAATTCAACCGGTGTCGAGCTGGAAAATTCTTTCAGATCCAGCTCCACCGATTGCGCCGACCCGGCCAGATTATGGACGAGCAATAGCGCCACCCCTTCGTACCGTCGCAGGTAGGCAAGCACCTTGCCGTTTGCCGGACGAAGAAAGGTGATGGTGCCTCGGCCGAATACCGGATGCCGCTTGCGCACCGCGATCATCCGTTTCATCCAGTGCAACAGCGAATGGGGCATCTCCCTCTGCGACTCGACGTTGATCGATTGATACCCGTAGAGCGAGTCCGACACCACCGGCAGGTACAATCGCGCAGGATCCGTATTGGAAAACCCCGCGTTCCGATCCATCGTCCATTGCATTGGAGTTCTTACCCCGTCGCGATCCTTCAACTGAATATTGTCCCCCATACCGATCTCATCTCCGTAATAAATGATCGGGCTGCCTGGCATCGTGAAGACCATGCTGTTCAGCAGCTCGATCTTGCGGCGATCGTTGTCCAACAACGGTGCAAGCCGCCGTGCAATGCCAATGTTCCGCCGCATCTTCGGATCATGCGCGTAGGTGTAGTACATGTAGTCACGCTCTTCGCTGGAACACATTTCGAGGGTCAGCTCGTCGTGGTTGCGGAGAAACAGGCACCACTGACAGTTCGGCGGAATCTCGGGCGTATGCGTAAACATATCAATAATCGGATCGCGCGTTTCGCTACGCACGCCCATATAGAGCCGGGGCATCAGCGGAAAGTGGAATGCCATGTGAAATTCGTCGCCGTCGCCAAAATAGGGCCGCACATCCGACGGCCATTGATTCGCCTCGGCCAGCAGGACGCGTCCCTCATAGGACGCGTCGATGCGGCGTCGGATGTCCTTCAAATAATTGTGCGTCTCGGGCAAGTTCTCGCAAATCGTCCCTTCGCGTTCGAACAGATAGGGCACGGCGTCGCACCGGAATCCGTCCAACCCCTGATCGAGCCAAAACACCATCGTGTCCAACATGGCTTGCCGGACCTCCGGGTTGTCGTAATTTAAATCCGGCTGGTGACTGAAGAACCGGTGCCAGTAGAACGCTTTGGCCTCCGAGTCCCAGGTCCAGTTGGATTGTTCCGTATCGATGAAGATAATCCTGGCCTTTCCGTACGTGTTGTCGTTGTCACTCCAGACATAGAACCCGCGTTTGGGCGATTGAGGAGATTGTCGCGCTTCCTGAAACCACGGATGCTGGTCGGACGTATGGTTTAAGACCAAGTCCACGATGACCCGCATCCCTCGCCGATGCGCTTCATCCAGGAAGTGCCGCACTTCGTCGGTTGTGCCGTACTTTTCAGCCACGCTCAAAAAGTCGGCCACATCATAGCCGTCGTCCCGTAGCGGAGACGGATAAAATGGCAGCAGCCACAAACAGTCCACACCGAGCCACTGGAGATAGTCCAACTTGCCGATCAGCCCCTGAAAATCGCCGATGCCGTCCCCGTTGCCATCGGCAAAGGCCTTGACGTGGATTTCATAGAATACGGCGTCTTTGTACCAGAGCGGATCGGCGCTCAACATTATCGGCTCCCTGTTCGTGCCACTGGTCCGGACTTCTCCAGATACTCGTCGCACATGGTTAGCAAGCTCGACCGCAGTCGTTCGAGACTGCCGAGATAGGGGTTCAACGCTTTAATCCGTTCTGCCAGATCCGGCAACTTCAGACTTCCCCTGATCCAGGCGGAGAAATCGTTCTCGTCTCGCTGCAACCGCATATGCGCTTCGAATACGTGGAAATACAAGGAGCTGACATCGACCTCTGAAATCGCATTGCGGAACTCAGGCAGCGTTGTCACGTCAAGGCCTGTGGGCACTTCCAGGATGCGAGAACGGTTGAAATAGAAGGGGCTGCCAAACCCCACGCTCGGCACTGTCGGCATCCTGGAGAGATGGTCGTCAATGATGGAAATGAGTTCCTCACGCAGCGCTTCCAGACTCGGAAAGTTGAACGGATCCACCATGCACAGCCGTTCAGCCAGCACATGATCCCGCACTTGCTCGCCCACCCATTGGGCAAAATCATTGGGATAGGTGCGTTCGATGAACCGGGATCGGAGGAAAAAGCTATGCGTGTGATAGTACACCGAGTCGAGCGGAACTTCCTCCAGGAACTCCGCAAGCTGACGCTCGTCCTCGGCTTGCTTCCCAAGAATTTCTTGAATTTCACTGCATCCGATAAAGCGAAATAGCAGAGCGGCATTCGACATCGTGTCCCCCACAATCAAAGACTGAATCCGTACGGCCCGACGCAGCACTCCTTTACCCGACGAGCGTTCGAATGCCTGCGAGAGGGATCGGCAACCAATGAGGACGATTGCGCATTTCGTAGCGCACTTCGTAGAAGGCCTTGTCGAGTTCGTAGACCTGGATCACTCGCAAAGTCTGTTCCCACGTGGGAGGCAAAAAAGCCGCTTCTCCCGGTTTCGCAATCGAGCGGTACCCGTCGAGGAACGATGCGCGAGCCGCCCCTTCCCATTCCGTCATCAACCCGAGGTCCGTGGCGGACGCCGCTTGACACTGTTTCAGCGTTGCCTGGGCTGCATAGTTGAATGATCTCAGCATCCCACCGACATCTTTCAACGGACACACTTTAGCTCGCCGCTCTTCGATCGACTTGGTCGGCTCCCCTTCGAAGTCGATCACGACGAAGCTATCGATCGTCTTGAGGACTTGGCCAAGATGATAATCTCCGTGATGACGAACCTTCGCCACCATTCCCTGGGCCAAGAGCTGGAGGTCGCCGAACCGATCACGGCAAGCTGTTTCCAATTTGTTTACGTCGTCGCCTGTGAAACCGGCAGCCGACGGCTGTGCAGGCCGAAACGCACGCAGATCCTGACAGACCTCTGTGAGATGTTTCGTCATGCCGTCCTTCCACCGATCGATATCACATGCGCTGATTGGTTCAGGGGAAAATGCGTCCTGTTCTAGCCGGGATGCCAGCGCCACATGCAGCCTTCCTGTAATCTCCCCAAGACGTCGAATCTGCCCCAAAAACAGTCCTGAAATCTCCGTCACCGCCTTCGAGAGATTGTCTCCGCGCTCAGTGACCGCCTCACCTCCCTCATCCAGTAGGATCTTAAGATGCGCCAAGGCATAGCTCCACCCATCGCCGATATTCGGAACGAATCGCTGGACTACCGCAACGGTGGCAGGCTCCCCATTGTCAACCATACCGTCGTCATATGTCATCATTCCCAATAGAGCCGGTACATCCCGACAGGTCGTCTGCGTCGTCAGGAATTCCAAGACCTCGCTGTCGGGGTTGATTCCGTTGTCCACCTTGCGGATCAATTTCATCATCACCCGCTGGTCAAAGATCACCGACGTGTTGCTCTGCTCCGCAGAGAGGACCTTCGTCTCTCGCACCGCCTTCACCAACTCTTCCACTCCCTGCGTCATAGTCCGGCCCATCAGATACCCGTTCTGTCCGGCCAGTTCCCGACCTTGTGCCACACCATCGTAGAGGCCCATCCAGATTTCCACATTGCCGGTCGCGTCGCAAACCCATTCATGGGTGGAAGACTCAGGCAGTTCGACAAGCGCCTGGGCATCGTGTGGCCCAGTTCTCGGTCTGACCGTCAATGGCATCACATAGCGCTCTTTTGCTCCGCCTCGATATTCGACACCTATCAATGCGAGCAGTTGACGGCCTGTCCCATACAACAGTTCCACCGCGTCCACAACGCACACATCGGCCAAGAGCCTCCCTTTGCCTCCGAACCATCGTTGCCGTTGGACAAACTCGATCAGGGGGCGCTGCCCCTGTCCTTCCAGCGAGGTCAGAACTTGTTCGATCCATCCCTGTGGCCCGGGGCTCATCCTCGATACCCTCTCAAAAGAAATAGTCGACTTCTTGCTCTCGATGTGTCCAGCGTCGCACGGCGAAGATCGCAGCCGGTTCGATTTGCGGATCCAATTGCACGATGTAGCTATCGCCCGTCATGAGATCGCGCCGATCCGTCATCAGATTATGCAGTTGATACGTATCTTCAGGCCTGATGCCGAGCGCGGCGATTGGAATTCGGAGGTGCGACTCCTGGACCTGGAATGGGCTCAGATTGACCGCCACGAGTATCGAATTGCGCTTGTCGAACGAACTCTTACCGTAAAACAGTACCTGTTCATTGTCTGCCTCGTAAAATTCAAGATTTTCCAATTCATGCAGTGCGGGATTGTCCCGCCTGATGCGATTGATCATGGTCACATAGTCGATCAGATGGCCCGGCCGATCCCAGTCCCGGACCATGATCTCGTATTTCTCCGAGTCGAGGTACTCTTCCTTCCCTGGCAGCGCCCGGTTTTCACAGAGTTCGTAGCCGCTGTAGATTCCGTACGAGGGAGACAGCGTGGCAGCCAGCACCAGCCGGAACATGAAGGCTGGCCTCCCGCCATGCTGGAGAATCTCCGGCAGGATGTCGGGCGTATTGGTGAAAAAGTTCGGACGGAAATATTCCCGCATCTCACTCTTCGCCAATTCCACCATATAATCCGTCAGCTCTTGCTTCAAGTTCCGCCAGGTGAAATAGGTGTATGACTGTGTGAAACCGGCTTTGGCCAGGGTCTTCATCATCTTCGGCCTCGTGAAGGCCTCGGACAAAAAGATCACATCCGGGTGCTGATCCTGTACCTCCCGGATCAGCCAGGCCCAAAAACCCACCGGTTTGGTGTGGGGGTTGTCCACACGAAAGATTTTTACGCCATGGCCCGCCCAGAAGAGGATCACGCGTTTCATCTCGTTCCACAGACCGCGCCAGTCCTCACAATAAAAGTCGACGCTGTAGATGTCCTGATATTTCTTGGGCGGATTCTCCGCATATTTGATCGTCCCGTCCGGACGGTGGGCGAACCATTCCGGATGGTCCTTCACGTAAGGATGGTCCGGCGAACAGTTGATCGCGAAGTCCATGGCGACTTCCATGCCCTGCGAGCGCACGGCTTCTTGAAAGTGATCGAAGTCCTTCAATGTGCCGAGGCTCGGTTCAACGGCATCGTGACCGCCCTGTTCATTCCCGATGGCATAGGGACTGCCTGGATCAGTTGGCAATGGTGTGAGGGAATTATTCTTCCCCTTGCGGTTCGTTCGCCCGATCGGATGAATCGGCGTCAGATAGACGACATCGAATCCCATCGCCTTGATGGCCGGCAGTCTTGCCTCGCATTCCTTCAAGGTGGCGCTCCGTCCCGGCGTTGTCCCCTGCGAACGCGGAAAAAATTCGTACCAGGCTCCGTAGCGGGCCAGCCCACGATCCACCACGACTTCCAATTCACGATCGTAGAGGGTCCAGGCCCGGCGTTCCTGATGCCGCTCCACAAGCGCCTTGAGATCGGCATGCAACGCCACGGCCAGTTGGGTCGTCACCGGTTCGCCGGTACGCCAACGGCCGAACAACTCGTTCAATGTGGCCTTATCCTCCCCCGTGGCCCGTTGCGTTGCCGCTTCCACCAGTGTCCGGCCTTCGAGTAATTCGCTCTCGATTCGTTCGCCGGCTTGATGCTTCTTGGTCACTTCGATCCGCCAGGATTCGAATAGATTGACATAGGCCCCGATCGAATACCGATAGCGGGTGTTTTGCGTCAGATCCACGTGCCCGACCCACCGATCGTTATCCATCGGCTGCATCAGCGCCTCCCGCCAGACATTCTCTTTGACGGAACGATACCGAAGAACACACGCGAGCACATCGTGCCCCTCTTTGAAAATATCCGCCGATACTTCCAGCCGATCACCCACCTCACGTTTGATCGGCCAGCGGCCGCCGTCGATCTCCGGTTGCACCCGTTCGATCACGATGGACGACGGGATTTCCGGTTCCGTTTTCATTATCGTGCTCACGACTTCCACGCCTTCATCGATTTGACTCGGTCGCTGCGTTCGGGGTGTAACCGCCTGGCGCTCATGGCACCTTCGGAACGGAATTTCCGTCCTCAACCAGCGCCTCTTTCGTCACCCTGGCCGCTTCCTTGATCCTGGTGGCCGTGCGCTTGACTGCGTCCTCTGTATCGTCGCGCACCCTGTCCCAGGACTCCTTGGTCTCTCCGGCAATCTCCCCGAGTTCACGTGTAGCCGCCTCCGCCCCCCGCTTCAAACGTGTGCGAACCGACGTGCCTGACTCCGGGGTCGTCAGCAGCGTCACCACCGCACCGGCCAGCAAGCCGAGTCCGAATGCAACCAATACTGTTGTCGGGCCCATCGTGATGGATTCATCACTCCGCATCCGCCGCTCATCTTCTCGTACCGGTTCCATATGTACACTCCTTTCGTTCGATACTCGAGCAACCAGCTGACCGATTCTCCTCTGTTGTTTCCTACCCTCCAGCCTGATGGCGCTGACCGCGACGAAACCTCCGAGCACGGTGCCGGCCGCCAGGGGTAGAGCCTCCGATGAGAGCCACCGGAGGAAGTTCGAGCGGCCCGGTCTGCCGTCGGTTGCCCGGACATGGGCCTCCCCGCCGAGCCACTGCATCCCGTCCCAATCGTCGCCGCGCCGCATCATCAGGTCATCCTTTCAAGCCAGGCGACCGGACTGTGCAGGAAGATTTCTCCCACAGCCAAGACCAGGCGACCGTCCCGTGTCACCGTACGCAACACATCTCCCGTGAATATATTGCGCACCTGTGTGCCTTCGCCCCAGTCCGGCATGGTCAGCCACGTCTCTTTCCACACCGCTTCTCCCAGAGGAGCCAGGTGCGCATCCGGAATGACCCCGGTCAGCAGTCGAGGAATGACGGTCACGATCGACTCCTCCCTGTGACTACGGGCGAATGCGAATACGTGCGCACACTTCTCCCCCGTTCCTGTCAGCGGCACATACGCGCCTGCCTGAAACAGCGCGCGATGATTCCGCCGGTACCGTAAGGCCTCCGCGGTCAGAAACAGTTTGATACGGCCATCGGTGCGATGCGCGAACAGGTCTCGCAGGAAGGCCGCCCGGTCTGGAGCGGCTGCAGCCTCTTTACTCAATTCATCCAACAGTGCGGCCCTGGTTGTGAAATCGACCGGCCGACGGTTGTCCGGGTCCACGAGGCTGAAATCCCAGAGTTCCGTTCCTTGATAGAAATCCGGCACACCTGGCGCCGCCACCTTCAGCAGCACTTGCGATAAGGAGTTGTAGAGGCCGTACTGGGCCACCTGCTCTTGCAAGCCAAGAAAATCGTCCAGAAAGGCATTCGGCGTTGAACGGTCCAGCAACCGGGCGACAAACGACGTGATCGCGCCTTCATATTCGGCATTCGGCCCGATCCAGCTGCTGTGTTCCTTCGCCTCTTTGACCGCCTTATTCATGTAGGCCTGAATACGATCGATAAACGTGCGATAGGCATCCTCCTCCATGCCTTCGAGCGGCCACACGCCCAGCAACGTTTGATACAACAGGTATTCTTCGTTGCGGCCTGGGGCAAACTCGCCGTCGGTTTTCGTCTTGAACCGGTGGTTGAGCTTCTGCCAGCGCGTCACGTGATCTTTCCATCGTTGCGGGATCTCCGACAGCACATTCAGTCGTGCCCGGACATCTTCGCTTCGTTTGGTATCGTGCGTTGAGGTCGACGAGAGGGAGGCCGAACGGTATGCCTGTCGGGACTTCCATTGCTGATGCACGAGCGACGGCGCGATGCCGAACTGCTGGGGGTCCGACCCGACTTCGTTCAACGAGATAAACCTGTGATATCGATAGAAGGCCGTATCTTCGACTCCCTTGGCCGTGACAGGACTGGTCGTCTGCTGGAATTTCGTCACGAACTTTAACCGTTCCTCGCGATCCGCATCACTGTGATGTGTGGACTTCAGCAGGAGGTCCCGCACGAAGTCGAAGACCACGCCGCTCACAGCGGGATTCCGTCGCTTGGCATGAGTCACCGCTTGCCAGATGAACATGCGATCCCGGTCGAGGATCCCGTCGGCGTCCCCCGTGAGATAGGTGCGATACACGGGGAAACAGGCAATGATCTCCCGAATCGCGTGGGTCAAACTGTTGAGTGTGAAATCCCGAGACCGCCTGTCCTGTTCGGACAGCCGATCCAATCGATGGCCAAGCACGCTCAGTTCGCTGGCCATCGAGGCCTGCATGATCAACTGCTTGCAGCGATAGGTGAGTTCATCGAATGGTTCCACTCTCCCGATAAACCGCGTATAGATGGTATCGAACGTCCGTTCGTTGGTGCGATCCACAAAGAGCGCATTCAGCCAGCCAAGAAAATCATAGCCGGTCGTACCGAAGACCGGCCAGTTCGCCGGAAGCTGTTCATTGACCCCGAGAATCTTTTCGACCAGGACATACAACGGCCGATCCGTTGCGTCAGATGTCGTCGGCAGTTCCTTCCTGGCCCAGTGCTGCAGTTTGTTCAGATAATCGGCCGGATCATAGAGCCCGTCTACATGATCGATGCGAAGCCCTGTCACGGCTCCCTCCTTCACCAACCGCAGCAGAAGCTTGTGCGTCTCCTCGAAAACGGCCGGGTCTTCCATCCGGATGGCCGCCAGTTCGTTGATGTCGAAGAACCGGCGATAGTTGATTTCTTCCGCCGCGACCCGCCAGTACGCCAGACGATAGGCTTGATCGTTGAGAATCTGATCCAGCAGATCGAAACTTCGAGGATCGCCTTTCGTCCCATTGAGCAATCGAACATTCTCCTCAAGAAACGATCGGATCGTTGCGCTGCCCTCGATCAGCGCAGCCAAGCGGCGCTTGATAATTGCCTTTTCCCGATAACGTTCGGTGACCGATTCAGACGCCAGGTCCTGCCTGGACGGTAAATGCTTCAATGCCGTGATGATGCTCTCCAGTTCCATGACCTCCTGGCTATTCGCGCCCGCTTCGCGAATCAGCGCATCCAACCGATGGGCCAGGATCAGCGCGGACGGCTTCGGCGCGACCGGAAGACAATGGTCGTAGTATCGAATGACAAAGCGCCCGTCCTGATAGACCACTCGCAACTCTTGGTTTTCCAACACAACCCCGAACTGATCTCCGAGAATCGGGAGCAGGACCTTGTCGCGCAACTCTGGCTTGATCGGGTCCCAGTCGATATCAAAAAACGCGGCGTAGGGCGAACTACGCCCGTTCTCAAGAACGTCCTGCCACCATCCGTTATTTTGCAGCGCGATGCCCATGTGATTCGGCACCACGTCCAGCAAGTGCCCCATGTCGCGCTGGTGCAACTGGTCGATCATCGCGCGATAATCCTCTTCAGTCCCGATTTCTTGATTCAGCGTGGTTGGATCGACGACGTCGTACCCATGGCTACTCCCCGGCACCGCGGTGAAGTACGGCGAGCTGTAGAGATCCGTAATCCCGAGGTCGTGCAGATAGGGTAGGCGCGTTGTGACGTCGTGAAACGTACAGGTCCGGTTCAGTTGAATCCGATAGGTCGAGACGGGAATCCGAGGATGTGGTGTCTGCTGCATAGGTCCTTTTATGAACAAACCGGAGTGTAAAAGCCGCTCTTGCCGCTGGAAAGGCCTCGTGGAAGAATGACCAACCCCGGCAATGCCGCCACCGTGACATCGGTCTTCTTCGCCTGAGGGAACTGGATCATCTGATTAACGTCCATATAGTACATCGTTCCACCTCCTTTCCTTCATCTTTTCATTCATGATGAGGCAATGGCACCGGTCATCCCTTACCTTTCGATTGCCGCCGCGATGCTCTTGAGATCATTCGGAGAGAGTACAATTTCAATTCTTCTATTTTGAGAACGGCCTTCCGCTGCCGGTTTTGAGCATTGCCCGGAGACTCTGATTGAGCACACGCACGAAATGATCGCGCCGGCCCTTGACTGCTTCGATCCCTTCAAACAATACATGGTAGGTCAAGAGTCCCGACGTGTAGGCGGCAATCGCATTCGCCGCATCGCGCGCGCCGGCTGTTCCCTTGGTGCCTATGACCGGCTGGATCAGCCTGGCAAGCTGACGAAGCTTGGCGTCGTAGACTCCCCGTAATTCTTTGGCCGCATTGCCTTTGAGCTGCAAGAGCCCTCGAACCTGGTGGAAGAGGAGGAGGTAGTCCGGATGGGTCAGAAAATAATCCACGCGGACAGCGATGACGGCCGAGAGAATCTTTGAATCGGACGAGGCAGCGTGGACGGCTTCTTTCGTCTTCAACAGCAACTCGCCAAGCCCTTCCTCAAGTAGCATGCGGATGATGGTCTCTTTGGAGTCGAAATATTTATAGAACGTCCCCTTCCCGATATCGGCTGACTCTGTGATGTCTTCGACTTTAACCCAATAGATCCCTTTTTCGAAAAAGAGTTTTCGTGCGACATCCAACAGCCGCCGATTCGTCTTGGCCTTACGTCTTGCGACTCGAGAAAGCGGAACATCAACCTGCGCTGGTACGTCCATCATGTCCTTTCGCCATATCGTTTCCGGATTCGAGACCATCTGCGGATGGTGGCCCGACCTTCCGGATCGAGTTATAGGTACCGTGTTCGTTGAGGATCCGATGCAGATTCAGCGGATCTTCTTCCCATCGCTCCCCGTTGACCACAAACTTGTATTGGTAGATGCCTGGTTCCAGTCGCATCGTGACCTTCCAGAGCCTGCCGGCATCGCGCTTGAGGGGACGAGCCTTCGGGTCCCACATGTTGAAATCTCCGGCGAGCGTCACGACCATCGCCGACGGGTCGAAATACTCGAAGGTGATCGCCTGCTTTGTCAAAGGCCGCCGTGGAGTTCGCGATGATGACGCTTTCTTGCGGATCGGCTGTTTCATATGTGCCCCCTTTCCCGGCTTACAAATCATCCAGTGAACGAATAGAACATTCCACGGTTCGGCAACAGCCCCCAACGCAACGATCATCCATCACCGCCCGGACTCATCAAGAATGGCAGGTTCTGAACGCAACCAGAACCTCCCAAGACACCATAGGCTCTACTGCCGAGTCACCGTTCTTTCTGTTCTTTCCGACGATTCCTCGCAGTGGGCCATCATTGTTTCGTCGACTGAAGCACGATTTCGACTCTCCGGTTTTGGGCTTTGCCGGTCGCGGTCTCATTGGGCGCAACCGGGCGAAATTGTCCATACCCTTTAGTTTCGATCCGTTCCGGCGCAATCCCTCCGGCGAGAAGAATGGATCGGACCGACTGGGCCCTCTGTTCCGAGAGGGTCAGATTGTACGCGCTCGGCCCATCCGAATACGCATACGGACCTTCGCACATCTAACACCCTCCTTCCGTTCTTCTCCTCCGGCGCATCACACGGCGGTCAAGCGCTCCCACCCACGACGATCCCTTGTATGCCCCCGATAGGGCCCACTCGGCGTCTCGATCCGATGCGTGAGGACCACCGAGTCGATGACCTCGCCACAATTCACACAGCGCCACCCTTCGAACGTGAGACGGCCCGTATCGTCTCGAAGATCCACGAAGCAATCTGGGACCATCATTCCCTTACAACGTTGGCATCCCATGGTTCTCCTCCTTGTTCATTCGGCTTCATTCATAAGAGCCGAACGCCAAATGTCTGTTGATCATATGTTCACCAAGGCGCGGCCGCGCTCAACCACTCGTTGTGCTGCCTCCGTCGCGTCTTCAACCATCTCCCCTGCGCGCTCCTTGGCGTCATCAGCGGCGCACGCCAGTTGACGGCGGGTTCTGGCTCCTGACTGAGGCGCATACAGCAACCCCGCCACGCCGCCGGCGACAAGTCCGGCAAGAAACGACAGTCCTCCGAATATCACCCCATAACGTCCGTGAGTCATGATCCACCTCTCTTTCTTGTTCTACGTTCAATCGTAATCCGACTATCGATCAGCGTTGGCATGCGGAAGGCTCATCGCGGCGTGAGGCGCGCGGCGACAGAGCGAACGGCCAAGGGAATGGCCGTACGCACAGTCCCCTGTTTCGAACCACCACGGCCGACGATTCCCTTTCGACAGGTCACTCGTTTCATGATTCCACGCAGCGCCGTCATGCCGCCTCCTTCGAACCATCATTCACAGTCGGTCCAGGCGGCTGAGGCCAGCGACCTTGGAGGCAGACACCGAACCCTTTCCGGCTCGTGAAGTGATCACTCGACGTGCAGTGCCAGACCACGGTTCCTTTGGCGACACTCCGGTTGACCAGGACGTCATCTGGTGGAGTGAACCGAATGGTAACTTCCGTGTTCACCGGTATCAGACGTGTCGATTCGACAAAAATGACCTCACCGGCGGCACGAGAGCTCATCCCTTCATAGCAACTGCCGTCTGGCCCCCAGCACGTCACCGGAATGGAGTTCGCACCCTTGGCAGCCTGCCCGCCCCCGTTGGACAATCCGTCCGTCCGAACATCGCCCGCGGCAGGACCTTGGACGTGATCGCGCGCAAATCCCTGCCCTGATTTGCCGTACGCCCCGTGCCCTTCCTGCTGTTTCGCACCTTGACCACACCCGCCGCAGACAGCATCATGCACACCTCCTTTCCGCTCCGACCATTCAATGTTGACCTAATAGCCATATGTGACTGATGAGTCATATTATGCTCCCTGCTTCCCATTGTCAACTCCTTTCTCGCGCGCTGACGGCTTCGGCTGTCCCGCACGAAAGGAGCGGATCCATAAAGCGAAGGCGGTCGAAGTTTTCGGAGGAACAGATTGTCTACGCGATCCGCCAGGCTGAAAGCGGCGCTCCGGTCGGCAATCTCTGCCGACAGCTCGGGGCCAGTGACGCGGCGTTCTATGCCTGGAAGAAGAAGTACGCCCATCTGGGCGTGAGCGAACTGCAACGGCTCCGGCAGGTGAAAGAAGAAAATAGCCGGCTCAAGGGGCAGTGCTGCGAAATCCTGAACAGCGACGCGACCCGTTACGATAGTAGCGACCTGGGAAAAGGCAGGGCGCGATGGCAGCGCCGATCGAATCCCATGGACGCCCCAACTCGATTTCCTTGACGCTGCCCCGGTTATCAGTGCTCTTCTTGAAGATGGAGTGAGGGGGCATGCCCATCACACTCCGTTCTGGAGAGCACCGCGGCGTACTCAATGAGGGGTCGTATGTCCCTGCTGCAATTGGGCTACGTATAATGGTGGTGGCGTTCCCTTCTTGGGCTCGCCCCAGTAGATCGTCTGGTGCGGGAACGGAATCTCGATTCCTTTGGCATCGAACGTTTTCTTGATCCGTCGGTTCATCTCTCGGCCCACCCGCCATTGCTTGATGGGCTGAGTCTTGATTCGACATTTAATGATCACAGCGGAATCGGCAAACTGATCGACGCCGAGCATCTCCAATGGAGCGAGGATGTCGACTCCGAACCCTGGATCTGCCTGTAATTCTGCAGCAATCCCCTGCAGGACTTCCATGACTTCATCCATGTCTTCCCTGTATGCAACGCCTAGATCGAACACATAATAGGAGTAATCTTTCGTCATGTTCTTCACTTTGTCGATCGCCCCGTTAGGCACCACATGCACGTTGCCCGATAAGTCACGCAGCTTGATGGTTCGCAGTTCGACTTCTTCGACGACCCCGGACACCCCTGCAACCTCGACCACATCCCCTACCCGGACTGAATTTTCAAGGAGGATGAAGAACCCGGAAATCAAATCCTTCACGAGACTTTGCGCTCCGAATCCAATAGCCAATCCACCCAGCCCGGCAGCGGCCAACAAGGGTTTCAAGTCGATGCCAACTTCCGAGAGAATCATCATAACCCCGACGAAGAAGATGACCATCCGCACACCATCTCTCACGATATGCGTCAGTGTATACGCACGCTTGACTTGATCAGGACTCGGAAGCTTGCCTTCATAAATGCCACGGAGCCTCACCAGGGCGCGCTTGAGCAGCGCAAACAGAATCAGCATGGCTATCGTAATCAGAACGACCCGCAGGCCGGAAGTCGAGGACCATTCGATCGCCCGATCAAAGAAATGTGCGAAATACAATGTCGGCATATGCACCTCCTCCCCGATCAAATCCTATAAGGTGAAACCAGACGCAAGCCCAATCTCGAATTACAATCGTCCTTCCTTAGGAAGAAACGAAAAGGGCTGCGGTATAGGCTGGAATTGTCACTGAGATTCCCTGAGCGTTGATGATAAGCTCTTGCGGCAGTGCCTCCTTCCCAGTACCACCGAACTCCCCTGCCTCGGAGTCCAATCGGAGCCGCCATGTTCCCACCGGTGCACAGAGGGTTAGCCTACCCGGTACTTGATTGAACCCGAACAGCAGCAACGTTGCATCTCCCCTGTTGGACCAGCGATGCAGTGCCAACACCTGTTCTCGCTCAAATACCCATACCGAATGGTGCAACTGATTCGCATCGCCGGCGCTCAACGTCGGAATGGTCTTCCTGAGGTGGATGAGGGCGCTGCTCCAGCGAAGCAGTCCGGTCTGCCTGTCATCGAGTCGATCTCGATTCACCCGGCTCCGTTCGAATGTCGCCGGGTCCTGCGGATCGGGAATGTCCTCTGCCTTCCAGCCGAAATGGGCGAACTCCCTCTTTCGCCCCTGCCTCACCGCTTCGATCAAGTCGGGATTGCCGTGCTCGATGAAATATTGAAACGGCGCGGTCTCACCGTACTCCTCACCCATGAACAGGAGCGGAATGTTGGGCGAGAGCAGCACGAGCGCCCTGGCAACCTTGAGGGCATCGAAAGGTAGCTGCGTGCTCAAGCGGTCCCCGACCGCGCGGTTGCCGATCTGATCATGGTTTTGTGAAAACACCACGAGCTGTCCAGGGGATACCTGTTTCGATGAACTTCCATGCCGGCGTCGACGGTGACCGGAGTATTGTCCGCTGTAGACGAATCCGTCACGCAGGGCCGTGCCAAGGTCTTGTAGACCGTGGAAGTCCTCATAATAGCCGGGGGACGCTCCAGTCAACGCCACGCGCAGCGCATGATGGAAATCGTCGCTCCACTGTCCGTCAAGCCCGTACCCGCCGCGTGAAGTCACGTCGACGACCCGCGCATCGTTCAAGTCACTCTCGGCCATCACAAGAATTTGTCGGTTGAGACGCGCGGCCTGCACATGCACGGCCGATGAAAGCTCTTTCAGAATGTGCGTGGCGCTGAAATCGTAGATGCCGTGAATCGCATCCAGACGCAGCCCGTCGATGTGATACTCCGTCACCCAATAGAGTGCATTGCTGACGATATAATGCCGGACGGCATCGCTGTCGGCCCCATCGTAATTGAGTGCCGCGCCCCACGGAGTCTTGTACCGGTCAGTGAAATAGGGACCGAACTCGCCTAGATAGTTGCCTTCGGGGCCCAAGTGGTTGTAGACAACATCCAGAATGACCGCAAGCCCTCTCGCATGACAGGCCTCCACCAGCCGCCTCAATCCATCCGGGCCTCCATAGCTCGATTGAACCGCGTAGGGGTAGACTCCGTCGTACCCCCAGTTGCGCCCTCCCGGGAACTGGGCGACCGGCATGAGTTCGATGGCAGTGATTCCCACCGTTTCTTTGAGATATGACAAATGCGGAATGATCGAATCGAACGTCCCTTCACGCGTAAAGGTCCCGACGTGCAACTCATAGATAATCAGGTCTTTCATCGGCAGCCCTGCCCAGTCCCTATCCGTCCATCCGAAGGAGTCGGGATCGACGACTGCCGAGGGACCATGCACCCCTTCAGGCTGGAAACGGGAAGCAGGGTCCGGTCGGGCTTTCTTCCCGTCCAGCAGATAGCGGTAGCGCGCACACGGACCGACTCCCTCGACCGTGACCTCGAAATAACCCTGCGAGGCAGGCTGCATCGGAATAGCCGTCCGGTCCTGATCCACCAGCTCCACCGCAACAGTGTTGGCGAACGGCGCCCACACCTTAAACCGCACCCGATCAGCCTCGATCATCCGGGCACCGAGATCCAGCTGCCACGCTCTTTCCATTGCCACCCCTCCTTCTCTGTTCCACAATACTCAGGGCTCACTGCTTAAACAAGCCGTGACAAGCAGATAAACCACTTGCATACGCCCGAAGACACCCGTATGAAAGAGGACATGGAAACAAAGACCGACGTCCTGTGAATATCCTCCCTCAACCACTGCAGGCTTGGGCGAAAGATGTCGATGAACGGCTGCGCTATACCTCCGTACTGATTCTCTTCCTGATCTCAACCCTGCGCATCGGGAAGTGGGCGGCACAGCGGGCCGTGATCGACTAGTATTGAAGCAATGGCCGACGACACGAAGGAGGTTGCAGAGCCTGCGAAAACTGCGCTTCAGCAATGGCCGGGCATGTCCCTCATCGGATTGCCGGGGACACAGACTCACGGCTGTATTACACTCACGGAACACGGGGTGGCCTGCACGTGAGCTGCGTGGTCCAGGCAAGATCGAGACGTGCAGTGCAACACCGATTACCGGTCAAATCGCTCAAGGCCATGGCGGCCGCAGAAATCGAAGTCGCATCTCCGGGGCTGACTCTCTTGCGCCACCCGGCGGAGCGAACATGGAAGGAGCACACATGAGAGTCTGGCCGGGGAAACCCTATCCGCTCGGCGCCACGTGGGACGGGGAAGGGGTGAACTTCTCTCTCTTTTCTGAAAACGCCACTGCGGTAGAGCTCTGCCTCTTCGACGGGCCGAACTCTTCCAAGGAGACGCACCGTATCCGCGTGGAAGAGCGGACGGATCAAGTCTGGCACGTATATTTGCCCGGATTGTGGCCGGGCCAACATTATGGCTATCATGTGCACGGGCCCTACGAACCGGAAGCCGGGCACCGCTTCAATCCCAACAAGCTCTTGATCGATCCCTATGCCAAGTCCATCGCAGGGACCATCGAATGGTCCGATGCGATGTTCGGCTATCAGATCGGCAATCCCAAGGCCGATCTCTCGTTCGACACCAGAAACAACGCCGGCAACATTCCTAAGTGTGTCGTGATCGATTCGGCCTTCACGTGGGGCGGCGACCGCTTGCTCAACACTCCATGGGATAAGACGATCATCTATGAAACGCATGTCAAAGGCTTCACGGCTCGACATCCGGATGTCCCGGAACAGATGCGGGGCACCTATGCCGGACTCACCACGCCCGCCGTAATTGACTACCTGCTTGAACTGGGAGTCACTGCCGTTGAATTATTACCCGTCCATCACTTTGTCCGCGACAAACATCTCTTCGACAGGAAGCTCGCCAACTACTGGGGGTACAACTCGATCGGGTTTTTTGCGCCCGATATCCGCTATGCCACGTCACCGATCCGCGGCCGCCACGTGCGCGAATTCAAAACCATGGTGAAGACACTTCATAGCGCCGGCATCGAGGTTATTCTCGACGTCGTATACAACCATACGGCGGAGGGCAACCAGATGGGTCCCACACTTTGCTTTCGCGGCGTCGATAACGCCGCCTACTATCGCCTCGCCGAAGACAACGCACGATACTATGTGGATTACACAGGATGCGGCAACACGCTGAACGTCACGCATCCTCGCACGCTCCAACTCATTATGGATAGCCTGCGGTACTGGGTGCTGGACATGCACGTGGACGGTTTCCGCTTCGATTTGGCTTCCGCGCTCGCGCGAGAGCTTCATGCCGTGGATCGATTGAGCGCATTTTTCGACATCCTCCACCAGGATCCCGTCCTGTCCCAAGTCAAATTGATCGCCGAGCCCTGGGATGTCGGCGAAGGGGGCTACCAGGTCGGAAATTTTCCGGTCGGCTGGACCGAATGGAACGGCAAGTACCGGGACACGATCCGCCGGCACGTCAAGGGCGACGGAGGCCAGGTGGCGGAGCTGGCCTATCGGTTGACCGGCAGCAGCGATCTCTACAGCATGAGCGGGCGCCGGCCCTTTGCCAGTATCAATTTCATCACGGCGCACGACGGATTTACGCTCCGGGATCTCGTCTCATATGACGAAAAACACAACGAGGCCAACGGCGAGCAGAACCGGGACGGCACCGACGATAACGCAAGCTGGAATTGCGGAGCCGAAGGACCGACGGATGATCCAACCATTATCGCGTTGCGGGAACGCCAGCAACGGAATTTCCTCACCTTACTGTTCTTCTCGCAGGGTGTCCCTATGCTCTGCGGCGGAGACGAGATCGGCCGCACACAGCAAGGAAACAACAATGCCTATTGCCAGGACAACGAGATCAGTTGGTACGATTGGAAGCTGGATTCCGGGCACCGCAATCTGCTCGAGTTCGTCCGCCGCCTCATCGCGTTCCGTAAGAAACATCCGGTTCTCCGCCGCCGACGGTTTTTCCAAGGCCGCCACATTCGCGGATCGGAGGTAAAGGACATTTCATGGTTCAAGCCGGGCGGCAGAGAAATGACCGACGAAGACTGGAGCTCTGGTTATGCAAAGTCGCTTGCGCTTCGACTTGCCGGAGACGCGATCGGCGAGACGGATGCGAAGGGACGCACGATCGTCGACGACACCCTGCTGATACTGATAAACGCCCACCACGAACCGCTCGCCTTTACCCTGCCGGCCCATAAACGCAGCGTGCGCTGGAAGCCGATGCTCGATACCAGCGTCGCGGTCGATAGCGAGCGGACTGTGTCCATCCTCAAGGGAGGCGAGCGGTACGACGTGGGCGCCCGCTCCATCGTCTTGTTGAAGCTCAGCAACAAATAATCGAACGCGCTACGCACATGGGTATTCATTCATAAGGGGTTTGCGTAGCGCCATCAATCGTGTCGACCGCTGGCTACCCTGACCAACCGCGAAATCCAGAACGGGCTCAGTCCTATTCCCAAAAGTAGAAGGACGCCTATCTGAGGGTCAGAATCGGGCCGGAGACGCCGCTGTTCAGATCCTGTGGGGACGGCGGACCATCGGAATGACCTGAAAACGACATGCAGAAGAGCAGATCATCGCGGTGTTGAAGGATGCCCAGGCCGGGGTCAGTGTCCAGGAGCTGTGCGGAAGCGTGACAATCCCTATCATCGCCGCCCCCTGCGCGACCCGCAGGAGCCTGGTGCGCTCTACGAGGGCTGATAGCCCTCCTCCATGGTCTTGAAGGACATGCCCGACCTCGTGGGCGGCCATAGTGACAACTGTGAGAGATTTCCCGCTGAAGTTATCGGGCGTCAGGCGGACAGCGTTGGCTTCAGGATCGTACTGGTCCCCCAACTCGGTCGAGTCTACCTTGATGTGCTTCATGTCGAACCGATCGAGCAGGTGCCGCGTCAACTCTGCTCCAGTTCACGAATAGTCAGGACGGGGCCCACATATATTGGGCAAACACCCGCCTCGTCCAGAGTGGCGGATCGAAAATGACGAGACCGACAATGATCCACAGCAGGGCTCTACGCACCCTAGGCTCCTATCCTTCTACCTCCCTCTCTGCCGGGCGAGGTACTTGGCCAAGGCGAAACACAATTGTGGGATCGACCGATTCTACTGAGAAGATAACGCACGGGTAACACACGGGTGTATGGAAAAGCGGGTTGGTGGGGCGTGCTCAAGGGGAGTTGTGCTTGAGGATCGCCACACCCTGCTCGACACTGACTCATTTCCGTTTCACGACATCCTCTTTCCCCATCTTGGGAGCATGCATGCCGGAGATGCTCCTTCGCGGTGGCCTCGCAATGGGGAGCCGACCACTTACTTCGACCTCCGAATGGCATCCGCCGCAGGCCTCACCGCCGTCGCTGTGATCACCCCACACGTCTACGCTGCAGCTGAGCGCTTTCGTGCATGGCCGGTACGGGACCGCAGACTGCGACGGACTCTCGCTCAGGCACTGGTGTGCTTCTTCAAGATGGGAGACTCGGTGATGGTGGGATTCCCGGGCGCCAGTTCGGCGGCCTTCTTGAAGGCAATCTTGGCTTCGTCGTGCTTGCTCAGTTTATCCAAGGTCAGTCCAAGATTGAATTGGGCTTCGGCCAGCTTGGGATCGGCTTCGACGGCTTTCCGAAAATGACCTTCCGCCACAACCCAATGGTCCTGTTGGGCGTGGCTGATACCTTCATCGTTGGCCACGCGGCCTGGTGACGACACGGGAGCTACGAGCACGGTGTCTGCTCCCACTGGCGCCGGTGCCGGCTCCGGATTGGCCTCTCCGGCAACAGGCTCTGGCTGGATCGAGGCGGCCGGCACTTCCTTCGTGACGTCCATGGCCGGCTGTTTTTCTTCACAACCGACAAGCCCCATCGCGCCCAGCAGACCAACGAACGCGAACGAGATTCCGATGATAGTGTTCCGGCCCTGAGTCCTGACATCCATGACAACACCTCCTTTAGGCTAATAGCATTTCCCCTGGAACCCTACAGAAGTTCGTTCATACGGGTTCTGGCTTCCGTTACTTGGGAGAGGGAGGCATCGTGGTTGCTGCTTTCACCTGTGGCGCAATGACGATATTCGGCCCTTCGACCCTGGGCAGAAGACCGGCTCCCGACTTTTCTAAGATGCGCGTGTCGTTTTGATTGATCGACAGATTCTGCGTCACATGCGCAGTATCCGCCGCTGCCGCTTCGCTCAAGGCCTTATCCACGACCGCATTGCGTTGGCCCGGATCGTTTGCAAGAGATTGCCCCGTGACGGGATCGACGGCCTTGCCCATGGGATAGCCCGGATGTTTCGGCAGCGTTGCTGGATTGGCGAACGCGAATGAGGCGCCGAACAACACGCTCATGAGAACGGCGGATAACGAGATCGTCATAGTGCGCGTCCTGCTCAGACACCGCGGGCTTGAACATGAAATGGTTGATCATATGGTCAGACTCTAGCAAGGTGCGATCGGCGGATGAACTAGGTGAAGTCCTAGTTTCAGATTTTAAAAATACTAGAGGACGCCGACGGCACACCGCTCGCACCGGCATCGCGCTGCGTGTCGTGGAGCGCAACCGAATGACCCAACGCCTTCACCCGCACCAGGCTATCCCGCATCCCCCTTCTGTGACCGCACACCCTGCTCGTTCGTCTGGGTACCGCCTGATCGGCGGCAGCCGGTCAGCGCTTGAATCACTCTCCTGTGCGACTTCTTCGCCTCCGGATGCGCAACGCCTTCTGCTCGTCACCGCATTTGTGAGCCTGCAGGAGGCCCAGATTGTGATTGAGGCCTGGCGGCTCGACTATAATCAGCGCCGGCCACACCGCTCGCTCGGCCACCTGAGGCCGAATGAGTTTGTTGGACAATGCCAGGTGAGCCGGGCAGCCGAAGAAGTCGTCTGTTCTCGTTAAGAACCGTCTCGGAACGGGGCCTGACGTCCTTGTTCATCGACCCGCAAAGAGGCAACCTGTTTCCACCATCGTGCGGGTTTGTTGCAGAGCTGCTTACGGCTCGGGCAGAACCTCACTCAGGGAAACCGGGATTGTTGCCGGGAGGTCGTAGCCTTGGTAGGAGAGTTGAATGCCGCCGATCCCGATGATCAGGGCAATGAAGGCCAACAGGATAGAAAAGGTAAACTGGAACGCTCTCCGATTGGTGAACACGCCGGACACATAGAGGTAACGGGTCACGAGCGCCAGCGGTAGCAAAAACATGGTGGTGACAAAGATGGTCATGCTGAAAGGCTTTCCACGGTATTGCAGGAGCCGAGCTACGAGCTCGCCCAATATTCAGCAAGCCACATGCCTAATCTAAAATGCGCTTGTCCTCGGTCACGGACTGCGATTTTTCCTAGAATTCCGCCAACCTGGAAGCCACTCCACGAGGATGGAACGCGGTCCGCGTGAATCGAAAACGATTCGGTGCTGGATCACATCCGACTACCCGAAACGAATCGAATAGATTGACTACGGGTGTAGACGCTGGAGGCGGGGCCGGTGGAAACGCACGAAAAGAAGTCTCGATCAAGCCCACGGTCACGACAAGTGCTGACGCACCCTTGCTGATACTGCACTGGTGATATTCGGAGATATGCGCCGGGGGATACGGCGCTGGAAGGGTTTGATCTGGTAGTTGGCCAAGGTCCCCACTGCTCATAGGTAGTACGTTCCTTCAATCCGTCGGAGGCGTATCCTCAGGGGCGCACGGTGCGACGAATAACGAGCACCACGTCAGTGCGCGCCGCCGAGTTGGTGAGGCGGCCGGGACCCCGTTGAGGATTTCGATGAGTCGAGAACGAAGCATGGGAAAAGGCGCGTCTCGGCACGCCGGGGTTGGGTGGGTGAGAAGGGGGCATGTTTCAGCAGCCGACGCTAGAAGAAGGCCATGCTGGCGTAAGTCACTGTCGAGTTATATTGGTCGGTAATCCCGCGGTCGTAGCGTAAGACCTGCCCGCTTTCCGCTTCGATCAAACGCAGCAAGGAGTAGATGGGGGAGAAGCCGGAGATCCGGCGCTGGTCCTGTTCTTTCCGGATGTAGTTGGCAAATTCTTCAGGCTGTCGCTCTTCCACCGGTTTCAGCATCTCTAGGTCAAACTGCATGCAGCGATGAAAGGAGAAGTCCGTCGGAGGCGCCTTGTCTCCGTATCGCATGCCCAAATGAGCCAACTCTCCCGCTGCGATCACACAGTAGGCCCTGCCCGATTGTGTGAGCACCTCGCGAAGCCCGATCAAGAACTGGTCGACTGATTGACGAACGGTCGGATCCCCCAGACTCGCTGCGGAAAAGGAACTCAAGATCGGCACGATGGTGAAGGGCTTCTTGCTCCCCACAATGTCCTGAAGAAACGGGAGCTGGAACTCCACCGCCTGCTCCGCTTGATGAGAGAGGTCGTCTTCAAAAAAGATCGGGAGTTTGGCCTTGAGCTGACTCAGGATCGGTTGGTCCGTGGGCACGACACCGAGAGGAGTCTCGAAATCCTTATCCGTCACGGCAAACACTGAGTTCAACCCGGCAGAGGCCGTGCCGATGATAACGAACAGATCCGGCTGCTCCGAATCTTGCAGCTCTTTGTAGGCCCAAGCATAAATGGGGCCTGCGTCTTTCAAGCTATAGGTCGGTGCGACGAGACCTTTGATCTTTTTCCCTGCATGCTCCGATGGTTTAAAGTCCGGTCCTTCTTTTGACGTAAAGAAGCCATCGATCTGTTTTTTCAGTTTCGCGCCGTCTGCTTCGTACCCCCGCCCGGCAAACGCTGCGCGACGCAGCGGGCTCTGCCGATAGGTCTCCTGCGTCAAACGCCGAGCATCCTCAGCACGCTGACCTTCCAGGAATAATTTCTCGTTCAGGTCGGAGACCAGCTGATCCATCTTGCTGGGGACGAGAAATTCGCCGAATCGTTTGAGATACAGGGCTCCGATTTCCGCCAGCGAATGCTCGCCGTCGAAATGCTGAATAATGAAAAAGTAATTGAGCGGCAGCACAAGCTTCTCTTTACTCAGTCCCGTGGGATCCCACAGAACCATGTATTGCTCTTCACCTTCTTTAATCGGCGAGAATTGTAAATTTCGAAGAACGGGGTACTGCTTGGGATCGTTGGCGGTAGTGGCGGAACTGGTCATGACTCTGTTATCCGTGATAACTCACTACGCCGATTCCTTGGCCCGTTTGCTCGCATGCAAGACTGTAAACCCAATGACTTCTTCGCCTACATAGCGAACGATGACATCGTCATCGGTCATCTCACTATCCGTCGCATAGCTGGGTTTTTTTATAGTTCACATATAATGTGTCGGCTTCCGCGTCGTACGTCAGCCAGACCGCATGCTGCGGCGCTCGATTGACCGCTGGGATCAACTTCAAGTACTCCTGAAAATCGGCTATGGCCATACCTGCCTTAACATTCGATCTTAGGGTAGCTGATACTCGGTATAGTATCAATTGCTGATCTGGTTCTTCAGGTCTATCCCCTTCATCTGGTCTATCTCATCGATCTGAATCTATTTCAAACTCATCCTTCCGACTTCTCGATTCACTGTCTGTGCCCCTCCTTGGTAAGGAGGGGCACGGGGAGGTCGAAGCTCTGGTCGGACACCATGGCCATGTTGTCCGGCATGAGCAACAGTGGCCAGGCGAGACTTTACCCCTCCTGT
>CBDDRH010000146.1:0-4021 GCA_965233025.1 uncultured bacterium
GCCGGTGGTGACATCACAATCCAAATCGGCATGGTGCATCATATGGAAGCGCCAGAATAGGGGGATGGCGTGGAACATGACATGTTGGAGATACAGCGCAAAGTCCAGCACGATGATCGTGAGCAGAATTTTGAGCCAGCCTGGCCAACTCAGTTGATTCAGAATCCCCCAGTTTCGTTCGGCTGCGAGTAGAGCCATGCCGACTGCACCTGCCGCGAATAGCAGACGAACGATAACCGAATCCAGGACAACGATTGTGATATTGGCGAACCAGCGCGGCCCTCTTGCCGTGGCTAACTGGCGTCGAGGAGCGCCTAGCTCCCACAGCGCCATCAGAGACAGCACTCCGATAAATGCCGACATTCGAATGAGCAGATCGCTGTTCATAGCGTCAGTTGTACTCGTTCGAATGAGGCTTGTCCATTGCTCTGGCTGTTCGTGGGCACTAGCATACGCAATAAGAAAATGGACTGGCTGCTCTTCCGGCTGTGTCTGTGGACGCTCTCGTCTTCGGAGCGTGGCGGCGATGGCTTGCCGGTCTGTCGTCCCAAACGGCTCTCGTCGGTTGATATACATACGCAGCATAATGCGAGCATGAGCGAACCGCGGACGCTGTATGAGTCACGGCACAAGAAAAAGTTGCCTCTCCCCTTTTTCTTATCCTCCACCCAACCGTTTAACCGCCGTCTTGCCCGATGGGGCTGAAAGTGTATCGGTCACGGCAAAGATTCTTATGCGACTCGCTGAGAGGTGGGGGTTATGAGTGATCACCCGATGTGGAGAGATTTATCGGCCAAGGATCTAGGGCGACTCTGTCCTTCGGCTGCGGTGAAGACGGTGCGCCATCGAGCAGTTGTGTATGCGCAAGGAGATCATTGCGGTTTGGTTTTCCGAATTTGTGACGGACAGGTCAAGCTCGCTCAGGTGAATCGGGAGGGGAACGAGCTGACGATCGGGTTGCTCGCGCCGGGGACATGTTTGGACCGGGGTTGGCCGATCCGCGCGAGACCGAAGCGCAGGAGATCGCGACGGCGAGGGGGGCTGTCTCGCTGTGGAAGGTCCCCGCGGAAGAGTGGCACGCTCTCCTCGTGGCTGTGCCGACCATCGGCGTACGGCTGATCCGTGCCTATGCTGATCGGCAACGGCAATTGGAGCGTCGACTGGCGTGTATGGCGTTCCAGCGGACCGAACCACGGTTGGCTGAGACGCTGCGGGAACTCTCCGGTGGATTCGACCGGCGGTGCGAACATGGGTTCGGCCAGCATCTGCGGATCACTCAGCAAGAACTGGCAGATTTGGTCGGGGCGACCCGGCCTGTGGTCAGCACGATTCTGAACCGGCTTCGTGACCAAGGGATATTGGGCTATAGCCGGGAATATCTCTGTGTACGAGACATCGACAGCATCGAGCTTTTGCTCCGTCGGTCATAAATCTTTCCCGACTGTTCTCTAGCGAACAGATCCCCTTCGACTGCTTGTGTCAGAGTACATATGCCTGACCATCATGGTGAGGCCGCGCGAGACGTGCTCGCATGATCATCACACAAGGAGTGAACGTATGGCGTCCACATTTCTAGAAATCACCTTGCGGATCGCGGGAGAGCATCGCAGGGCTGCAGCGAAGGTGTATGAAACATATCGTACACCGTTTCTTTCGACGATCACGGGAGCAGAATCTAAGCAGTTGCTCATTCGACCTGAAGATGTCCAGGTCTTGCACGGTTTTGATTCGAAGGCCCACGCGGAACAATACCTACAAAGCGCCTTGTTTCAGAACGACGTGGTCACCGCGTTGCAACCCTATCTTGGGGGTACGCCGGACATTCGGATCTACGAATCCGCCTAACCTCGCTGCAGGGTACACGCCACGCGGGAGCCTCCTGGTAGCGTGTACCCCGCGGATAAACAAAGGGATCGGGAGTCTTTCCTTGACTGTTAGCAGAAGATCGCGAAGTCTGACAAGAAAAAAGGGCAGCGCAGAATGCCCCGTCCATTTTATTAACTCAGGAAAGGGAACATTCCTATGAATCCAAATCAAACACTGTGGGAAAAGGGCGACTTTACTCGGATCGCGGCAAGCATGCGCGAGAGCGGAGAAACGCTCGTGAAGAGTCTCGGCGTAACGAAGGGGCTGAAGGTCTTGGATCTCGGCTGCGGCGATGGGACGACGGCTATTCCAGCCGCGCGACTCGGGGCGGAAGTGTTGGGCGTCGATATAGCATGCAATTTGGTGGAGGCCGGGAACAGACGCGCGGAGGAGTTGAAGCTGACCAACTGCCGGTTTCAGGCAGGCGATGCCTGCAATCTACAGGACCTTCGAGACCAGACATTCGACCTGGTCGTGAGCATCTTCGGCGCCATGTTCGCGCCGAAACCATTTGATGTGGCCAAGGAGATGGTACGCGTAACCAAGCCCGGCGGGCGGATCGTGATGGGGAACTGGATTCCCAATGATCCGACATTGGTCGCACAAATCTTGAAAATCAGCTCTTCGTACTCGCCACCACCGCCGGAAGGCTTCGTGAGTCCTATGACGTGGGGGATCGAGAGTAACGTGATCGAGCGATTTGGCGACGCAGGCATTCCCAAGGAAAAGATCTCGTTCGCTCGCGATACCTTTATCTTCAACTATCCCGGTACGCCATCGGCCTTCGTCGAGACCTTTCGACTCTACTACGGGCCCACGATGAACGCGTTCGACGCGGCAGAGAAAACCGGCCGGGCCGGCGAATTGCAGAAGGAACTGGAGGCGCTGTTCACAAGCCACAACAAGAGTTCACGCAAGGATATCACCTCGATTCCTGCGACCTTCCTGCGCGTGACCGTTTGCGTCTGATGGACCGGCACACCAGCGCGAAAGGGAAAGAGAACGGTGTCGGGCCGGGTTCTCCGTCCCGCGCCGCCCGCCGCTGACTCGACACACTTGTGCCACAGATTCGTCAAGAAAAGAAAATTGGACAGGCTACTTTACTGGAAGCTTCCCCGGTCGACCTCGCCTTCTCAATGTCGACACTAGACCGCATGTCGCCGCTGTAGTTACTTGCCAGTACTCTGCTCCAATGGAGAAGTCTGAGGTGCGTTCGAGGTGTGATGCGAGGCTGAATGAATTACGGGTCGAGAAATAACTGTGCCCTTCTCTGCCCAGCTTTCATGTGTTGAAACAGAACATGATTGACAGTGTGATCTGCCGGCCTCGATGATACTCCTGGCTCTAGAGACGGGAGGTTGCGCGATGCTGGAACAGCCCTTCAACGCGCATCATTGCTCGGCCGTCCTGGAGACCCAGCAGATATCTCTCGAACACATCTCGCGGACAATCCCGATACTGGTTCGTGTGATCTCTATTGAGGAGCGCGTCCCTGAGACCCTCCTCCTCGGCATGCCAAGCTTCGAGGTCAAGCAGCGCACTCGACTGAGATTTCTGCCGCTGGCACCATGCAATGCGGGATGTGATGGATTCACTTGTATATGCCATGGCTCACCTCCATTCCTGGGTCGTACAAGCATGGACTCGGTTGCCGGCCTACTACGCGCCTCTCTCTAATGAACCGCAAGATAGATACCAGAGGGTTAAGACTCGAACCTTCTCTGCGTATGCTCACACAGAATGTTAGATGTTGTAGATATTCCAGGAAGTTGCAGTTGTGCGGTGAATCGGCTTGAAATTCCCGGTCGCGCCGGATCAGCTAATCTCCTAGTTGGTTGGCCCGACAGGTCTGGAGGGTACTACCTACATCGCATACTGGCCTTTGCAATCCAACATTTCGCGGCCAGTAGCGGTCCGGATCCTTCCACATCCTCCTTTCTCACCAAAGGCTTATTTGAACAATTCCCTGTCGATCTCCGACGATGGGATAGCCCAGGCTAGGTTCAAAACGTAGAATGCCTCGACTGTCCGCAACAGAATAGCTCGTGAGGTCTCCAGCTTCTGAAGGAAATTATGGCGGGTGGATTGAAAGTGCTGACGGTGATGTCGGCGCGTGAGCGAGAGTTCGGGGAGTTATTCGCTGAGCTGCGGAACG
>CBDDRH010000147.1:0-3263 GCA_965233025.1 uncultured bacterium
CAGCTGGTCGATCCGCGACGAGAGCCTGCATTGCGAGGGCATCACCCGCCTGTTCCACGCCTTCGTCCATGAACGCGACTGCCTGACGCCGCACGTCAAGGATGCAATCGTCGATGCCTGCCAGAAGACGGTGCGGCTGGAGGATGCGTTCATCGACCTCGCCTTCGAAATGGGCCCGGTCGAGGGCATGACCCCCAAGGCGATCAAGAAGTACATCCGCTACATCGCCGACTGGCGGCTCGGGCAATTGGGCTTCAAGCCGATCTACATGGTCGACGAGCACCCGCTCCCCTGGCTCGCCCCGATGCTCAACGGCGTCGAGCACGCCAATTTCTTCGAAACCCGCGCGACCGAATATTCCAAGGCCGCGACCAAGGGCAATTGGAACGAAGTGTGGGACAATTTCGACAGGAGGCAGAAGGCGAGAACGAGCGCGGCGAATGATGGTGAGGGTGCGGCCGATGGGGACGGCGGCGATGGTTCGGACGATATGTTCTCAAGGGCTGGGGTGGCGGCGGAGTAGGCTTCCCGGCAGCTAGAGAACATGATAAGAACATATCAGCGCCAAAAGGAGGCTGTAAATGACAAAATCTACACGCAATTCCGGGAAGCCTTGGACGCCAATTGAGACCAAATCGCTTAAAACACTAGCGAAAGAGAATACTCCCACACGCGTCATTGGCCTGAAGCTCGGTCGCACCGTAGCCGCAGTTCGAACGAAGGCATCGGAGAAGGGTGTCTCGCTGAAGCCGACCAACCAATCGCCGTACGGCACAAAAAAGAAATAGTGGGATCATCCGTGGCCCAGAACACGTCTCATGCAGTCATGGCACAGCGCGTAGAAAGTGCTGACAGCCTAGATGATTTCCCGACACCGCCGTGGGCGGTACGCTCCTTTCTGCGCCATCATTTCGGTGGCGAAGATCTCACGGTAATGTCTGTTTGGGAGCCTGCGTGTGGCCGGGGTCACATGGCGCAGGTGCTAAGTGAGTTTTTTGGATCAGTGCGCGCGAGCGATGTGTTCGATTACGGATTCGGAGAAGTTCAGGACTTCCTTACCGGTCTTTCGGGCGTGAGATCAGTCGATTGGGTAATCACTAATCCACCCTTTAGACTTGCCGAGGACTTCTTCCAAAGGGCACGCCAGGTGGCTCGTAAGGGAGTGGCATTGCTCACACGAACCGTTTTCATCGAGAGCGCGGGTCGCTTTGAGCGTGTTTTCAATATCACGCCGCCAACATCAGTTCTCCAATACGCCGAACGAGTGCCGATGGTGAAGGGCCGCCTCGACAGAAAAGCTTCCACAGCGACAGGATACGCTTGGCTTGTTTGGAAGTTTGATCATCCGAGTGAAGCGACGCTTCTTGACTGGGTGCCGCCATCTCGCAAACGCTTTGAGCGTAATGACGACTATTTGAGCTCGTTTCCCGATCCCTCATTGCTGACCGCGAACAAGTTCCTCAACGAGAATGCTCGCCAATCGGAGCTGTTTGTGCTTCCCTGAGTCTGTGCCGGGGAGGATATCAATTTGGCATTACTCGATACGATGGCTCCACTTGTGGATGCCACTATGGAGCGTCTTTCGAAAAAGGCGTTCTGTTGCGATCCCTTGATGGGTGAAGACTACTCTCGCGTCACGAGCGTTGTTAGTTCGGCCTACAAGCGGCATGGGCAAATTCTGGAAGCCTCAATTCTCAATTGCCTCCAGGCATACGATAAGTTTGCGGTCTGGAATGATCCCAAGCTCCACATTCCCCAGGCAGCAGAAGCCTTGGCTGGAACGTACATGGGAACGCCGGCTGCGGCATTAGCCGCGAATATCACACACGAAGGTCCCGGCGACCGAACGGTTCAGGTGGACCTGCTGGTTTATGACAAAGAACAAAACACTGTCTGCTCCTACGAAGTAAAGCGTGGCGCCGGGACTCACGATGCGGGAAAACGCCGATCGATGCTGCGCGATCTTCTTTGTACGCAGGTCGTGCTGAAGTCGTACGGCGACCATCAGCTCGATGTCCAATGTGCATCCGCGCATAGTCACGTCATTATCTACTACGGCGCTGAAACACTCGGAGCGCCATTTACCCTTACAAGAGACGACATGGACGACCATTTCGGAGTACCGATCGTGGAGCAAGTTGAGGAGGTGAACGCGTACTATCGGAGCCGGGTAGAGGAGCTACTGGAAAGTCAGCCCGGCCAAGCACAGCAACTGTGAACCGAGGCATATCGGCTCGCGGCGGCAACCGATCTAACGGGGCGACCTAAGTGGCGATTTACCCACCCGAATTCTTCCTTACTGGAAGTGATCGAGAGTTGCTGCGGCTCCTAGGTGAGCTAGTTTTATCATGGGATGGGGTTGGCACTTCGAACGCAGGGCTCGGGTCCGTTACCTTAACGCAGTCCGAAGCGAGGCGACTGCTCGAACTGCTGGAGCAATTCGTTTCATCGCGACAGTTTACGGAAGGAACGTATCTTGCAGAGAAGCTGTTTGGAGACGGGTCGCTTTATGATCGAACGCTGAGGGACATATTCCTTGCTGGCCGCAAACGAGTGGGAAAATCACGAGCCGTAGCTACTATTCAATGGGAGAACCTTCTCGGTCGGATCGGCATTTGGACACCAGATCGTGACAACCCCAATGTTTGGTATCGTGCCAGCGCAAGGCCGATGCCATTGGATCATTTCATGCGCATGGAGGCGAAGCTGGCCACAGCAGTTGGCCTCCACCCACGAATAAAGGCACTCATTTTAAAGCTGGTTGAGGCTCGGCTTGACTACATCGAACAGGTCCGGTTCGGCGAGCGGAAGTTAGATTCCGGGCAGATAAGCGGCCCACCCAAACAGCTGCTTTCAACACTTCAGCGGGAAGGGACTGATGCGGTCGGGCCGCCTCCAATGAATACGAGCAAACTCGTCGGAATCATGACTATCGTGATGGACCTCTCAGCGCTTTACACGACGCGCGATTGGAGCGTTGCCAGTTTCTTATCAACAATCGCAGGCGCAACCCCGCCGGTAGTTCTCGATTAGGATCCTCCAACACCTGTCAATTTCGCCCTGCGGCAGCATAAGGCGCTAGTTGATTACGGTGACAGGATTACGGTGACAGTGCATTGATTAGCACCAACTCCGCCGCCCGCCGTCATACCACCGCGCCAGGCCCTCATTGACCAGCGCCTCGCCGACCCCAATTCCGTTGACCTCGACGATCCTCAGCTTGCGGCCATAGACGTCGGTGTCGCGGTCGATGCTTGCCATCC
>CBDDRH010000148.1:0-4272 GCA_965233025.1 uncultured bacterium
AGCAAGGTCAGGCCGAAGCCCCTACGGGTGCTTGCGGCAGCATAGTCTTCGCCACGAAGCGCCGCTCGAAGACACCTTGCGGCGCGTTATCCGCGAGGAGCTGCGCAAGACCACCTGACCGCAGCATGGGCGATGGGCTACATCTCAACCAAGTTTCTTGGCTAGGTCTTCGGCCCGGAGATGCGTGTAGCGCTTCAGCATCTGAAGGGTCTTGTGGCCAGTGATCGCGGCCACCTCCATGACGTTGAAGCCTCGCTCAAAGAAACGGGAGGTGGCCTCGTGGCGGAGGTCTTGGAAGCGGATACCTTGGAGAAATTCCGAGTCGGGTTCTTCGTTCGTCTGTGAGCACGCTTTTTCATAGGTGCGTCGAGCACGAGTACAGATTCGATCGAAGGCTTTGCTGATCGCATCCGTAGATCGACCTCATTCTGGGGCCTTTTGGCAAGAAGCTTTACGCCAAATTTACGCCAAAAGAATGCTGCACCGCAGGACGGAAAACTATTTGTTTTCAGAATCATGGAGATATGGTGCCCCGAACACGAATCGAACGTGCGACCTGCCGCTTAGGAGTCGGTTCGGAGCCCTTTTTAAGATCAATAGCTTACAGCAAAGGGCGCTGTTCCATCAATTACTTACGTTGACTCTGGAATACTCTGAGCTACTCAATTTGACTCTATGTTTACGCCAAATTTACGCCCAGCTTTTCTCCGTAGGCGTTGCAGTTTTGGGTCGATCTTCACGCAGTGCGACACCGCAGCTGTTGACATGCATTCAGAATTGACCCGGTATTTGTATTTTTCGTTGCCCCACCAGATTGAACGTAACATCAGCAATGGAACAGCAGTTGCCGGCACTTCAGCAATTGGTCAAGAATATAGAAAGCGGAGAAATCGAACACCAACGCCAAGAAGGAATTTACGTGTCGTTTACGATTGGTGAGCTGGAAAGAATTTCCATTAAGCACCCGCAGCTTGTTTCACGCGAGGAAGCGATCTTCGTCATGAAGGTTCTCTCTGTGCTGGACGAAAGCGCTATACCCATGGGGCTCGAGCCTGTCATAACGAGCTACCTCGGGGACATGGGTGCGTCGCATGTCGATATGCTTCAGGCGACCAAGAAGATGATCGACGATCTTGTGCGAGAAATTGCGACATCCACGAATAGAAGCATGGGTACAGGTGCGACGCCGGATCCAGTGGAGGATGCCCAGCCGTGAAGAGAAGAGCACAAGAATGCTGCCTGGATGCCGTGACAGCCCTGCTCAAGGCGAAGGACCGGATAGAGATCGCCGAACTGAAACGGCCCGATGAGGTAGACAGAAAAACGAAGAATATCGACCGTCTTCTTGTTTGTTCGGAGCGGTCTGTGGCGTTGGAGCACACAGTGTGTGAATCGTTTCCCCACCAGCTCGAAGCAGAAGCGTTGTTTAAGACGGCGTGCTTTGAACATTTTCACGACGATGCATTTCTGGACCGACTCAAGGAGCGCCTGGGGGCCGGAGTTAGGATCGAATTGTTCTACCCCGCGCACGTCATACGCGCGGGGCGCGATATCAAGAGGGTCATCCGGGCGATCAAGGACTGGGTACTGGAAACTGCGCCGGCCCTCGTAATGCAAACAGGCCCTCGGATCAGGGCAACAACGATCCATCACGGCAACTCGAAGCTTTGGGTTAAGTTCGCGATCAGCAATTCGCAGTGCGCGCGTCATATCGAATTCGTCGTGATTCCAATCTATCAGGACAACGAAAGAGAGGATTATCAGGCGGTCATCCAAAATGCTTTCGAGCATGGAACGGCGAAGTTGCGCCGATATAAGCAGGACGGCTGCAAGACAGTGCTTGTTCTGGAGCACCGACCGGCCTTCGCTTCACCGTGCATGCCCATATTCCACGCGGCATGTCTGTTGTCTCGTCACTACTACAACGAACTCGATATGGTGGCGTGTCTTCGCATCGAGGATGACCTCTGTTCGATTCTGTTTGCGGAAAGGGGAGAAACAGATGAGAGGTTGATTCTGAAAAACAGCTGGTGGTTGTATCACATGAAGGAAAACGCCATCAGACAGCGGAAGTGGGAAGAAGGGATTCTTGCAACGGCACTTCACTAGATCGGATTCCGCAGCGGCAGAAAATCAGGATGAGCTCCGTGTACCGTTGGACGTGGACGATGAAGTGATCGGCAGCAAAGTCCAGCCTTTATTGCCTCGAACCTGGCTCAAATGGTCGATCACTGAAGGCAGTACGTTCTGATGGGGCGATAGGTCAACAAGGAACTCGATCATTGTTAGCCGCAGCGCGACCGACAGATCGCCTTCGCTATTCTTGTAGGGCGCCCACACGACGTTCCGATAATCCGGATCATCGGTTGTCATGGCGACGATGCGTCGCTGCCCGCTGTTGTCGCGAACGTGGCCCCTCACTGGATCCAGGTCGGCTCGCAGCGCCGTTTCAGCACCAAGAAAATGCGCCACCGAGCTCAAAGCGATCTTGTGAATGCCTCGTCCGAACAATGGCGATGAGCCGATGGACACCTCAAAAGACATCTGCGCCTCATCGCCTGTTCTCTTGAATTTTGCGCGAACGTTGCGAGACGACTTGCCGTGCGCGGCGACCCTCACGCCGTCTGGCGTCGTAACAGGGTGGCGTTCCATATTGATGGCAAACGCGGGACCGCTGTTTGTATGGTAGCCGACCATGTTGCCGCGGCTGTCAATCCGCGGGGGTCTTCCGGATTTACGGGGTACGCCAGATTGGAACGCGACGATATCGAATTCATCAACTACCGCGCGATCGAGATAGGCAAGTTCATTGTTGCATTGTCGGCATACTTCGCCGCCGCTTAAAACGAAGCTCGGAGGACAGCCCAAGGCTTCGGGGATGATGTGCTCAACGGACGATGGGGTTCCTTCCTGCTTACACCAGATGCAACACGGCGACATGAGAAAACTAGGCAACCTGTCCGGACCGGTTGCGATCCTCGATTTCTTCAAACTGCTTGATGTGCACGGCCCCATCCGGGAACTTGGCGGTAATCTCGAGCTCCCCGCCCATTGCTTCGATGTACGACCGGAGCGTGCTGATGTACATATCCGCACGTCGTTCTAGCTTCGAGATCGAAGCCTGCTTGACGTGCAGCGCATTGGCGAGCTGCTCCTGCGAGAGCTGACGCGCTTGGCGCAACTCATAGAGTGGGAGATGCTCCAGCAGTGCACGAGCCCGCCCGGCAGCCTTCGCCCGTGCGGCCGGCGGCATCTTCTTCCTCAGTTCAGAAAACTTCTTAGCCATCGTAAAGACCCTCCTTCTTCAGGATTACAAGGTGCTCGTCATAGAGCCTGTCGGCACGCGGGACGTTTTCCTCGTACCACCGGTCGTCGCCAGTCTTGTCGCCACCGAGAAGTAGGATCGCCACCCGGCGAGGATCGAAGGCGTAAAGGACGCGATACGGTCGTCCTTTGTGCTGAATGCGCAGCTCGCGCAGGTGTCCGTGTCGGGAACCGTTAACCTTGGAACTGTAGGGAAAGGGCAGGTTAGGGCCCTTTGTCTCCAGCAGTTCCACAACCGTGGCCACGGAAACTTGCTCGTCTTCGTCCAGGGTTTCCCACCATTGGCCGAAGTCGTCAGCGTATTCAACGTCCCATGCCATAGAAGGAATATAGCCTCTAGGGAATAATCATGCAAGGGGGTGGGGTGATTTAGCGCCCTAAATGGCGAGCGCGCCGACTCAACATGTGGAATCCTTGTCCGCCTCGGCGAGCAGCACCTCACCGATCCGCATGCCCTTTGATTTCGGCCGTGAGCTTGATGACCGGGGCCGAGCAGCACAGGCCGCGAAGATCGACGAGATGATGATGGTCCATGGAGTACGTCCTTCTCTTTGAAGAATTATTACTGACAATAATCAAGATTTGCCCCCGGCGTTGAAAGTCAGGATTGTACGCTCAGCTTTCGGCCTCGGATTTCGTGTCGAACAGGTGTGTGACTTGCAGATCCCGCGCCGGCAAACCTCGGCTCGCACACTATCCTTTGCGCCAGTAGAACGACCCCATTCCGGGGCCTTTTGGCAAGAAGCTTTACGCCAAATTTACGCCAAAAGAATGCTGCACCGCAGGACGGCCAGCGATTTGTGTTCAGGATCATGGAGATATGGTGCCCCGGACACGAATCGAACGTGTCACCTGCCGCTTAGGAGTCGGCTCGGAGCCCTTTTTAAGATCAATAGCTTACAGCAAAGGGGGCTGTTCCATCAATTACTTACGTTGACTCTGGAATAC
>CBDDRH010000149.1:0-4904 GCA_965233025.1 uncultured bacterium
CCTCACGCCACAGATAGAGTTTGTTGCGGGGTACGCCCAGCTCGCGGGCCAGATCGGCTGCTTTCTTGTCACCGGTTTCCATCTGGCGGATGGCTTCCAGCTTGAACTCACGACTGAAGGTATTTCGTTTTGGCATCGGACACCTCCTCAGGCATTATGTGCCTATCTGGGTGTCCGTGGAATTGGGGTTACCTCAGATTTATTTTCCAATCAATCATGACGTAGAACGTCCAATTAAATAAATCCACCCCCTTTTCCCGTTCTTTGCTACCTCATATTGCTTCATTTGAATTGGACACCGCTCTCTCTCGCAAAATCGACCAGCTCGTCGAGTACGGTGTCCAAGTCTACTCCATTGAAGAACTCAATTTCATCGCCGTAGTGCAAGGGCACTTCTAGCAAGCCGTGCCGATAAAGATGGCCGATTCCCCACTTTGACTCGACCCGCTCCGGGGAAAGCATTTTCCCAATATGTATCACAGCGCCGGCTGATCGATAGACCACCAACCTTCCGGCCTGCGGCTGGCCTATCTGCTCGAGTGCGTGCCGGTCTATAAGTCTCTGCACAAACCCCGGGCTCGCAAACACATGCCTGGGTGACGCCATGACGATGCTTTCGTATTCTTCGTCCTCCACGAGGTCGAGCGCATGCACCGCGCATGTGTACCGACTTATTGGCGCGGGTGATGCAACAACCTCAATGCTGTGTACGTACGCTTGGCGTAACTGCTCAATAAGCTGTGCATGGCCATTGGGCGCTCCGTTTTCAGTGATCTCCCGCAGGCGTGCACGTAGGCTATTCATGTGATGCCTAATTGTATAGGCAGTCCCACCGGTTCGCCTATGCTGCATCAGTAATAGGGGCGGCTTCGATTGAACCCATAGCAATGTATCAGTAAACGGTTTGGCTTCAATCGAAGCTGACCCTATTGGCTCCTGACGCCGACTATGCCGTTGCCAATGCGTACCGGTTATTTTTAAATCTACTCTCGTTGCTGGATCGTCAGCAGACGATCAACAACACTGACCCCTTGATTCATTGATTCAGCGCAAATCGCGGCCTGCTGTTGCGGATTGCGCTTGTCGAAGCGGGGCAATGCGGCATCCCGTATCGAATCGGCTGCGACAGCTTCGAGCAACGGAAAGAGCTTCGTGTCGATGGTTTGGCGCAGGTCCATGTCAAAAAACGCGGATAAGGTTAAACGCCGTGGTTCAAGCGCGCCGGAGTGGCCGAAGGCCACGGAGCGAACCTCGAAGCGCGCAGTGCTTTGAGGCGTCGCCTGCAACCACTTGTTGGGCCACATCTCACTACCAGTGTTGGTCATCGCATCCGGCTAATCCGGGTCCGCTCAGCGCGACCCGTCCACTTTCGATGAGCGAATGCGTATGCTACCGTGATGATGTTGCCTTTGCGATAATTTCAGGAGCCCCAATGACGCCGGTCTTCTACCCATATTCCTGCGACTCCAACGAACGTCGTCACTTTGTAGCATTCGCAGCTACCTTCGCCATTCTAATTGTCTACGGCCTTCACGCTGGAAGAAATGCTCTCTCCGATGCGGGGATACAGATTCCCTGGTATTTCGAAACCCCTACTTTCGCTCTTGTGACGTGGGGACTCTATCGAGGCGCGACTCACTACGCATGGCGTTACGGGTGGTTTCGTCTCCTCTTTGGCGTGCGCATGCCAAACCTTAATGGCCACTGGACAGGCCACTTGGTTTCGAGCTTCGATCCTGGAACGCAGATTCCTTGTAGCCTGAATGTTGAGCAAACATGGGACAGCATCGGTCTCATGTTCGAGACTGAAGGATCGCGCTCATACAATGGCATTACGGGTATTTCAGTCAGGACCCCTGGTGGTCCCCGCATTGTGTATGAATATGCGAATGTTCCAAAAGTCATGGCGGCAAACCGGACGATGTTTCGGCACGAAGGGACTCAATGGTTATCCTTTTCTGAAAACTCCGAGGAAGAAGGTACGCTGATCGGGGACTACTATACGGGGCGCGACCGTCAGACATATGGAACGGTTCACCTGATTCGTTCCAAGCCTACTTAGTCGAAGCTGAGGTAGTCCCATGCTGCGCTCACGAACGCGTGAGCCTGCTCTTTCGTCCAAGGCTGTGTCGAGTGAAATAGATACTTGACGTCGTTGACCTCTACCCACATTGAACAATCATCCATTGGTCGCGTGTTGTTAAACACATGCGCCAAAACAGCCCTCACATCGATTCGATAGCTCGACGAACCAAATTGATCATCGGGTACATTGTAGACAAGGCTCTCGATCAAGAATGAAGGAAGTCTGTTCTTGATGATCCCCTCGTCCAGCATTTCCACCTGAAGGGTCTTGAGAATTCGCGCCATGCGCTTGAATCGCTTACTGGTACGGCCATTCTTCTCGATACCTTTTTCGATGTGCTGCTTAGGGTAGTTCGTTATCGTCATCCCGTCGACGGACCAAAACCTAACTCCAGCTCTGTAGTTCGTTGGGTTCGCAGCGTCGAAGTACTGACGAAACTCCCAGTTGGGAACTACATCGGCGTCCACGCGATACGTATTCGAGTGGATCCGAATGGCCTTGTTTCCCACCGTTACGCCGTCCTTCCCAAAATACGCAATCAACGCAGCAGTGACCGCCTGCCTGTATGACTCATACTCGATGTCGGTGGGCTCAATGTTGAAGTCCGCGAGAGTCGTGTTGTCAGGCAACTCATAGAACATGGCCTGCCTAAGACAAACAGATACGTCAACGTCACTTTCCTGAGAGATATTGGTAATGTTCCGAAACGAGCCCTGAGCGAAGACTTCGATGTTGAGAGCCTTTAGCGTCGCACTGTTATCAATCGCTTTGCGGATCATCCGCTCTGCATTTTCGCAGCGCTCTAGCTCGGTATCACCGGGACCACCAGCCCATGAGCGGAAGCGATCTTCCCACTCCTGTGCGGTTCTCGTCACCATTCTGGCGTCTCCTTTTTCTTGGGTTCGGCGGCTACGAGCCCAAATCGATGAAGCTTGGACCTCCGCGTTGTCAGACGCCGTTGCCCTCCGCTACGGTAACGACTGATATTTTAACTTAGTGCGACTAGACGTCTGGCATCTCAACGGTCTAAGGGCCCAACACCAGCCTTCAGCCGAGCAGGAGCGATAGCGACTGCGTCGGCTGAAAGGCATTATTAGCCAATTATTGCTGGATCGAAGCCTGGGGCTTCGATGTCATAGCCAAAGCTCTTGCAGAGCTTAATCAATCTTTCTCGTCGTTCTTCTGAAAGGCGCATTTCGTCGTAACTCCGATACGAAAGAACTTTAGCGACCTCGATAACGATATCTCTCCGGGAATAAAGTCTATCGTAAATATAAAGCGGAAAATGCCTATCAGGGAATTCGGAAGCTTCGAAAATATTGAACGCGCCACCATCGAGGCTATTTGCAAGCAATTCGCCTCGCCCCTGAAGAAACCGCCATTGCGGATTCTCGTAACTTGGAGTGATCCCACGGATAGGAGCGTTTTGGGATATCACCTTTGCAATCTTCTCCGCGATTGACGATGTATCTTCCGAGCTTTTCAGAGCAACGATACCTGACAGACCTGGGTTCCATTGGTCGATTTGCTCTTTTCCCACACCATGCCAGAGCGGAAAAAGCCGTTTATCGCTTTCAATGTGCTGACGATGTAAGACATCCAACTCATACCTAGTCCAAGACTTAGATATGTAACCGGCCGAAACGACAACCAAGCCATATTCCGAGGCCATTAATCCAGCATTGATCGAATCCAAAAGCTTGTCGCCAACCTGAAGTGTTAGCGGCGCAAACCATATCTTGAATCCGAGAAACCGCAGAGACCTCTCCAATTCCTGAGCATACGTCTCATCCTCAGTTGCGTAGGATATAAAGATATCGTATGGCTTATGCATCATTTTGTGGCCAACGCCGCCTTCACCGGCGCGCCGTCTTTGCGCGTCCGGTGGAAGGCATAGTTATGTTTTTCCCTTTCTGCGGGCCATTTTCTGTTTTAGCTCCAGAGCCTTTTCTGGAATTTCGTAGAGTTGCTCTAGGGTGTGTTCGATAATCTGGATTGCTAATGTAAGTTCGGCATTGGATGGCTGCGTGAGCTCATGAACTGCCTCATTGCCAAGGTAGCGGTGCTCATGGAGTGTGTCAGCACTTGATTTTGTCAGGATGCCTTTCTCGCAAAGACCGTATATCTTGCCTTCAAGGTTGCTCTTTCGAACTACTTGCGCACCTCCACCACTCGCGGAAATTTCAACCGGTCCGTCCGTGACCGATTGGTCCGCACAAATACCTTCGACGATCCCCCGCAACCCAGCCGCACACAGCGTATAACACTCGGTATTGAATGCCTCGATTGATTCTCTGTATATCCGCCTAAGCGTATTGGGCACATTCAAAAACTCTTTTGTTTGTATAGAGTTCGCGTCTCGCTTTGGGTATATCCGTTCTGTATGGCCGCTTGAGTCGAAGTCCTGATGTTTCGAGAACCAGTCCAGGTGACGAAATGAGATCGTCACACAACCTTGGCACTGGGCGATTTGGTAGTTGTCCTCCCAGCTTATCCATATGTCTTGGTCGTACTGTTCATTACCTACCTTGTCGACGGATGCAAGTACGATGTGCTTCGTTTGCCTGTTGCATTCCGCGCACATAACCTTGACCGCGTTACCTTTTGTCTTGTTCTCGGTGATTGTCTCTTCAGCGCGACCCATGACTCATCCTCAGAAAAACATAACAGATAATATACGGGCAATATTGTCCGTATATCCACGGACGCGCAAGTTGCGTCTCACATGACGCAACTGGCTGTTCTGTCATGAATATGTTGTTTTCCTGTCTGTATAGCATGACCCAGTTTATACGGACCGGTGGAGAACGTGGTTTCA
>CBDDRH010000150.1:0-4910 GCA_965233025.1 uncultured bacterium
CCCCAGGCCACCAATTCATCTGTCGCAATGGAGGATAGAAACTCCCGCCCATTTCCTGGATGAGATAGCGGCCCACGCGCGTGCCTGTATCGATCGTCGTCAAAATAAACAACGCCTCAAACACCAACGCAAACTGGTACCAGTAGGCCATCAATCCGGCCATACCGGGGAGCGCGGAAAAAATCGCCGCCATGCCGACCGCGAGCGACACGGCCCCGCCAGGCCGGCCCGTCACATCCACCTCAACGAGTCGCGAGAGCTCCTGAATCTGCGAGACAGGAAAGCCCATCGCAGCCAGCGCATCAGGCGAGAGCATCGTATTGATCGCCAGATAGTCGCCGGGGATTAAGACCGAGGCCGCAATCAGCGCCATCACACCGACAAAACTTTCCAGCAACATCGCCCCATAGCCGACTGTGGCCTGGGACTCCTGCTCGATCATCTTCGGCGTGGTCCCTGAAGAGACCAGCGAATGAAAGCCTGAGATTGCTCCGCAAGCAATCGTGATAAAGAGAAAGGGAAAGAGCGTGCCTGGAATAATCGGTCCGCCGCCGCTCGCAAATATCGTGACGCGCGGCATCTCGATCGTCGGCGCCATGAGAATCACTCCCACCCCCAGCAACGCCACCACCCCGAGTTTCATAAAGGTAGAGAGATACCCGCGCGGCACCAGCAACATCCAGCCGGGCAGGACAGACGCGAGAAATCCATAACCAGCCAGTCCCCACACCAACGTCGTGCGCTCCAACTCAAACCAGCCTGCCACCGAAGATTGCGCGACCACCCGCCCAAAAATCACAACCGCAACCAACAGCACCACACCGAGCAGCGAAACTTCCGCCACCTGACCAGGCCGGAACTTCTGAAGATAGAAGCCCATGATGAAACCGATGGGAATCGTCATCGCAATCGTGAAGGTACCCCAGGCATTGCGGTAGAGCGCATTCACAACGGCAAAACCCAGTCCCGCCAGCGCTACAATCACAATGAACAATACCGCCACCGCCGTCGCCGTACCGGTGACGAGGCCCAGTTCATCTCGCGCAATTTCAGGAAGCGAGCGGCCGTTTCTCCGCATCGACGCAACCAGGATAATGAAGTCCTGCACCGCCCCCGCCAAGACCGCCCCGATCACCAGCCAGAGAAAACCCGGCAAGAATCCGAACTGCGCCGCCAACACCGGTCCCAGCAACGGCCCCGCCCCGGCAATCGCCGCGAAGTGATGGCCGAACAACACGTACTTATTGGTGGGATGAAAATTGACGCCGTCGTTCAACCGCACAGCCGGCGTCACGCGCTGATCGTTCAGCTCAACAACCCGCCGCGAAATCCAACGACCATAGAACCGAAACGCCAGCACATAAATGCAAGCCGCCGCCACGACGAGCCAGAGCCCATTCACTTTTTCCTGTGGATTGACGAGACCGACAACAAAGGCGAGCGCAACCGAACCAAGGATGGAGAGCAGCACCCAGAGCAGAGTCACAGCTGCTTTCATGCGCGGCATCCTAGCACAAAACGGCAGAATGAGACCCCTAGCACATCTCTTGTTCCCGAGATGAGCCTATAAGTCAAATTAATGGCCGTATATTGTCTTCGAGGTGATCAATCACTATAGTAGCCCCATGCTGAAAGCACCCGCCTATAGAATGCCGCCTGTTCGTGAAGCACTAATAGACATTCGTATCAATCACCTCCCAGTAGACAAACTCGGTATTTTAGAATCTTTACATGACAAGTTAATTGCCAAATACCCTGGGAAGAAACCGCAACAGAGGTGGGAAGGGATGTTTGAGGTAAAAGAGAACACCTTGCTATCCTCTCAGAAAACTCACGGGGTAGTGGGATATTCTTATGAGTCGGAAGACAAAAAGAGAATCATTCAATATCGACTTGATGGCTTCACCTGCAATTTCTTGAAACCGGATCACAGAGAAAGTTGGCCAGGCTGGGCTGAATTGTGCGGAGAAGCTAAGTCAGCGTGGGAGTTATATGCCACAACGCTTGGTATTACAGAGACGAAACGGCTTGCGGTCAGGTACATCAATCAAATTGTAATACATGCTCCTATTGTAGAATTGAACGACTACTTTACAGCACCACCGAATGCTCCTAAGGAATGTACATATCAGGATCTACACGATTTTCTTAGTCGTGTGACTCTTGCCATTCCTGAGCTAAAAGCTAGAGCCACAATCACGCAAGCTCCCTCCCAAGAGAAACCACAAGGTGCTGTAGCAGTACTACTCGACATTGATGTATTTTGTTCCGAAGCATTCCCCTATGATGGCGAATCAATGTGGCGTTTGCTTGACCAATTTCGTGATATAAAGAATGATATATTTGAAGCCAGTCTCCATCCAAAAGCGAAAGCCCTTTTTGAGCCAATCAAATGAGTAGAACACTCGCTGTCAGAACACTCCCTCTTCAGCGCATCGAACCTGGGCTCAGTCAGGAATCAATTAAGCTCCGTAGTGTCCTATCTTGGGCTCATGATCACGCCAACGAACCACTTTCACTTGGATGGAAACGCCTTCTTTACGATCAAACCATGGTGATAGGCAAACGTTCTTCGGAAGCCGGCTGGGACGGATATGATGCAGAACCCATTACGAGGGAGGCAGTTGTCAGAACACTGCAACTTCTCTATCTCCTTCCAGAATCTATCTCTCCGCCGGATCTTATTCCATCTCCTGAAGGCGAGATCTCTATGGAATGGAATGATGTCCGTAAACGAATCATATCCGTGACACCGAGACCTGACCTGATTATCTGGGCAGCTATGACTTCCAATGAGCATAGCCAGTACGGGAAAGCCCCACTGTCTGATGGCTGGCCAGATTCCTTGTTGAGTTTGCTTTCGCAGTATTTCCCAAATGTCAGACTTACTTTCGCAGGAAGTTGACCCGCAAGAGCGGATTACCCGCTACATGACCAATCCCGATTGGTTTAGCGCCAAAACGGACCATGTCAGCCCGCAGGCCTTCAAGCCTGCACCATCAAAACCTCTTATTCGTCCAACTCGCAGAACCTCTGTTTATAGAACCGGCGGTTGCCAGGAACATGAAATCTGGACGATCGGTGATGAGTACGTCTCGAAGCGGCACGCTCAGCAATTGCCTGTTCTTGGGCGAGCGGATATCTCTGCACAAGCTATTACAGACGAAGATCTGCTCGTGGTTCCGCACCCACACCCCCACTATCGACATGGGAATATCGAGATGTGGCCAGAAGATGACGTGCAGAGGCAAGCGAAGGCCCTCTCTCTTTCCCGCAAAGCCAAACTGCATCTCAGGGACTAGAGGACAGTTTCTTCTAGCAACCTAACTGGCTTACTCATATCCACTCCACCATGAGATTGCTGATGCGAATCGCCAGTAACTATAAATGCTCGCACCGATATTGCTCGTTCTTTCCCCTCCTAGCGTGTTCGCAACTTACTCTCACAGCGATGGGCAGGGCTACTGACGCACGCAGCAGAAGTCCTTCCCTATCAAACCAAATCGCTCGTGAAGGATCGTTGCCGCCAATGACCAACTCTAATAGCTCCTCCAAGCTTGCTCGTTGCCTCTTCAAGGGATGGGGTCTGATTGATCTTCCACTGCGCGCGTCCAACGAGGGCCTTCTGAGGCCGCGCGTTGCGCGAGCACAGAAGATCATCAGGCTCCATCCCCTCCTCTGTTCTGGGAGCACTGGACCAACGTGGGTGGCCATCCAAGAGTCCCCAATTTCCCATACCGCTCTTAAGAGGAGCGGCCAGGCTGCCCTTTACTGCGCGCATCGGACGAGCACATTCCGATCGTGCGCGTTCCGGGAGCAGGAGGACTGCCAAACCGCCTCTCTCCTCATTTGGTCTCGCGGTTTAGGAGCAAGGAGGCAAAGCAGCGCGACGGTGACACTGAAGGGTTATGACTTGATGTTTTCTCGAAAGAACTCTGCGATGGCGTCTTTCCCAACTTGGCCTTGGGCAGCCTGTAAAACGAGTGTTTCAAACACCGATTCGCCGGCTACAAGCGTGAAGCCATTTAGTTTCAAGAATACGAACGCTGCCATTGCTCCCGTTCGCTTGTTACCATCGATAAAGGGATGATTTTGAACGATGTGATAGAAATAGGCAGCGGCCATTTCAAACAGGTCGGCATGAAGATATTGGTCTCCAAACCCGGCTTGGGGCATTCCGAGTGCGGAATGCAGCAGTTCAACATCGCGAATACCAAGACTCCCCCCATATCGCTGAATTTGGTCGGCATGGATCTCAATGACATCTTCGACAGAGAGAAACAGCGGGCTAGCCATTGCTAGGCCAGCCTTTTTAGCATCTTCCCATATCGTCGATTCCCTTCCTCCAACGCCGCCTGGAACTTCTTCTGCCGCGCGGGAGTTTGAGCCGGAGTGACGATGAGACACTTCCCGTCTGTCTTGATGTTGAGTGGCGTGTCGGCATCGATTTCCAAGAGGTCGAGGACTCCGCGATCGAGCACGAGGGCCAAACTGTTCCCGTGCTTCGTCAACTTCTTCACCATCTGCGCACCTCCGTGGCTAGTACTACAATGTGGTGACATAGTAGCACCATCATTCCATACCGTAAAGTATTCTCCCTTCTACCTCATCATCGGACATAACCGTTATGCTACGAGAAGAAACAGGTGAGAGGAAATCGATCATCGGGCGAGCATAATTCTACTATTATGCCCCCTCCAAGCTCGCTCGTTCTATTCTCTCAAGGACAGTCGTGACTGCTGCTGCGGGCATCAGAGCCCTGTTGGGGTCTTGCGATAGCGAAGCGCCGAGGCCCGTGCTTACGGGTGGCGCAGCCTGCTCGACGTTCCGTTCGACGATACGTCGGAACGGAACTAGTTGCTGCGCCAAGCGGGGATTCGCTAGGAGCCTGTCCGACATTGCCTTCGTGA
>CBDDRH010000151.1:0-5720 GCA_965233025.1 uncultured bacterium
TCGTGGCCGCCGGGGCCTGCCAGCGGCCGGCGACCATCGTCGACTACATTCCGGCCCACCACACCAAGACCGGGCTTGGCTTCGCCTATTGGCCGGCGACGGAATGAACAGCGGCCGTTGATATGGCTTTCATTGTCAACGGAGGCGAGTTGATCCTGCCCACAGGGCACGGTGAGTGAATGGGCGATGCTCGAGTGCCAGATAACCCCGAACGCGACTCGATCATCAAGTCGCACGAGGTCTACGCGGATAAACAGCTTGAAGAAAGGAGAATCCAATAGCCGAATTCAGCAGACCATGCCGGTCTGACTCACACCAAACGGTCTCCACGAAAGCCGGGATGGTTCAGGAGGCGGGGTGGTTCATCATGGTTGATTCGATAGTCAATCTTGTTGGAGCTCAATCCGCGCTCTAGACTGGTTCTCGCAGTGGCATCCGATAAGAATTGTCCGGCAACGTGAAGTTGTTGGTGAGAAACACCAGCGTCTTGCCCTCGTCGGTCTTGAATCGAATGCGGCGCAGCGGTTCGGGGTAATCCTCTTTGGAGTAGAAGCCCGTGAGCGTGATCGTCTGATCGCAGATGAGTCCCGTAGAGCGATCCACAAGCAGCGCAAGCCTACGAGAAGAGGCGCGAAGTCCCCGGGGATTGCGCGCGATCCATCCATTGAAGTTTGATATTCGCGCTGTTGCCATGCACCTGAAAGCTGGTGAGCCGTGGAATGGCGACTTTGAAAATGTAATAAAGCCCGAAGGCGCCGTTGACTATTCGACGCCGCCGGAAGGCTGAGCCATGCCGTCCCTGGTTAGACCATCGCCCCGCGTCGATGCTGATAGTAGGAAGTATTGGCAGGCTGCGGCTGAAAAGCGTCGGGCTCTCCCTCAGTGCTTGAGTTGCGGAATGATCAACTTCCCCCCACGGCCTAGATGCAAGCATTGCCTTTCAACCCATTTGGTCTGGATTGAGGTCAGCGGTCGCGGATTGATCAATTCTTTTGTTGTGATGCATGTGTCTGCGATCGAAGGGTTCGAGACGCCCTACGTAGTCGTTCAGGTCGCAATTGAAGAGCAGCCGAATTTGATGATGATTGGAAACCTGCTTGATTGCCCGATCGGCGAAGTCGAAATCGGTCAGCAGGTAGAAACTGTTTATGAGTCTCGTGCAGATGGATCAGTGGTGCCACAATTCGCGCGATGCAGCGTAAGTCCTCTGCAGAGAGCCGCACCATGAGCCAGGCATCAATCGCTGGTACAGGTGCATCTGACATTGTTCGAAGCTCTCAAGACACGGTGCTTCGTTTTGCACTTGACGCCACTCTTGCGGCTTTGGCTGACGCAGGCCTGTCTCCAGATGATGTTGATGGCCTAATTACTTGCTCAACGAGCCCTAGTCTCGCGGCTATTCGTGATGATGGCGTTGACGATTTCTCGCTGCTAACCGCTCAGGACTCGCTCGGCCTCAGAAAGTTGCGATTTGCAATTGACACGCAACTGATGGCGGGCAGCATGCTTGCAGCTGCTGTTCAGGCGGTGAAGTCAGGTCAGTGCGAGTGCGTTCTGCTGATTCGGGGTTTGTATCACGACGCTCGCCACGCGTATGCATCGGTTCCCTCCAATTTGGTTGGTGGAACTTATCAATACACCGTTCCCTATGGTCTCCCGCGTGGCTACAACCGAGCCTTCTGGCTTCAGCGCTACATGCACGACTACGGTGTTATGAGAAGCGATCTTTACGAGATTATCAGTGCGGCACGAAAGCACGCATCTCTGAACCCGCAGGCATATTGGCGAGATAAGACACTGAGCCTGGATGAGTACCTTGAGGGCCGGTGGATATGCGAGCCATTCTCTGTTTATGACTGTGACATTCCGGTTTGTGGCGCTATGGCGCTCGTTGTGGTCTCGGATTCAGTGGCGCGTGCCTTAAAGAAGCCCACGGCACACGTGATCGGCCACTGCATGCAGGATGGACTTACCGGGCTTCTGGAAAGTCTTGGACTGCACAGACGCGACCTAGGTACCGTTCAGCTGTACGACGGCTACTCGTCATTTGTTCCCTATTGGCTGGAGAAACTAGGGTTCTGTGATGAAGGAAGTGCCTTTGAACTGATTCGAGACGGCGGTATCTCGATTGGCGGCGCGCTTCCCGTGAACACGTTCGGCGGCAGCCTTGGTGAAGGGCGGATGCATGGCATGGGGCATATCAAAGAAGGTGCCTTGCAGGCGATGGGAAAAGCGGGGAAGCGGCAGGTCCACGGAACGACCGGTCTTGGTCTCGTCCAAGTAGGAGTTCCTGAGAATTCCTGGATCTTTCTGCTTGGTCAAGAACCTCGACGAAGTAAGGCGTACTGAGAGCTTCGTCATGCCTGCTGCTGTCCCTGAGGAAGTATGGCGTAAACCATACACAGGAGACAAATCATGGGCGGTCCGTTGGAGGGCGTCAGAATCTTGGATCTGGCTACGATCATTGCCGGACCATTCGCTGCAACACTTCTTGCCGACTACGGAGCAGATGTTGTCAAGGCAGAGTTGCCCGGAGTGGGCGACGGGCTTCGGTCACTTCCTCCAATTAAGGACGGAAAATCTCTCCTGTGGAAGGTTGTCAATCGCAACAAGCGCTTCATCAGTCTCGACATCCGCAAGCCGGAGGGACTTGCCATATTCAAGCGGCTGCTAGGGGACTTTGACGTATTAATAGAGAATTTCCGTCCGGGAACACTCGACAAGTGGGGGCTGACAAAAGAAGTGCTGTGGAAAATCAATCCAAGACTCGTTATTTTGCGAGCCACGGCCTTCGGACAGACCGGTCCGTACGCAAGCCGACCTGGTTTGGCGAGAACCTTCGAAGCGATGGGTGGGCTTGCCTACATCTCGGGAGACCCTGCTGGCAAGCCGATGCACCCTGGTTACCCCATCGGTGACGCAGTTGGGGGATTGTTCGGTGCTCTAAGCGTAGTTAGCGCATTGCTCAAGCGTAAAGGTAATGAGGCAGCAAAGGGTGAGGAAATTGATTTGTCGCTGACCGAGGCCACTTTGCGCCTGCTGGATTTTCTCGTGATTGAATACGACCAACTGGGAAAAATCAGAGAACGCGCCGGGAACGCCACTCAATACTCGGCACCGACTGATGTCTACAAATCGATGGATGGGCATTGGGTCTCACTGACCGGAGGCGTCAACAGCATCTTTGCGAACAACTGCCGCGCAATAGGCCGGGAGGATCTGATTGATGACCCTCGGTTCCGGACGAACGAGCTTCGCGTGAAGAACGCAGCTGCTGTGGAACGGATTTTTGAAGACTGGTGTCAGAAGCACTCCCTGCAGGAGATTCTGGAGCGCTTTACGCTTGCTGGCGGGACCATCTCACCAGTTTATTCGGTCGACCAGATCATTGCAGATCCGCAAATGATTGATCGAGAGGCGATTGTCACAGTATCGGACGATGACTTCGGCAAAGTCCGCATGCAAGGGATAGTGCCAAGGTTTATTGAAGATCCCGTTTCCGTGCGTAGTACGGGCCGCTCTATCGGTGAGAACAATGCCGAAATATACGAGGCTATTGGACTCGGAGTCGATGCCCGCAAGCAACTGGCCAGTGACGGCGTAATCTGACCGCCTATATCTATGAAAAGGATGAAGATGAACTACCTTAATCGTATCGCGGTAGTAGCAGTGAGTCTCGCTTGTGCAATTGCTCCTTCATTCGCGCAGGAGTATCCGACGAACCAAGTCCGCATAGTGAGCCCATATCCACCTGGCGGGACCCCCGATGTCTCGATGCGAATCGTCAGCGCAGAGCTCGGCAAACTCTGGAATCAACCCGTTATCATAGACTCTAAACCCGGAGCCAATGGAAGTCTGGCAGTAAGGGCTCTTATGAGTTCCCCCCCCGATGGACACACCTTATTGCTTGCGGGCACGGGACATCTGACCATTTCCCCGCATCTGGTTAAGAATCTGGGCTATGACTCAGCGATGGACTTTCGACCTATTTCGTTGATACTTAAGGCGCCACTCTATTTCGTAGTCTCGGCGGACAGCCCTTTCAAAAGCTTGGGCGAAGTCGTAAAGTTCGCTCGCGCGAACCCAACAAAAATGAACTATGGCTCCCTCTTCGTCGGCAGTCCTCAGCAGATCGCTGCAGAGAGTTTCGCAAGTCTCACCGACACAAAGCTTTTCGCGATTCAGTTCAAGGAGGCCTCTCAGATGATGCAGGCCACCATCAGTCAGGATGTGACTCTAGCCGCCTGGAATCTAGCTGCCATCTCAGGCCTTCTTAAAGTCAACAAACTTCGTGCGCTGGCTATTTTGTCGGAACGGCGCGATCCGCGCACGCCGACGGTTCCAACGTCACTGGAGTCGGGTGGGCCGCAGATGAACCATAGCACTTGGACGGCTGTTTTAGCGCATAAAGGGACGCCCGCCTGGATTGCTGAAAAACTGAATGCCGACATCGCGACTGTCTTGGAGATGCCTTCTGTCAAACAGAGGTTTAACGACCTCGGAATAGATCCGACGCCAACAGCGTTGTCCGACGTGCGCAAATTCGTGGACGAAGAGTACCGACAGAACGGCATAATCGTGAAGCGAATAGGCATCAAGCCGCAGTAAGAGAAGTGGCGCCGCAAATCTGAACAGTGCTTTAGGTGGAAACTCCGGGCATGAAGCCGGGCCGAAGGCGGTTTGGCAACAGGAGTTTCGATGGTCAAGAAATCAGCGCGGCGCACCCGCCGCACGCACACCCCGGCGTTCAAGGCGCAAGTCGCCCTGGCCGCCCTGCGAGGTAGCGGCTCCGGATTTGCATGTTACGCGGCCTTGCGCTCGATGGCCGCGGTGCGAGTGTTCCGAAGGCGTTGCCCACGTAGCGGATGTCGTTCCTTAAAAGCAGCGCCTTCAGCTGCTGGCGCACGCGCCGCTGCGCGATCACCGCATCGTCGCGCCCGCGCACCAGATCCCGGATCGCCTCATCCCGGATGTCGGGCACGTGGATCGCCTCGAGCTCCCCCGCCCGCGCAAGGCTCGCCAGCCGCTCGCTGTCGCGACGGTCGGTCTTCACATGGTCCCCGGCGCGCTTGGGGACCAGCGCGGGCGACACCACCATGCAGCGCTCACCGAGCGCCGCGAGCTCGCGATAGATCCAGAGCCCGCACGGCCCCGCCTCGTAGACGAACACCCGCTCCCCGCCCCTGGACTGCTGTTTCCTCACCATCTTCATCAGCGACACTCGGTCCCCGCCGATCTGCCCCAACCGACGCACCTCGCCGCCTTCCTCGGCCAGCGTCACATCGATCGACTCCTTGTGCACGTCCATCCCCACATAAACCTTGCTAGACTTTTCCATGGTCCGCCTCCGTTCAGTGTGTTTGCGCCACCGTGCCAAACCTGTGGCTCTGCGCGCCCATCGCGCAACCCACGTTAGCGCGGAGGCGGACCGCCTGCACTCGAACGAAAGCCATTCTGTCTAGCCGGCTCACTCCGCCTTCAGGCCGGTCCGGCGGACCACGTCCGTCCAAGTGGCGATCTCCCGTTTCTGCAGGGCCGCCAGCGCAGCCGGAGCCCCGGCAAGGATTTCGCCCGTGCCACCCGGGGCTATGCGCTCCCGCACCTCCGGCACCTGAAGCATTGCGCCGACCTCCGAGTTGAGCTTGGCGACGATCTCGGCAGGCGTTCCGGCCGGCGCGAAAAGCCCCGACCAAGAGAAGCAGGCGTAGTCCGGAACGCCG
>CBDDRH010000152.1:0-10093 GCA_965233025.1 uncultured bacterium
GGCATCTATGCCGGTACGTTCGATGGAGGTGTCTTTTGCAGTGTCGATGGGGGCGTAACCTGGCGGCCCATTAGCCGGGCGCTCCCGAACGATTCGATTCGTGGGATTCTATTCAACAGCCGGGGGCTTTTTGTGGCGACGGGGCACGGTATTTTCAAAACGACTGACAAGGGGCGTCAGTGGGTGCCGCTCAATAAGGGGTTAACGAGTATGGCTATCCAAGTCTTGATCGAGTCCGGAGCCGGAGTGTTCTATGCCGGTACGAGCGACGGGGCATTCCGAAGCGACGACGACGGACGGACCTGGAACCCTATCAATCAGGGTCTTGAGGGAGGGGAGGCTCCGGCCCCCTTCCGTTTTCGCTAACCAAGAAAGGGTAGAGGACGATGTCAGAACCGACTGAAAAAACACGAGCCACCATTTCCGTCAGCAGCAAGGGAACGCCATTGGGCGAGATTGTGTTGCGATTGTTTCATGATGTGGCCCCAGGTCATGTGAAGAACTTTACGAAGTTAGCCCAGGAAGGCTTCTATAACGGCACGACGTTTCATCGGGTCATTCCTGGTTTCATGATCCAGGGCGGCGATCCCAACAGCAAGAATCCTGACCGTGCGTCACACGGCATGGGGGGACCGGGTCATAGGGTCAAAGCTGAATTTAACAGCAAGCCGCACAAGCGCGGGGTGCTCTCCATGGCGCGCTCGAACGACCCGGACAGCGCAGGCTCCCAGTTTTTTATCTGTGTCGCGGATGCAAACTTTCTCGATTGGCAGTACACGGCATTCGGCGAAGTGGTCAGCGGGATGGACGTGGCGGATAAGGTGGTCGGTATGAAGCGTGACGGTCGGGACAATCCCCTCGAACGAGTCGAGATGACGGTCACAGTAACCGACTAACGTGAAGCGTCGTTCGTGAAGCGTATGGAGACCGAATCTCAATGACATTGCCTGTTTCTTTATTGCGCTTCACGCTTCACGCTTCACGCGTGACGTTCCTGTGCGCCCTGTTCGTCGGCTGCGCGATTCCCATCGTGCCGTATCGCGCGGTCTATGAAGATCCTGTGAACTATGTTCGACTGGAGGCGGATGGTTCCGTCCTACCGGAGTGGCCTCCCAGCCAGCATCTGCATCCGAAGGTCATGCGTGTCGAGGATGTTTCTCGCATCCTTGGCGGTATCTCGGTCAAAGAGCACCGGATCTGGCTACAGAGATGGTTGCAGGGCGAGGCGCCGTTGGTGCCGGCATTTCGTCCTGAGGAACTGGCGCTCTTGTCTCAGCAGATCGCAGAGGCCCTTGCCGAAGCCAGACAGGACGAACGCGTGACGTTTTATCTCAGTCAGCCGCAAACATCCGTCAAGCGTATCATCACCACGGGAGGACTGTACGTCCATGACACTGAGCTGCATTTCATTTTGGGCAATTGGCAGGTCCTCTACGGCATTCCAACGTATGGGATGATCTATGATCGGCGCTATCCCATGCGACCGACGGCCGCCAAAGGATTCGACTTGTTCTTTGAGCCAGGCGAGGCGACCGTCACACAGCGGCATAGTCTCTGGGATACGTTGTTGGCCAACACCGATGACGAACTCGTGATCGATCTGACGAAAGTAAGCTCCAGCCCGATCGCGTCCTTGGAAGGACGCTGAAAAAATCCGCCAGCGTAAGAAGACCGTTATGCGGTTTGTCTTGTTTATTTGGTTGAACCAGACTAATCATCAGATAAACCAAATCAATTAAACAAACCAGTTTGAGCATCCTGCCAATCTCGCTTATCCTGTCGTTGCCCTTGCGCGGGCACGGGCCTCATCCTGCTGAATGTTGAATAGGAGAAGCGGAAAATTCCCTGTGAAGACACTGACTTCGTAGATTTCATATGAGTGATTCGGTAAGATGACGTACTCGTAGAACTGATGCGGTTTACCTGCCGAGAATAATCAACCCAGGGAGCAGGAGTGGTTCGAACTCGTGTCGCTGTCGCGCTGATTGCCATTCTGCTGATCGGCGGGGGCGCGGTCTTTATCTTTTCGACCTACCTGACCGGGGGTGATTACGTCAAAGATTTTTTCCTCCAGCAACTGGAGCAGAGTATCGGGCGCAAGATCGACGTCCACCGCATCAAGCTGGTCTTATTTCCTCGCATCCGATTGGAACTGACGCAGGTCGCGATTCACGATCGAAATTCCGATGACGTCCTGTTATCGGCCAAGAAGCTGGAATTGGTCTTGCGGTTTCTCCCGCTGTTGCGCAAGCAGGTCGTGGGGAAGCGGTTGCTCATCGAAGAACCGACCTTGACGGTTCGGCGTGATCGTAGCGGGCACTGGAATTTTCTCGATCAGGTCGTCCATGGGGGGGAAGCCGATCAGGACGCTGTCCAGACGCTCAGCCGGATTTTCCGCATCCGTGAAGCGACGCTGGTGAACGGAAAGGTGCTGATCATCGACGACGCACGTCAAGATGGGACACGATCGATGACGTTAGAGTCGATGGAGGCATCGCTGGTCGTGAGAGCAGAGCGGGGACAGGCGGATCTGCGTGTCTCTGCGGGTCATGCAGGCGACAAGGGGCTCTCCTCCATTTCTCTGGGCGGGACAATCAGCGCCGCTCAGCGGCAGCCGTTGGCGATCGACGATTCCTCTGGTTTGCCGGTCACCCTCCAATTCGACGGCACACTCGAGGCGACCGCTCTTAATCTTCGGGAGTTGGCAGATTTTTTCGGGCCTCGCCCGGTTCCGGATCAGTTACAGGGCACTGTCACTGTGCGTAGTCATGTCCGGGCTGTGCCTGGTGTTGCGGGCTATGATGTGGTCTTGTCCGACTTGTCCGCAGATCTCCAGCAGTTGAAGCTCACAGGTCAAGCGAGTCTCTCCGGGCTGCTGACGCCTCAGCGCACGTTTGCGGTCACCTTTGCGTCTTCCCCGGTCCAATTAAGCCAGCTGCTCACCACCGTGCCGCCCGAGTGGGTGCATTCTCGATTACCGGGGATTATTCAGAGTCGTGAGATCGACGGGCTATTGGAGGTGGTCTCTGCGACCGTCACGGGATCGTCGACGGCAGGGCCGCCGCTGTCGTTGACGGGAGAATTTCGTGTGAAACAGGGGCAAGCCCTGATCGGACAAAACCGGATTCCTGCCAAGGATTTGACGGCGGTGGTATTAGTGGAAGCGGGCCGTCTCAGGGTGTCAAATCTGAGCGGACTCTATGGCACGATTCATATGAGCGAGAGCAAGGCGCTCGTCTCCTTCTTGGAGACTGGGCCCTGGCTCGAATGGGACATTACCGGGACGATGACCGCCGCAGATCTGGTGCAGTATCTCGCGAAGACCGTTAAGTCGGAACAGCTGTCGCGTATGTTGGCCGCTTCACGTGATGTCGAAGGAGATGCCGTTCTCACGTTTCGCATGGTCGGTCCGCTCGACCAGCAGGGTGGTGTCACCTTTGCCGGGGGAGAAATCGTTGTTCGCCAAGTCAGTCTGACCAACCCGTCATTGCCCGAACGGTTGACCGGGGTGCAGGGCCGGTTCGTGCTGTCGGAAGGCGGAACGATGTTCGATGGGGTAACAGGACGTTTGGGAGATCTGGACTTACAGATTAGTGGAGGTATCACGGGGGGCAGTAGCAGTGTGTTTCAGGATTTCTTGATTCGAGCCAAGGGTGATGCGAGCCACATGGCTAAGTTGCTGTCTTCACATGCCATCCCCGCCGGGGCGATCGACGGCTTGGTCAATGGCGCCGTGGTCTTGACCGGGCCGACCCTCTCGCCGCGAGTGCGGGGTGAGGTTGAACTGACCGAATCGGTTGTGTCGGTTCCCGGTTTGGTTGAAAAGCCGATCGGCGCCCAGGCGGCAGTGGAGTTTTCCGGGATGATTCCTCAGGGATCCGGGATCCTGCTCGACAGAGTTGAACTCATCGTGCCGCCGCTCCGATTGCCGGTGAAAGGTAAGATCCAATTTGGTGAGCGATTTTCCATCGATGCGGCGCTTTCGACCGGCACATTGTCGTTGTCCCGTGTGCCGGAATGGATTGCGAAAGGAGGGTTTGAGGCGGGGAATATCGAACTGTCGCTCGACATGAAAGGGAAGGGGCCGGATTGGAAAGCTTGGAAGATCACGGGATGGCTCGCGTTGACCAATGGCCTCATGAATGTAAAGGACGCCGAGGGACCGATCGAGGACTTATATCTGCGGGTCCACTTTGTGAAGAACGGCGCGGATATCAAGCGGTTGTCGTTTCGGCTACTCGACAGTGACGTCATGTTGGAAGGGACGATCAGAAACTGGGCAGCGAAACCTACGATTACCGCGAAGATCGAGTCCAATCAGATGGATCTCGATCTCCTCATCCCAAAAGGCGCACGGTCGCCGACCCGAGAATTTCTGGAAACCCTCGCAGCCACCAGCAAGGTTCAGGCAACTGTGTTTATGGCGCGCGGGCGTTACAAACATCTCAAATTTGGGAGTCTCTCCGCCAGGGTCATGATTCAAAACGGTGTGCTCGATTTGGATCGTGTGTCCGGCCAATCGACCAATGGAGAAGTCGCCGGGCGTATTGTGGTGCAACTGCCGCCCAAGCAGCCAGCCGACGCGGAACTCTCGGTTCGGGCGACGGGCTTGTTGGTGGAAGATGTGTTGAAATTCTTTGGTCCGAAAGGGGGAGTGATCACGGGTGAAGCTCGAGTGACGGGGACGATCCGTGGCCATGGAAAGAACCCGCATGGGCTGTATCCCACGTTGGACGGAAAGATGGAAGTGTTGCTTGAAGATGGTCGCATCTTCAAATCCCCGGAACGGGCGGTCTGGAAAATCATCAGTATTCTGAATCTGCCGGCGGTGCTGCAGGGGAAGGTGGATTTGGAGAAAGATGGACTGCCCTATAACAAAATATCAGCGACAGTAGTCGCGCGGAATGGGCTTTTTGAAACCGAGAATCTGATTATCGATAGCCCAATCGTCAAAATTACCGCAGCCGGCAACTATGATCTGCCGACGGATCAAATCGATATGGTCTGGGCCGTCAGTCCGTTCGGGTCGTACGCGCAATTCATGAAAACGATTCCACTCTTTGGGCGGCTCTTTGCCGGTGACCGCAAAGGCCTTGCCACTGCATTGTTCTCTGTGAAAGGGTCAATCGAGGATCCGGAGGTGACGTACCTGCCGATGAAGTCGTTTGCCACCGGCATGACGGGTCTGGCGCAACTGGCCTTCGATATTTTAAAGAACACGGTGATGCTGCCGGTCGATTTGATGACGCCTGATGAGGAGAGAGGTTCTGTCAAGGACACCATACCTGCGCCTGAGCCGGCTCTCGCCGTCCCTTGACCGACCTCCCCCCCCGTGCTAGATTCCGACCAACATTCACTATGGCGTCATCCACTCCGCACACTCACCGTGCCACCGTCTTCATCGCTGCCAGCGAGACCGATTCCAATCTCTATTACGCCACGAAGTTTATCGCGCCGGACCCCTTTATCTATTTGGAAATTAAGGGGGAGCGGATTCTGGTCATGAGCGATCTGGAAATGGATCGGGCGAAGAGCCAATCGTCCGTCGATCGGGTGCTCTCGTATTCGGAGGTGGAGGGGCGCGCCAAGACGCAAGGCATTGCTGAGCCGGGCACAGTTGAGGTGGTCCATATTCTTTTGAGAGAAGCCGGCATTACGAAGATCCTAGTCCCGGCAAACTTTCCTTTCGGCCACGCCCTCAAGTTTCAGTCATTGGGGTATCAGCTGTATCCGAAAAAGGACCCGTTCTACGAGCAGCGTGTGGTGAAGACCGCCGAAGAAGTCCGCTATATCGAAGCCGCCCAGCGTGCAACCGAACGGGCGGTCGCGGCCGCCCACGACATGCTGCGTCAGGCCTCGATCGATAAGGATCAACTCTGGTTCGACGGGATACCGTTAACGTCGGAGCGAGTAAAGAAGCTGATCAATGTGGCATTGATGGAGAGCGATTGTGTTGCCCAGCATACCATTGTCGCCGGGGGAGAGCAGGCCTGCGACCCCCATAACGAGGGTAGCGGACCATTGCCGGCCCATCGCAGCATTATCTTCGACGTGTTTCCTCGTTCGGCCACCAACCGGTATTTCGCCGATATGTCCAGAACCGTGGTGCGGGGGACTCCGAGCCCCGAGCTGAAGCGGCTCTATCAGACGGTCTTAGCTGCGCAGGAAGAAGCCATTACGAAAGTCAAAGACGGGGCGGACGGAAAGAGGATTCATCAAGGCATCTTGACCAGATTTGAGAAAGCAGGGTACCAAACTGGACTGGTGAATGGGCGCATGCAGGGCTACTTTCACGGTACCGGCCATGGGGTCGGACTCGATATCCATGAGATGCCGCGCATCAGCCGCACTGGGTCCCTGCTCCAAGAAGGCCACGTCGTTACGGTCGAACCCGGTCTCTACTATCCCGGTCTCGGCGCCGTGCGGATTGAAGACATGGTGCTTGTCACGAAAGACGGCTGCCGCAATCTGACGAACTCTCCTAAGACGTTCGAGTTGGACTGACATGAGCTCTCAGCGATCAGCTTTCAGCTCGCTGATGGCTGACTGCTGAAGGCTGAACGCCGCCCATGCGTCTTACTTTCACTATTCAACGATTCAATCCCGAAGTCGATTCCACACCCCATCCTCAAGAGATCCGGCTCGATGTCGGGCGCGGGATGACCGTTCTCGATGCCCTCATTCGTATCAAACACGAGTGCGATGGGAGCCTGGCACTTCGCTATTCCTGCCGCTCCGCAATTTGTGGCTCCTGCGCGATGACGATCAACGGCAGCGAGAAACTGGCCTGCCGCACCTCCCTCCGCAAAGAACTTGAACGGCACGGGCATATTACGGTTGCGCCGCTCCGTCACTTGCCGGTGATCAAGGACTTGGTGGTCGATATGACGTCGTTCTGGGAGAAGATCCGTGACGTGCATCCCTGGCTGGTATCGGCGGCTCGGCCTGTGCGTGCGGGCGTGCCTGCGCAGGCGCGAGACCATGGCAATCCACAGTTCCACAATGTGGATGCCTGCATCATGTGCGGCGCCTGCGTCGCCGCTTGTACCGTGCATGAAGTTTCCAAGGGATTTGCCGGCCCTGCAGCCTTGGCGAAGGCCGATCGTTTCCTCTCCGACCCGCGAGAATCCCCTTCGGCAACGCGAGCGAGACTCTCGGCGCTCCAACCTGAGCATGGAATCTGGGATTGCACACGCTGTAACTTTTGCGTGGAGGTCTGTCCGAAAGACGTCAAGCCGATGGAAGCGATCATCCGGTTGCGGCGGGCCTCGCTCGATTATGGGTTAACAAAAACCGGCGGCGCGCGTCACATTCTCGGCTTTACTGATTTAGTCGAACAGCAAGGGCGGTTGAACGAGGCGATCATGCCGCTGAAAGTGGTCGGGTTCGCACCACGAGGCCTCTTGCGCATCCTGCCTCTGGGCATCAAGATGTTCCTCAGAGGAAAAATTCCCAATCCCTTCGGACATGCGCTTCCAGGTCTCAGCCAACTCCAGGCCTTTATCCGACGCGTGCGACGTGCCATACCGCCGGCCTGATGCCTATGGCCTGGACCTTTCGATTTCTTGAAGATATCGCCATGGCCGATATCGGCTTCGAAGCCGAAGGGGAGTCGGTCGAGGAGGTCTTTTATGGCGCAACGCAGGCTCTCATTGAAAGCATGGCGAACCCTTCCACGGTGTCGGGTGGATGGGAGCGCGCGATTGAACAGAACGATGTGGACCCGGAGGCGCTGTTGTTTGAGTGGTTGTCGGAGGTGGTCTACTGGAAAGACGCCGCAGGGGTGGTATTTCGAGAGGCGCCGCTCACACTGACGCGGGATGGCGAGGTCTGGTTGTTGCGTGCGCGTCTGATCGGCGCGCCGGTGAATCATCTGACGCAAGAACTCCACGCCGATGTAAAAGGGGTCACGAAACATCTCTACGACCTCAAGCAGACAGGCGGTCGATGGAAGGTACGCGTGGTCCTCGATGTCTGACCCTGCGAGACATGCGGGACTAGCGAGAGATGCGCGACGAGCGTAAGATATGGCAGCAGTCGTATACCCGTCGCGCGTGTCTCGCTAGTCCCGCCCACTTTATATGAAGCTCAATACCGACATGACGGTCCATCGGATCACGGATGAGATCTGGGAAATTCCCATCTCTGAAAAGCCCGGCATGCTGGTACCGGCCAGAATTTACGCCACCAGGGGGATTCTTCAGGCCATGGATTCCGGGGTTTTCGATCAGGTGACGAATGTCGCCTGTCTGCCCGGCATTCGCCGGCATGCGCTCTGTATGCCGGATGGACATTGGGGCTATGGATTTCCGATCGGGGGTGTCGCGGCGTTCGACGTGCAGGACGGGGTCATTTCTCCAGGTGGTGTGGGCTACGATATCAACTGCGGCATGCGGTTGATTCGAACAGATCTGACGCTGGCAGACGTGCAGCCGCATCTGGAGAAACTCATGACCGAACTCTTTCTGAAGGTGCCGGCCGGCGTCGGGGCAAGCGGATTCGTTCGGCTCTCGCGGGAGGAGTTTCGTCGCGTGATGACACATGGGGCGAGGTGGTGTGTGGAGCAGGGGTACGGGTGGCATCGGGATCTCGGCCGCATGGAGGAAAACGGCTGCATCGAGGGGGCCGATCCGTCGATCGTGACCGACCATGCGATCCAACGAGGGATCAACCAGCTGGGGACCTTGGGATCGGGCAATCACTATCTTGAAGTCCAGGTGGTCTCGAACGATCGGATATTCGACCAGGCCACGGCCGCGGCGCTCGGCATCACCGGCCACGAGCAGATCGTCGTGATGGTCCATTGCGGTTCGCGCGGCTTCGGCCATCAAGTGGCGAGCGACTATCTCAAAGTGTTCGAAAAAGCCATGCGCCGATATGGCATCACCGTGAAGGATCAGCAGTTGGCCTGTGCGCCATTTCGCTCTCCCGAGGGGCAGGACTATTTTTCCGCCATGAACTGTGCTGCGAATACGGCTTTTGCCAATCGCCAAGTCATCACGCATCAGATTCGCGAAGCCTTCGCAACGGTCTTCGGTCAGTCGGCCGAGGTGTTGGGGATGGAGTTGGTGTATGACGTGGCGCATAACATCGCCAAGGTAGAACGGTATGCAGAAGGAGAGTTGGTGGTGCATCGCAAAGGAGCGACCAGAGCGTTTGGGCCGGGGAGCCCGGAGCTGCCGGACGCGTTTCGGCAGACAGGCCAGCCGGTCATCTGTGGCGGCTCGATGGAGACCGGTTCGTATCTGCTCGTGGGGACAGATCGGGCCGTGCGCGACACGTTCGGGTCGACGATGCATGGGTCCGGGAGAACGATGTCCCGGGCGCAAGCGAAGCGAACGATTCGCGGCGAGCAGCTGCAGCAGCAGATGAAACAGCGCGGTATTCTGGTCAAGGCGGTGTCGATGTCGGGCCTTGCGGAGGAGGCCGGCTTGGCATACAAGGATATATCCGAAGTTGTGGAATCGGTCGATCGTGCGGGAATTGCGAAAAAGGTGTTGGAATTACGCCCAATCGGGAATATAAAGGGGTAGCACTATACCGATCTGCGAGGCGCGGCGATGGAGCAACGGAAGAACATCCGGTTTCACGTCCAATTTCGCAGTTCATTTTCATCTATCGCCATGGTCGGCGGAGAGGGCAGCCTCGTCGATCTCTCCCTCAGAGGGTGTCGAATCGAAAGTCCCGTCGACGTTCAGCCAGGAGCCTCTCTGGAGCTCCGGATTGTGGCGATAGAGCACGAGCCTCCCATTCAAATTCAGGCAGCGGTTGTCCGGTGGAGCCGGGGGCAGCAATTCGGCCTTGAGTTTGAGGTGATTGCGTCGACAGAGTGGACGCACCTTCAGGACATCGTGAAGCAGATCGAGATGGAGCCCTACCAGCGGGATCAACAAGAAAAAGAAGCCGACACCTAGCAGGATGCTGAAGAAATCCGCGACTGCCATGGACTGTGACGCGAGACGCGTCAGGCCTGCGCGAAAGGCGCACGTCAGCGTGTGCTACGCTTCAGCGGGATGAGATGATGTTGATGAAGAATCATGTGGGGCGCTCGTGGAGTATCATGGGAATAGGGGTGCTCTCCATACTCGTGGTC
>CBDDRH010000153.1:0-9210 GCA_965233025.1 uncultured bacterium
CGGCGCGGACGGCTGATCCGGCTGTCACGGGGTTCGGACCATTGGCTGATCGTGCCGCTGCAGCATGCCGCCGCCGGCGCGCCGCCGCTGGAAACCTGGCTGGATCGCTACCTGAGCAAGACGCTGGGCATCCCTTACTACGTCGCGCTGCTGAGCGCGGCGGAGACCTATGGCGCTTCGCCCTACGCGGTGATGGTGACCCAGGTGATGGTGCCCGAACGTCGACGTCCCATCACGGTCGGGCGCCACGAGGTGGTGTTTCACACCCGAGCACGAACAGGAGACATGCCGACGCGCTGGCACGAAACACCCGATGGTCGCTTCAAGGTCGGGACACCGGAACTGACCGCGCTGGAACTGGTGGAGCGAGCGGCCCTGGTCGGTGGCATGGCCCGCGTTCGAGAGGTGCTGCGGGAATTGTGGCCGTCCTGCACACCGCAGGGGCTGACCGAGGCGCTGGAGACCTTGCAGGAAATCCCGACCGCGCAACGTTTCGGGGCCTTGCTCGCGCTGGAGGAACAGGACGCCCTCGCGTCGCGGGTCGCCGAATGGTTACGTGATAAGCCGCTTCGCCTCATACCGCTGGAACGTGGACAAACGCGGGATACATCGCCTGATGTCGATACCGCATTCAAGGTGCGACTGACCGCCGACGCCAGGAGTGCCAAGACATGATGATCCAGCATACCCACCTGACGGCCTGGCAGGCCCATGCACCGTGGCCCAAGCGCAGCCAGATCGAGCAGGATCTGCGGCTGTCCCGTGGCGTGGCGGCAATTTTCGCCGATCCTATCCTGGGTGAACATCTGGCGATGCGCGGTGGCACGGTCCTGCACAAGGCGCACCTGGCACCGGCCGCAAGGTATTCGGAAGACATCGACCTGGTGCTCGTGAAGGCGATGGATACGGAAACGCTGGATCGGCATCTGCGCCGCGTGTTGACGCCGGTGCTGGGACAACCGGCCGACTCGCTGATCGCCGACGCCTGGCTGGCGATTCGCAACCTACTGCGGCCATCCAGGATACTGCGCACCGCCTATCGTTTCCTTCCGGTTGGGCTACGGCGTGAAGAAACCATCAAGGTCGAGGTCAACCTCAACGAAAGCGCATCGCTGTATCCGCTGGTCAGCGTCGAACTCGACACCCTGGACGACGACGGCGAGCACATCCGTGCCATCGTGCGTTCCTACGACATCAATGAAATGTTGGGCACCAAGACGCGGGCGCTCATGCAGCGTGAACAGGGACGCGATCTCTTCGACCTTTTCCACGCCTGGCAGCTCAGCGAGGCCAGGACCACGCCCTATCCGGTGGACGGCCCCAAGGCCATGGAGGCCTTCGCGTGGTATCTGGACAAGGAAGGAACCCACATGAGCTGCGACGAGGCCAACGCGCTGCTCGACGCCAGGCTGCGCAAGGCGGCCTTTCGTCGGGACATGGACACGTTGTTGCGGCCGGGATTACCGAAGTTCGACGTGGATGAGGGGGCGGCGGTTGTGCGAGATGTCTATCTCAGGAATCTGAAATCATGACCGTGTTAGTGAAGCCGAGGGCGGCGCACTTGGATGCGAAAACTTTATGAAAAAGACATTGGTCGGTCACAGGATCGGGGCCTATACAGCCAATCTCCTCGGAAACATTCGAAGCCACCTCGCCGGCCTTCAGGGCTACGATGTGATGGCGCTGGAGCTCATCCAGAATGCGGATGATGCGAAAGCCGAGGAAATCGTATTCGACATCACGGACAGCGGCTTGCTGGTGCGCAACAGCGGCCAGTTCACGTATTGCGGCGATCTGGACAAACCTTGTGTGCTCCTTGCCGAGGGCAACTACAAATGTGATTACCACCGCATAACCGATGTCGGCAGCGGCGGGAAGCTCTCGCGTGGCGAGAACATTGGTCGCTTTGGGATCGGCTTCGTCTCCACGTACCAGGTGACAGACCATCCCGAAATCCGCTCGTCAGGTATCAAGCTGGCGCTCTACCCGGAGCGAGGGCAATGGTTCATTGAGGCCTTTGAAGAGCCAGACGGCACGTCATTCTTTCTGCCCTGGGCGAGCGATCCCAATACTGAGGCACGGCTGGCGCTTGGGGTCTCGCACGTCAGCCCTACCCACATCGATCAGCTCGCCGACGATTTCCAGACCGTTCTAAGTAAGAGCCTGCTGTTTCTTCGCCATGCCCGAAAGGCTGAGGTGCGGCGAAATGGGCAACTCCTGCTGGCCTGCGACCTGGACAGGAGCGAAGGCTCGGATCTCATCGTCAGCTTCCGGCCCAGCGGCGAGGTTCAGCAATGGCACATCCTTCGCGCTGACGCAGCCGATGCCGCCAAGCACCTCTATGGGACACACCCAAGACTGGAGTCCCTTCATCGCAGCACCAAGATCAGCATAGGCTTACGAATCGACCCCGAGCCACTTGCTGAGGGATTCCTCTACGCGTTTCTGCCGACAGAGCAGTCGACAGGCCTGCCACTGCACATCAACGCCGACTTTTTCCCCGAGTCCGATCGCAAGGCCGTGATATTTGCCGGACACCAGCACGAGCAGGCATGGAACGAGATGCTTATCGACGCGGCTGCGGCAGAACTCGCTCGGGACCCGGAAGGCTTGCGGCAAATGGTCGGCCACGTCCCGTTGTGGCAAATCCTCGGCCGAGCATACGACCTATCGTCCAAACAGTCGGGCCATCCGCTTTGCTATAAGCGTTTCTGGGAGCGGCTAAAAACCACGGCGACACAAGCACATATCGCCCTGGCACAGGACGGGAGTGTTCAGCGCCCGGGCGGTGTATTCCTGCCTCGCACCCCCCTCAACGAACGCCAAGCAAAGGCGCTTCTTGAGGTCGGCGGCAGGTTAGCTGCGGAAGACCTGCGACCGTTCCAGACAGCGATGAACCAGTTGGGTGCCCAGATCCTGACGCTAGAACGCTTGGTGGGGCTGCTGGAATCAGCGATGGCGCAGCAAGTCGGTGGAGCAACGGATGTCGACGAAAATGAGCTGGAGCAGTTCTACCGGCCACTGTGGAGCATCATCAACGACCTTCTCCCAGAGACGGGAACGGTCAACCCGAGCACAAATCTGTCAGTGCAACGACTGCTGGAATTGCCTTTTGCTGTCACCGAGGATCTGTTCGCGGTAACCATCAATCAGTCCTACGCCGCGCCCGCTAGGCTGGATGCGGGCCGTATTGCAGCATTGCTGCCCAGGCTCGCGATAGCGTCTCGTCTTCTTTCAGGGTTTCCCAAGATCACCCGGCTGATAAAGCTGCTCGATCTTGGCGCAGTGGTATCGCACATCAGCTCGATGTGCGACGCGGAGCAGGTTGAAGATGTCATTTCCGTCGATCAAAAGGACCTGCGCGACCTGTACTCGCTGTTCGCAGACCTCGACCACCAGAGCACCGTCGAGAAGACGGTGTATCAGAAGCTGCGCGGCCTACCCATCTGGCAATCAAGCCGTGGGCTAGTCAAGGCCACTCAAGCACTGTTGCCAGGAAACTTTACCGATCCGACCGGCAAGGCGTATTTGCTGGACACATCCGTTCTCACCGAATCAGCGCGGGAATTCCTATCGACAAAGCTGGCGGTACAGACGCAGACGATCGAGACGTTTGTGCAGACCGTGCTGCCGACGTTCTTCGACGAAGATGACCATCTTGATGCAACCAAGTACACACGACTCATCAGCGAGCTCGCCAATCACCCAGCGCTCGTAAACGACGATGACATCCGTCGGTTGCTGGGATCGCTTCCGATCGTGCCTACGCAAGATGGTGGCTGGTCACGCCCGGTCAATACTTATCGCCGTGCTGACGACCTGGTGAAGGCTCTCGGCGACGTGCTTCACCTTTGGCTGGACACCAGCCGAATTCCCAACGAGGACTCAGTAAACACATTCATCGACAGCCTCGGAATCCGACGATCGGCGATCGCCAGACACCTTGTCGATCGCATGCTGTCCATTGCCGAGAAGTACCTGCCGACCGAGGACGCGAAGCGTGCAAGCAGCGAGGCATTCTATGCCCTGTGCGAAAAATACAAAGATTGCAAAGAAAATAAGGCCTTTCAGGGTGCAATTGCAGATCTTCGACAAGCTGCCTGCTTCCCCGCAGACGGGGATTCCGAAGATTGGTACACAGCAGATTCTCTCTACGCGCCGTACCGTGCCGACGCATTCCGTTCCCAAGCCAAGATTCTTGACTTCAGGACCACGGCTCGCCTTAAAACCGAGTTGCTGGAAGACCTCGATATTTCCATCAATCCAGAAACCTCGCTGGTCATCAACCATCTGCAGCACTGCGTCACAACGGGCGCGCAGCCCCATGTCTTGACGTATCAGGTATTGAACGAGCGTGCTCAACGAGCAGACCCGCTGATTGCGAGACTCGCTGGCTCACGGTGCATCTACGTCGAGAGCCAAAAAACATTCGTTCGTCCCAATCAGCTGTACTGGGTGCCGCAACAGCTCGGCCGCTACGCATACACGATTCCTGGAAACTACGAGTCCTTCAAGCCGCTCTTCGACGCTATCGGGGTGAAGAACGCGCCGGAGGGTCGCGACTTCGTTGACATACTGCTGGACATCGTCGGCGAGCACTTCGAACAATCCAAGCCACTGACCGTTCCAGACCGCGCGGTCTACGACGCCTGCCTGGCGAGCGTGGCCGCCGCCCATGAGCATGAGGAACTGATCCCGTCTGACCTGCAAAGTCTGCAAGAGGCGCCAACAGTCTTGAATTTGCGGGGACAGCTCACCCATCCGGACGAGGTGCTGCTTCAGGATAGCGAGTGGCACGCTGGGTTCTTCGGCGGAGAACTCGACCAGGCCTTGTGCAAACCGGACCCTGATCTTTGGCCATTCGTCGAAGAGGTCGGTGTCAGACGGCTGAGTGAGAGCGCGCAGGTGGCCCTCGATTTTGTCGATGGCCCGGAAGCGGACGAGACACCCCTCGCAGAAAAGCTGATGGCCAGGATGGACATCCTGGCCCGCTTGCTTCATGACAAACCATCAACTGTCCGGAAGAAAATCCGGAATGCTCTCTCCGAGCTGAAGGCCATCAGCCACGACGTTGTCCGCATTCAGGCTTCCGTGACTATTGGAGGAGATCAGGCCTTCGCGCCTCCCACCTCGGCGCAGGCGTTCTACGACATCGAGAATGGGCGCTTGATACTTGCTCGCCCGGTGAGTGACCGGAGTTGGGCACACGTCCTGAATGCGCTATTCCACCAACTGATGCCCGAGGAGTCAGGCAGCGAAATCTCGAAGCTGACGCTCAGTGTGCGTCCTCTTATGGGAATGCCTGTCGAGGAACCGCATCGAGAACTAAGTGATGCCGGCATTCCTTATCTGGATGCCGAGAGTGGGAAAGGCAGCACGGAGAATCTTACATCACCGGACCTCGATGAGATGGGCGACATAACGGAATCAGGTGACCATGAGGAAACCGATGTAGCTCCAATATCAGTCGATTCTCGCGAACAGGCCGGCGGTCGTGGAGGCAAGCACGGAAATCCGCAACTCGATAGATCAGAGCCCCCACCCGGAGAAGGGTCAGTAGAGCGATCTGGGCGTGGGGCGGAATCCGGCAGCCCGCGACGGGGCGTCACTGAACGGAATGGTTCAGCAACTGGCGTCGGTAGCAACAATGGCCCCGGTGAAAGCGGGCGGCGCGCGAAGAAATCCCGCCCCAAGCACAAAGAACAATGGGATCGACGGCTGCTTTCCTATGTTCGGCAGAATCAGGGCCGCGACTCGGAAGCGGACGACCAAGACAATCCATCGGAGCACAACCTGGCCGTCGAGGTAGTGGCCCGCAGCGCCGTGTGCGCATACGAAAAGGAACGGGGTCGTGTCGCCGAGCAGATGGCCCAAACGCATCCTGGGTACGATATCATCAGTCGCAACCCGCTCACCGGCGAGGACCGGTTCATCGAAGTAAAGGGCGTCAACGGTGAGTGGAACCAGACGGGCGTAGGGCTTTCACGACTCCAATTCAGCAATGCCCAAGACTACGGCGACCGTTACTGGCTGTACGTTGTCGAGTTCGTTTCCGATCCAGAACATGTTCTCGTGCACCCCATCCGCAGTCCGGCTAATCAAGTCACGTCATTCATGTTCGACGGCAACTGGCGGAACGCAGTGACAGATGAGCGAGCCGACCCTTCGTCGCTATTTGCGCCGGGTGTTCGGGTTCATCACCAAGACATGGGGACGGGGACGATTCGCGATGTTGTTTCTCGTGGGAACACGAAGCTTCTGACGATCCTGTTTGATGGGAAGTCTCGAGCGATACCCAACGTGACCTTGAACTTGCATCGCATGCGCATTGTGGAAGACGCCGATGACGACCATGATTCCTGATCTCTCTGAGTCACAACTTAATGACTTGCCGTCGCAAGCAGAGGCAAAAGTCTACCGAGCACTGAGGGACAAACTTCCGCAGGACTACGTCGTCTTCTTTCAAGTCGGGTGGATACTGCGACGGGAAGAGGAACAAGCGAAGGATGGGGAAACCGACTTCCTGGTTTGCCATCCCGACCACGGCTATCTGTGCATTGAGGTCAAAGGCGGTGGCGTGGGTTTTGACGCGGCCAGCGGCGAATGGTTTTCGGTAGACCGGCATCAGCAGAAGCACCCCATCAACAATCCGATCGGTCAGGCATTTAGGGCCAAGTACTCGATTCGATCGAAACTGAACGAGCACCCACGATGGCACGATCTTTCCCTTGGGAATGTGCTTCGTGGCCACACGGTATTCTTTCCCGACGTTGGCGACACGAACGTACTTAGCCGCCCGGACATGCCTTCCGTACTGATCGGTTCGGCGAAGACTCTTCGGGAGCCCAAGGCATGGATCGACAGCGCGTTCGCTTACTGGGGTAACGACACGGGTAGCTTCACCCCCATCGGCCGTCGCGGCATTGACGTGGTTCGCGCAGTATTTGCTAGATCGTTCGTGGTTGCGCCACTTATAGCTTCGCGCCTCGCCGAGCAGGAGGCACGCAGATTGGTTCTCACAAAGGACCAGATGCGAGTTCTTGATTTCCTGCGTTCTCACCGAAGGGTCGCAGTCAGCGGCGGTGCCGGCACGGGCAAGACCGTTCTGGCGCTCGAAAAGGCCCGCCGCCTCGCCTCGGAAGGTTTCAAAACACTGCTCACTTGCTACAACAGACAACTGGCCGATCACCTGTCGAGCATGTGTGCCGGAACGAGCAATCTTGACGTTATGAGCTTCCATCAGCTCTGCCATCGACAGGTCGAGCGAGCAAATCAGGCGTCGGGGCGGGATCTCGTTACGGAAGCGAAAGTGACATACCCAGGCAAAAATCGCTACGACGTGCAACTGCCCAATGCTTTCGCCTACTCCCTTGATGTCCTTCCGGACCGCTACGACGCGATCGTGTGTGATGAAGGGCAAGATTTTCGCGAGGAGTTCTGGGTTCCATTAGAGCTTCTGCTTTCCGACTACGAACGAAGCCCCGCTGTATGTCTTCTATGACGACAACCAGAATATTTATGCGCGGGCGGGCACCTTTCCAATACGGGACGAACCTTTCACGTTGACGACGAACTGCCGAAACACCGCGCCGATCCATGTCGCGGCGTACAAGCACTACAAAGGGGTGCCGGTCAGCCCGCCTGATATTGAAGGCGATGAGGTTCAGTTCGACGCGTCGCCTGGTCGAGATGCTCAGGCGGCCAAGATCAATGCTCGGGTTGTCGAGCTAATCGCTCGGCAAGGGGTGACGGCTGGCGACATTATTGTTTTGATTGCGGATGCCTTTCGCAAATCCGAGTACTATTCGGCTCTAAGGCGACTTCCCTTGCCAAAGCCAGCAACATGGCTTGAGGAAGGTATTCGAAGCAGTACGACAGTACTTATCGATACAGTTCAACGCTTCAAAGGATTGGAATCTGCGGTGGTGATTCTTTGGGGGCTGGACACCTGTGACATGTCACGTAGTAAAGAGCTTCTTTACGTTGGCATGAGCCGGGCGAAGTCCATGTTGGTTTGCGTCGCAAGATCAGAAGTTTGTGTGAAACTACAATCATTTGCCGAGTAATATATGGCCCCGCTTCTGCTTGATGTTGATCTTGCTAGGCCAGAAAGAAGAGAAGCGGCCCCCGAAGGGGCCGCCAAAGATCGCGCAATGCTCAATGCACCAACTGCCGCGCCAGTGCCACCTCCACCGAATCGCCGTCCTGGTTCAGGACATCGAGCCCGGATTCCGGCACATCTCCCGACGTGCTCTGCGACACCATGATCTTCCTGGCCATCAGCCCCAGGCAGGTCATCTGCGAGGAGTTGGCGTAGCCGAGGTAGATCACGCGCACCGGCTGCTTCTGGCCGATGCGCCATGAACGGCGTGCGGCCTGCTGCAGCGAGTACACGTTCCAGCCGGATTGCATGAAGACAATCGTCGGGAACTCCAGCAGGTCCAGGCCGGTTTTCACCAGCTCGGGATTGGTGATGAGCACGTCGATGCCGCGGTCCAACTGCTCGGCGATCCAGTCCTCGCGGCGGGATGCGTCCACGCTTGCCCGTAACACCGCCGTTTTGAAGCCTTCCTGTTCGAGCAACGCCTTGAGCCGCGACGTGGTGTCGCGGGTTCCGGTGTAGACGCTGTAGACCAGCACCTTGCGACCCGCCGCTTTTTCCTCGCGGCAGATATCGATCAGCTCCCGCTCCTTCGGCATCACCTCCAGATCGCTGAACAGTGACGGCGTGAACGCCAGCAGATTGCGAGTACGCGGATGCTTGACCGTCTCCGACCGGAAGCAGCAATCCGGCCAGGCCAAGAGCACGTTCAGGACGACGCCCAGCAGCGTGGTGTCACGCTTTGCCAATGCCTGGCGAAGCTCGGCGGTCAATTGCCCCGACAAGCGTCCGTAGGCCTGTGCCTGCTCCGCGCTCATCGCGACTTCGCGGAACTCCTCGTCGTAGGGCGGCAGAACGTTGCCGCCGATGTCCTTCAACTTGAGGAAGACCGTATACGGCAGGACGCACCTCAACACGCCCTTCGGACCAAAGCCCGGTGCTTTCACCGTGCGCACCGTGACCTTCGAGCCCTTGGCCGTCTTGTGCGCCGGGCCGGTGCTCTCGGAGTAGATGTCCTTGAGGACTCCGTGATCGCGCATGAACGCCATCGCGGCGGAGGTCATGCTGCCGCTCTTGGTCGGCCGGTAGCCGTCCTCGATCATCCGCCC
>CBDDRH010000154.1:0-4367 GCA_965233025.1 uncultured bacterium
TGAATACGTGATTCGAGGAAGAGGTTACCTGCGCTCAGTTGATGATATCGAGTTGATCCCGGTCGGGACGGATGGACGAGGCACACCCATCCTTATTCGAGATATTTCCCATGTCCACATCGGGCCGGATCAGCGGCGAGGCGTTGCAGAACTGGACGGTAAGGGGCAGGTGGTTGGGGGGATTGTGATCATGCGCGCCGGAGAGAATGCGCTCGCCGTGATAGAACGGATTAAAGCCAAGCTGGCAGAGATCACGCCCGCACTGCCGAAAGGCGTCCATATCGTTCCCACCTATGACCGGTCCGATCTCATTTATCGGGCCATTGCCGTACTCCGTGAGAAGCTCGTGGAGGAGAGTCTCATCGTCAGCCTGGTCGCGATCGTCTTTCTGTTTCACTTCCGCAGCGCGCTGGTGGCAATTCTCATCCTGCCCGTGGCGGTGTTGCTGGCCTTCATCCCGATGGCCTATTTGCATATCACGTCCAGCATCATGTCGCTCGGTGGCATCGCCATTGCCATCGGCGCGATGGTGGACGCGGCCATCGTCATGGTGGAGAACGCGCATAAGCGTTTGGAGCAGAATCCTCATATGGACCGGACAGAAACCATCATCGCGGCGGCCAAAGAAGTCGGCCGCCCTTTGTTCTTCTCGTTGCTGGTGATCGCCGTGTCGTTCCTGCCGATCTTCGCGCTGGAAGCGCAGGAAGGGCGCCTGTTCACGCCCCTGGCCTACACCAAAACGTTCTCGATGTTGTTCGCCACTGCACTCTCGGTGACCTTGGCGCCTGTCCTGATGGTGCTGCTCATCCGGGGGCGCATCCGAGCAGAAACGAAGAATCCCCTGAACCGGCTGCTGATCGCGATGTATCGACCCATCCTGTCCGGCGCATTGCGCATCCGATGGTTGACGCTCGGATTAGCGGTGGTGGTCGTGGGACTCACGGCGCCGATCTTTTCCCGTCTCGGCGCGGAATTCATGCCGCCGCTGAACGAAGGCACCATTCTCTACATGCCGACCACCGTCCCCGGCCTCTCGATTCCTGAATCGGCCAAGGTCCTACAGATTCAGGATCAGTTGCTCACGACCTTCCCTGAAGTGGAACGGGTGTTCGGCAAGATGGGCAAGGCCCCGACTGCCACCGATCCGGCCTTTGTCGGCATGGCAGAAATCACGGTCACCCTCAAGCCTGAATCCCAATGGCGGCCCGGTATGACCTGGGATCGTTTGCTGGATGAGATGGATGCCAAGCTGCGCATTCCCGGATTTCCGAACATCTGGTGGATGCCGATTCAGACTCGCACCGAGATGATCACCACCGGTGTACGAAGTCCAGTCGGCATCAAAGTCTTGGGGCCTGATCTGAAGACCATCGAGAAAATAGGCTTGGAGATCGAAAAAGCCCTGGCCAATGTGCCGGGCACGAAAAGCGCGTTTGCCGAACGGTTGAATGAAGGCTATTACCTGGATCTGACCGTGAATCGGCGTGAGGCGGCCCGTTACGGCCTGACGGTGGGAGCTGTGCAAGAAGTCATCACCACAGCCATCGGCGGCGAGACCGTCACGACTACGGTCGAGGGGCGGGAACGGTATTCAGTCAATGTGCGCTACAAACGCGAACTGCGGGATGACCCGGACCGGCTCAAGAGGGTACTGATCCCTACGCCAAACGGCGCGCAGATTCCGCTCGGGCAAATTGCAGATCTTGTCATCACGCAAGGGCCTCCGTCGATTGCAGATGAGGCGGGAGCGTTGGCTGGTTTGGTTTCGGTCGCGGTCGGTGGGCGTGATCTTCGCGGCTATGTCGAAGATGCCCAACGAGCGGTGCAAGAACGAGTTATTCTGCCTGCCGGCTATCGGCTGATCTGGACCGGTCAATACGAGCATCTGGTGCGGGCTGAAGAGCGGTTAAAGCTGGTTGTCCCGGTCACCATTGGCATCATTCTCTTGCTGCTCTATCTCAACTTCGGGTCGCTGGCAAAATCGCTGATCGTGCTCCTGTCCGTCCCCTTCGCCGCAATCGGAGCCATCTGGTATCTCGACTATCTGGGCTACAACTTAAGCGTGGCGGTCTGGGTCGGCATCATCGCCCTAGCCGGCGTAGCAGCGGAAACGGGCGTAGTCATGCTCGTCTACCTCGACGAGGCCTATGAGCGGCGGGTACGCGAAGGCCGCATGGCCACAGCGCACGACCTGCGAGAAGCCATTATGGAAGGAGCGGTTCAGCGGGTCCGTCCCAAGATGATGACGGTCGCCGCGATCATGGGCGGGTTGCTTCCGATCATGTGGACCACGGGCACGGGCGCCGATGTCATGAAACGGATCGCCGCGCCAATGATCGGCGGGATGGTCAGCTCGACGATCCTCACGCTCCTGGTGATTCCCGTGCTCTATGCCCTCTGGCGTGGGTGGTCTGTGTCCGGTGGGTCCCCGCCTCTGCGTACCAACACTGAGCCTTCTCTGGAAAAGCTGGATGACATCAGCGTTTTGGGAGCCGAAACACATGAAGCGCCACGAGTGGGATAGAAGACATGTTGAGGAGATAGTCGGTGTAAGAAAATCGTTTCTGCCCGACAACCTCTCAGGAGGGAGGTGATGACTGATCTTGTGTATTCAAGAAGGATCTGCAGATGGCGACACAAAAATGGCGGTCACAAAACAGGAGGGTATTATCATGAACACGAAGCAATGGTTATACGGTGGTGTTCTGTGCGGGTTGCTCTTGACTGGGGTAGTCGGTTGCTCGGCGGTCTCGCATCCTTCGATATCTCAGATTGCCCCAACTGATCATGCGGCATTGGTGACTTGGTATGACAAGGAAGCGGCCCAACTTCGACAAAAGGCGAAGGACATGGAGGACATGAAGATAAGGTATTTGAAATATCCAGCACTCATCGCCATCGAAGGGAAGCACGCCCCCAAAACCGATGTTCTACAGCACTGCAGCAACCTTGTCAGCCTCTATACGAAGTCAGCTGAAGAAGCCGATGGGTTAGCTCAGATGCATCGTGGCATGGTGAAGTAGGCGAAGCGAATAGATGGTGAGATGGGGGGCCGGTTGCTACGCACAAGGGCGTGCGTGTCGACGACGACGTCGACTCCGCTCCCCGTCTTTCCGGTATCACTATCCACCGGCGGCTCGATGGCTATCATATGCCGCCCCGAATCTAATCGTTCTGCACGATGGGCGGGTCGAGTCCTACGGGACAACCGGCGACGTTGGCAGCCCACAAACGCCAACCGGACGCCACGAAAGCGATCAGATCGTAAAACAGGATGTTCGTACAAAGGAGCCCGTCGATCTCTACACCGAACTCATGAATTTGAAGGAGCTTAAAGACACCAGCGTCATCACAGAAGAAGAGTTCCTGATTCAGAAGAGAAGGATTCTTGAGAAACGTTGACACTCGGATCTGATACGCTAGAAGAAGGGAAGCAAAACCGTGACGAAGAGTGGGAACCTGTTGAGAGGTGTTGTGGCGGCTCTGATGATGGTGGGATTAGTGGCGTGCTCGGAGAATTCCAGTCCGCCTTAAAACCTTGTTGCCAAGTACGACCACGCAGGGCCGGGAACCTGGTACGTGAAAGAGGCGGCCCATCTCAGACAACGCGAAAAGGACATGATGGTGATGGCGGAGCGGTATCAGAAGATTCCCGAACAGAATACACCAGGGGCTGTCCCCGCCAAGATCGTTTTGGTCCAGCACTGTCAAACCCTTGCAGAAACCTATGCCAAGCCGGCCGACGAGGCTGAGATGATGGCGCGCGCTCATCGAGATATGAAGGGCAATTCGTAGAGCAGTATTCACTAGAGCAGCACACAAATGACAGGTCGGCTCAATAGCCGGGTATATACCTTCAGCCAAAGTTTGAGATTTGAGCAACCACGGTCTTCCCCGACACTATAGCCTATTGACGGGCAGGGATAACGAGAGGTAGAGTAAAAACATGCGAATCCACATTCATTCCTTCTTCTCGGTTGTAGCTTGCGCTCTTGTCGTGCTGTTTTTTGCGTTGAGCTTCAATGCCTATGCCTGCCTTCTGCCAATGAACGGGTCCACAGCCGGTATGGGCTGTTCGACTTCTGACGAACAACAATTCTGCGATACGTTTAAGACGCTCGGCCTGGTATCTGCCGATAAATTTCCCCTCAATCACGACTGTCAGCCGATCCGTTCTGAAGACACCGTGTCCGTGCCCCTTCTTATCAATCTCATCTCAGACCGTAACCTCTTGTCCGATCATCCGACAGTCGGTCTTCCCAAGGATCTCCTGCTAGAGATTTCCGTACTTCGCATTTGATCTTCCCGCCCATATCCCGCAATTGCTCCTGTGCCCGCGTGTAACGGGCTTCAGCATCAATCCATTC
>CBDDRH010000155.1:0-31095 GCA_965233025.1 uncultured bacterium
TTAACATGGAACGATACGCAAGTCGTTGATTGATTTGGTGGGCCGTGTAGGGGTCGAACCTACGGCCCGCTGATTAAGAGTGGCAACAGAGCAATAATTCGAACCGCTCGATGTTGCGAAGGTTTCCCCGTTTATCTCTGAAAATCATGAGCTTGCTGGCTTTCTACTGATTACATCGAATCTAGTCAATTCGGTCGTTTGTGAGGATTTTAGGCACAAAATTAGCACAGCGAGTGGGGTGAACCCTTCGGTTGAGAGAGTTTCGAATCAGTACTGTGCTGCCTTGACGTGGGAAGAGGTTGGTTGCGGGGGCTCGATTCGGTCACGATTTAACCCATCAGTAACGATCGCATTGACGGCGTGAAATCCCGCGCGAGGACTGGTTGCTGGGGCTCGATTCGGTCACGATATAACCCTTCTGTGATGATCGCGTTGACGGCGTAATTCCCTGGCTAGCACTTGCAGAGCGCTAGGGGCAGAGCCCCAAGACGTTGCTAAGTAAAAGATCCAGTCTTTTCCAAAATCAACTCCAGCAAGCTTCATGGTGGCTGCGTACGATATTTGTCACTTGCCAACAAATTGGTGTTTAGGGCAATGCACTTCTGATTAATTCTTTCTTTATTTTCATAGTCTTTCGACTGGCATGACGAATGCGTTACCAGGTGGGCAGTGCCCCGTGTTATGGACCGTAGCCATGTGCCACAATCTGGTACAAGGAGGTATCTATGTTGAAACAGACGCTCATTATCACGAGTGCTGTTCTTGCCACTGCTCTCATCCTCTCAGGAGTGAGCGTGGCGAATGATGATAATAGTGCCAGGGGCCACGGACTGAGAAATGCACAGGAGGCTGCCGGCACACATGGGATGCAGGGACGGTGCAACGCGGCGTCACACCAGAACATTACGTTGAACGGTTGTGCTGCTCCGCCTCCGACCACAGATCCACCGCCTGACCTTCCGCCGCCTCCGACGACTGAGCCACCGCCTGTCCCGCCTCCGACGACTGAGCCTCCTCCAACAGGTATGTGAGGGTTGCCTGGCTGTACACTTTGCCAATCGCAGACCATGTGCCAACGAAGGCGGCCAGGAAACTGGCCGCCTTTTGCTGTTCTATCCTATCTCGACTCACAGAATAGCCGTGTGACTCGGGAGAGAACTTGACTCACTGCGCGACTCGAGATCCCGCAGTTGCTCATACAACTCGGAAAACGTCTCTCGGGCACACGCGGTCAACTCCGATTCCGCGTCATCCAGAAACCGGACGACAGCAGGCCGGACCTTCTCCGGGGATTGCGCCATCACCAACCCATACTCGGCCAACAGGCCCCGAATCTGATTCATGACGGCGGTCCGGTGTTTCCCGAGGAGCGAGCGCGTGCGGTGCAACGCCTGGAGATCCGCTTGTTCCACAGTTTTAATCGAAACACATCGCATGGTGGGCCGACTGACCGCTTCGCAGATCGCTTCCGCATCGCGACTATCATTCTTGTTCGTCTTGACATAGGGCCGGACATACTTCGGGTGCATCAGCTTGACGGTATGCCCGAGCTGTTCAAACGCCCGACCCCAGTGCTGCGCACTCCCGCAGGCCTCCATCCCGATCACACAAGGCGGCAGACTCGCCACCGTCTCCACCAACTGACTGCGCTTGACGCGTCGGCTAAGCACCGCATGCCCTCGCGCATCCACCCCGTGCAACTGCAATACATTCTTCGCCACATCAATCCCCAATGTCGTAATGCCCATAACAGCCCCCCTTCGTTCGGACAATGAGTGTGCGTGGCACGCTCGACAGCACCCATCTTGCCTCGTGTGAGGCTGGGTGGGAAGAAGGCTGGGTCCATTTCATTAGCACAAACGGTACAAACGGAATGGCTGGCGCTGGTGACGAGTGGTGTAAGTTGTTGAAGAATTTGGTGGGCCGTGTAGGGGTCGAACCTACGGCCCGCTGATTAAGAGTCAGCTGCTCTACCAACTGAGCTAACGGCCCACCGGGTATGTGTGTGGCAGATTTCTGTGTGCGTCTGCTGCCCCTTGCCTGTGTTTGGTGCGCCTGACAGGATTTGAACCTGTGGCCCTCAGCTCCGGAGGCTGATGCTCTATCCAGCTGAGCTACAGGCGCTCCTGCAACCAAGGCCGGTGACAGTAGCACAGGATTTTAGCCTCTGTCTAGCCCGCATCAGTCCTGCCTGCCGCTGCGGCAACGGCGATGCCTGACTCAAGCGAGAGGGGCGAGACTGACAGGAAAAGCGCGACACGAAGTTCCGATAACTTCAACTTTCAGACTTCAGATTGCCGAACCCGTCCCGCTTTTCTCGCATGTCTCGCGAATCCCGCGGTGTAAGAACCCGTAGGGGAGGAATACTTCTTCTCCAGTCGATCCGGTTGCTCGACGAAGTGCGTCCAGGGATGTGGCTTCTTCCTGCGCTAAGCGATGTTCTTCCTCTCGGAATGTGGAAGGGAGCCGCAGGATCGGGATGAAGGTTTGGACTTCGCAGGCGCCATGGACCAGACCGCGATCTTCTGTCGGGATGCCCATCGATCGGCAGGCCAGGGGGCGGTGATGGTAGACGCCACAGTGTCCGTCTATTTCCAGCGCGGGACAGGGATGATGGTGAAACGCTGTGACCAACCGGTCGATGTCTTGATCGGACCAATTGTCGAGTAGATGGGTGTGGGTCAGTTGTGGGAAAGCGGTTTCCATTGCGGCAGTCTGTTCGACGGCACGCTGTTCGATACGATGGCGGTGATCCGGTGGAAGGCTGTCGAGTCCCTGTCGAAGGGTGTGGACGTCGAGGAGAGTGATCGGAAAGGGACCGATGCAACAGCTGGTGCAGCCGAGTCGACAGGGAACTTCACCGAGCAGAGCGGCGGTTGCCCGCTGGAACCAGTGGTCGGTTTTTTGGTATAGCGGGTCAGGGTCGGGAGGTGTGCAATCCGCCACGGTGGCTTATTCCACTTTGATGGAGAGATCGACGATGAGATCGCCCTTGGGTGAGTAGAAGCCTTGGTTGTCGATCTGGACGATTCCGTTACACTGATCTTGGTAGAACTCCAAGATCCATCCGTTGAAGTCATAGCCCTCGTCCGTCATATCATTCTGGGAGAATCGAGTCGTGAGCACAAACCGTGCTCGTTCCACATACTCGCGTACGAGTCCTGCTTCGATATCGTCGTGAGCGGAGAGGAGGCCTAAAAACAGTTCCTTCTCTTTGTCGAACACGTCTTGATAGGAGCCTCGATCCCGGGCACAAAAGACCTGAATCGGTTTTCTGTTGCGATCGTAGCCGAGCGTCACTTGCACCCATGCCCATTCATCCAACATGGTGTCGTCCATGTCCGGCGGAGTAATCGGGGTCTGAGCGCGTGATGTGAGAAATTCTAAAAGCAAACGGAGAGGAGGGGAGTTTTCCTTCTGACAAAACACGCGAGAGTACTGGTACTGTTCTGCCTGTGCCGCGTCGGCTGGTTGGGCGGTCGATGGCAGAATCGGTAGTTCTTTTGCCATGCTAGCGACTCGGGGTCCTGCAACATTGACTGACGAATACGAGAGAGGTCTGTACTGTACGCTGGCTGGTCTCGAAACTGCAAGAAGCCAGTGAAGGCCTTTCCCTACGCCTGGTCCGTGTTTTTCTGGTTGACAGCCTCGGAGCGCTTGGATAGACTCCCGCAGGTTTTCGCCGCTTCCAGCGACAAGATTATTCGTTCATGAATATTCATTGAGTCTGAGCGGAGTGAAGAGAGGGGAGTTCACCGCATTTCACCATCATCGTTCTTTAAGGAGGTTGCTCGCATGGCTAAATCAATGACCAAGTCGCAGATCGCCGATTATCTGGCCCAGAAGACCGGGTTGACCAAGAAGGCATCCGTCCAGCTCATGGACGACTTTGCAGCCTTGGCCTACAAGGAAGCGAAGAACGTCTTCGTGATACCCGGAATCGGCAAGCTCGTATTGGCGAACCGCAAAGCCCGCATGGGACGGAACCCACAGACTGGTGAGGCGATCAAGATCCCAGCGAAGCGTGTGGTCAAGTTCCGCGTGGCCAAAGCCGCCAAGGACGCAATCCTCGGGAAGAAGTAAGCTGAGATTGTCCGGCGCAGACCGTACCTGACGCGCCTTCTTCAGGCCTCATTCACGCCGCATGAAGAACCAGAGGGCCGGCTCCCCGAGAGGGGCGCCGGCCCCGCGCGTTTCTCGTCACCGTTACATCGATGGACCGAGCCCGGTTCCGCCCATCCCGTCGTGCCCCACCAGCCTGATCGCATCGCCGTCCTGAACCAGTGAGTCCTCGCTGGCAATCTTCTTATTGATGGTCACCAACACTTGTTTCGCGCGAATGAGCTGGAGGAGATGGCGCAACTGGGCGCCCTGCCGCTGAATCACTTGGCGAACGGACATGGGGGACGAAATATGACAGGCGAGGTCCCGTTCGCCATCGGCGGTTTGAAGCTGACCCATTAAAGAAATGGTGATCATGGTCGGGCACTCCTCATCTTCAGTCGCGACGTTCACTTGGTCGGCTAAGCTATTGTACCCGTTGACTCCGTACCGGTCGCCATCGATAATGCTCGGCCATGCCATCGTTGGATATCCAGAATCCCGGGATGCCGGATTTGCAATTCGTCCTGTTCGTGTCGGCCCTCTGCACGGCTGATCTCACGACACTCAACGTGTCGTCGGAACTGCGAACCACTATTTTTGACCGCTGTTGGGCGCTCATCCATACCGAGGCGCCGCCGACTGATCCTAAGGCGCGCGTGCTCGATCTTCGCGAGGGCACAGAATTGACGCTGGAAGCCTGTCTGTCGACGATCCGCTCCCTGCTGACGGATGCCGGCATTCGGACGCTTATCTGGGATCATCCGGTGAGTGAGCCGACCCACGAGAGCACGCCGGCCGCGAAGCCGTTGATCGATCGGTTGGGACAATTGTACCCTGATCCTCCTGAGATCGTCGATCCCGAAAACCCGGCGTTGGGTTAGCCGACCGAGATGGCGAGGCCGGCAAGACGGGGGAGGGTTCGAGGTCCAAAGTTCGAGGTTTTCGGAACGTCGAACCCTGAACTTCGAATTTCGGGTCGTGTCTGTCCCGCGCATGAAAGACAGACAAGCGGACGGAGAAGCGCATTGTGCGGGTGACGACGACCGACATCCCAGGTCTATTGCTAATTGAACCGGATGTCTTCCGCGATCCGCGGGGGCTTTTTCTCGAAACCTACCATGCGCGTAGGTATGAGGACGCCGGTATTCCAGGTCTCTTTGTTCAAGACAACTACTCACAGTCTCTGCGGGGCACGTTGCGCGGGCTTCATTATCAAGAGCCGCATGCCCAAGGGAAGATTGTGATGGTGACAGAAGGAGCCGTCTACGATGTCGTGGTGGATATCCGAAAGGGGTCGCCGAGCTTTGGCCGGTGGTATGGAACAGACCTTTCGGCGGAGAATCGGCTCCAAGTCTATGTGCCGCCAGGCTGTGCGCATGGATTCTGCGTGACCAGCGACCGCGCCTCGTTTCTGTATAAGTGTACGGACTACTATGCGCCAAACGCCGAGCGTGGGATCATCTGGAGCGATCCGGCCCTCGCCATTTCCTGGCCGGTCTCAACACCGCTCTTGTCCGCCAAGGACCGCATCTACAAATCTTTGGCCGAAATGGAGCCGGAACTGCCACGGTATCGACCGGTTGGATGAGGCTCCTAGGACCCATTGATTCCACAAGGATGGCTATGTTAATCACCGAGGCCATAGTGGTAAGATCCCGGCGACGGTGAGGGCATGATTTCTTAGCACAGGGAGGAGGGCACAATGGGGAAAAGTTTGACAGGGACCAAGAGCCACGACAATCTCAAGGGCGCATTTGCCGGCGAGTCCCAGGCCAATCGACGCTATCTCTATTTCGCCAGGCGGGCGGATATCGAGGGCTTTCCTGATATCGGAGGCTTGTTCCGCGATACGTCCGAGGCAGAAACAGGCCACGCATTCGGGCACCTGGATTTCTTAAAGGAAGTCGGGGATCCGGCGACCGGGGTGCCGATCGGCAATACCGAAGCGAATCTGAAGTCGGCGATCGAGGGCGAAACCTACGAGTACACGCAGATGTACCCCGGTATGGCCAAAACAGCTCGGGACGAAGGATTTGCTGAACTCGCTGAATGGTTCGAGACGCTCGCCAAGGCGGAGCGGTCCCATGCGAATCGATTCACGAAGGGACTCGATAGCCTGAAGCAAGGCTGAGAAGAGCTGACAGCAGTCGGTGTTCAGCGGTCAGTTTTCAGAGAGGCTGGATGAGGATCGGACTCTTCCTGTCGCTGATAGCTGACCGCTGAGTGCTTTCTGATCGGAGTAATGTGAACGGCCTGAGTCTGATCAATCCCATCGATTCCGCGCAGCTCCAGAAAGACACGCAGCGCATCTATGAAGTCTGCGATGGCTGTCGGCGCTGCTTCAATCTTTGTCCGTCGTTCAACACGCTGCTCGATGGGATCGATCGGTATGAAGGCGACGTTGCCAAGCTCACACCAACCGACCACCATCGGGTCGTCGATGAGTGCTATTATTGTAAGCTCTGTTTCAACCACTGTCCCTATACGCCACCGCATCAGTACGCCCTCGATTTCCCCCGCTTGATGATCGCATGGAAGAAGCATCTGGCCGCGACGCGAGGGGTGGGCTGGCGCGATCGGTTGTTGATCAAGACGGATATGATCGGCGCTCTCGGGAGTCTGCTGGCGCCTGTTGCCAATTGGATCCTGAGCCTCCGGCTTATTCGCGGGATGATAGAATCGTGGGCCGGCGTACATCGGGATCGACAGGTCTTGCAATTTGCTCCGGAGACGTTTATCCACTGGTGGGAACGTCGAGGGGCGGCACAGGTCCCTGCGTCCGCGCCGCGAAAAGTTGCGCTCTTTGGAAGCTGCTTGGTCAATTATCAGGCGACCGATGTCGGCAAGGCGGCGATTCAAGTCCTCGAAAAAAACGGTGTGCATGTCGTGATTCCCGAGCAGCGTTGCTGTGGCATGCCCTCCTTCGACATCGGCGATACGGCGGCGATTCAGCAGGCCGCCTCGGCGAATATCGCGTCGTTCTTGCCCTGGGTGGAGAAAGGCTACGACATTGTCGCGCCGGTGCCCAGTTGCAGCTTGATGTGGAAGCGGGAATATCCCGAGATCGTCGGGGGCCATGAGGTGCGGCGCGTGGCGGAACGTACATTCGATGTTTGTGAATATCTCATGAGGCTGAAGCGAGAGGGCGTGCTGGCCACAGATTTTCAGCAGAAACCCGGGCGAGTCGCCTACCAGGTGCCGTGCCATCTGCGGGATCAGAACATCGGGTTCAAGTCGAAGGAACTCATGGAGTGTGCCGGCGCCCAGGTTGAGGTGATCGAGAAATGCTCCGGCCACGACGGCTCATGGTCCGCCAAGACGGAATTCTTTCCCCTCTCGATGTTGATCGCGCAGAAGGCTGTTCGAGTGATCGAGCAGGCTCCGGCCGATCTTGTCGCCTCTGATTGCCCATTGGCAGGACTGCAATTGGATCAGGCCGGCGCCATGGCCCATGCCGGCGGCAGGCCGACGCAACATCCGATTCAAATCGTGCGCGATGCCTACGGACTGAGAGCATGAACCTGTTGACTGCCCACGACCTCTTGCCTGCAGCAGAGTATGAACATCAACGGGAGCAGTTTCGCTCGCAGATTATTGCGCTCAAGCAGCGGCGCAGAATTTCCGTCGGGCCGCTCATCACACTTGTCTTCGAAAATCGTGAAACGTTGCGGTTTCAGACCCAGGAAATGATCCGGGTCGAGCATATCCTCGATCCCCACAAAGTTCAGGAAGAATTGGACGTCTACAATGCCCTTATGCCGGGGTCCGGTGAATTGAGCGCCACACTGCTGATTGAGATTACGGAGCAGGATCGGATGAAAGAGTGGCTCGACGTGTTCATGGGACTCGATCGCGGCGACACCGTCGCGATTCGCGCTGGAACTGAGCAGGTCTTTGGAATATTCGAAGGTGGCCACAGTCATGAAACCAAAATCAGCGCGGTGCATTTCGTCCGATTCCGGCCGGCCGCGTCGATGACAGCCGCATTCGCCGACTTGCGCCAACCAGTTATGCTGGCGGTGCACCATCACGAGTACCACGCCGAGACGCCTGTTCCTGGAAGCATGCGTGAAGAATGGCTCAAAGATCTGAGGTAGCATGGCACCGGTCTTACTGACGAAGCGCATCGAGTTTGCTGCGGCTCATCGCTATATCAAGGAAGAATGGGATGAGGCCAAGAATCGCGTTGTGTTCGGTCCCTGCTACAACCCGCCTGCGCACGGACATAATTACATGGTCGAGGTGACGGTCTTGGGCGAGGTTGATCCGAAGACCGGCATGGTTGTGAATCTCTTCGATTTGAAGCGCGTCTTGCTCACTGTGCTCGAAGAATTCGACCATAAGAATTTGAATCTGGATATGCCCTACTTCCAGGACCGGATTCCCACGTCGGAAAACCTTGCGCGTGTCCTCTGGAGCAAGTTGGATACGCAACAAGCCATCGGTACGCTCCATGCGATTCGGTTGTATGAGGATGAAGACCTGTATGCCGAAGTGACCGCAGCGGCCGGGCTCGACGTTGCCAGCGTCACGCGACGCTACTCGTTCACGGCGGTGCAGGACAGTAAGCCAGGTCCCGAATGGGACTGCTTCGTGACGGTCCACGGCGCTATTGATCCCGTGACCGGTATGGTGACGGATATCGGCACACTCAACCGTTTGGTCCAAGAAGAGGTACTGCAGCCGTTCGACCGACATAGGCTTTCTGAGGTCTTCGGGACTCAGTCCGTGACCGGCGAGAAGCTGGTCGAACATGTCTGGAGACAACTGGCTTCTTCTTTCTCATCGGGAAGATTATCGAATGTTCGTCTCGTTCAGTCTCGGGACCTGTCTTTTGAATACGCAGGCTGACGCGTCTGCGTATGTTCGCTTCGGGCGTTCTATGATTACACGTGTGATCGCTGCGTTGCTGACGGTGTGTCTCCCGTGGACGGCTATGGCCTGGTCTGCCGAAGAAGGGGCGGCGATCGAAAAGACGGTCAAGGAGGCCGCCATGGCCGCTGCGACCTTTTCAGAAACCAGGGACAAGCAGGCTGTGTTGAAGTTGTACACTAAGGACTATGCTGGTATTCAGGACGGTGAGACGGAGACACGGGACTCGATTGAGAAATGGCTGTCGGACTATGAATCTGAACTCAACAAGGGAAGCACCCTGCGCTTTATCAGCGTCGTGTCGAACCTGCATGTTCGGATACCGGGCCCAACGGCTTGGGCTACCTACGACTATGTGTTTCAGGCAGTCAGAAAAGGCGAACTCGAAGCGCAGGACTCCGGGCAATGCACCACACTCCTGCGCAAGGAAGGCTCAACCTGGCAGATTCAGCATGAACACTGTTCCAAGCGCGACCGGTGAAATAGCATCCGGCCTCTGAGCCGGTGGCCTGTGTCCTTTCGCTCCCGTGCCTCCGGAGCGACCCTCGCGGGCTTGGCCGAGCGTAAGCCTTCGGGAATTCCTTCGCAGACTTAGTCAGTTCCCGCTTTCCTTCCCGGCCAAGCCTCGGCGGGTCCCTGCTCCTCCAGCAAAGTCCGCTCTCGGCCACAGGCCGGCCTGTTTGCTGGCTAGACATTCCCGTTTCTTCTTCAGTATCGTGTTCATTCATTACCTCGGAAACGAATCCAAATGGCGCGATCACATCTACGACATATCACGCTTGGTAAATGGTTTCCTGGTAACGATCCTATTGCTATTGTTGTAGCCAGACTTTGCATCTTGAGGGAAGATTACCTTCTCGAACTGCAAGGTCTTATTAAGACTGATTTCAATCCATTTGATGTTAGTTCATCCGCTTCTAAGCCCGATTCGCTAGATGGAAACTCGCCGAGCTGGAGGAGAATTTATTTCTTCAGAAATTCGCTGAGGACATTGAACGAAATTCGAAATGTAGTCGATGGGCTATTTTCTGATGGAACAAATAGAGCTGCTCTTGCAAATGAGATAATGGAGTTGCGCCATGCTTTTGAGGTGTTGCGAGATGAGATTAAGGATCAATCTGCTGTGATCAAGGATTTGCGTGATCGGATTGGTGGGCATGTCTTACCGAATGGAGTGAGAGACGCGTTAAGGGGTATAGATCATGGACGCAACGCTCTCATTGAGATGGGAGAAACAGTAGCCGAGACTCATTACCGATTTGCGGGAGATATTGTCCTGGCAATCATGTTTCCTGGAAAGTCAGAGGAAACTTTGCTCGTGGAAGTCCAAGAGCTATTCGACGAGACGGCCAAGCTTGTTTTTATTGTCGGCTCGACAGATAGGATTTTTGACGCTTATGTCGCGGGAAGAGGGCTAATAAATGGCACATGAAACTAATTCAGTAAGTCCCTCTGTCACTCTCTAGCGAGTAGCCTGGTTGAGTCTCCTAGTGCGCGCGTCTCTTCTGATTCTCCATACCTCTCTTGAAGGGAGTGGCCGAGGCTGCCTTTCACTGCGCGCATCGTACGAGCACAGTTTCATCGTGCGCGTTCTGAGAGCAAGAAAGGCACCTGGCCATTCCCTCCCCATCCTTCTGAGTGTGCGCGTTCCGCGAGCACAGAGGATTGACCAGGTTGACGGCGCTCTCTTTTATTTCAGCAGGTGATCCGAAATCAGCGCGGCGAGTTCGTCCGGCTCCACCACCCCTTCACGGGTCAGGAGTAGCTTGCCATTGGAAAAGAAGTGCGTTGTCGGGTAGGTTTCGAATGTGTGGGTCTTCTTTATCTCGCGGCAACGGCCGGGGACATGCATCTTGGCCTTGCCGATTTTTACGTCGGGAAACTTGGCGGCGGTCTCTTCCAGGATCGGGTCGTAGGCTTTGCAGGGCTCACAGGTCGCTAAGCCGTAGGCGACGATCGACGCCGACGCGTCTGTGAATTCCTTATAGTTTTCATCTCTGACGTCTTCGACGGTCCCGGACATTTTCGTTGTCCCAAGTTATCACGCCAAAAATCCGAAAGTCTGAACGCCTTCGACCTGAAGACATTCGACTTTCGGACTTTATGACTGAAAACTAGCTGAGCTTCGCGAGGGCTGCGAGGATATCCTTGTCCTCCCGCGCTACCTTGATTTCCTGGACCTTTGCGTAGGCGACTTTTCCGGTCTTGTCGACGATGACGGTCGCACGCTTCGAGCAGTTCAACGGCTCAAAGTAGAGGCCATAGCCCTTTGCCGTGGTCCGATGCACATCCGACAGCAGGCGATGCTTGAGATCCATGGAATCAGCCCAAGCCTTGTGAGAGAAGAAGCTGTCGCAGCTGATACCGAAGAGTTCCGCGTTCGCGGATTGAAACTTGGGGAAGTCGTCGGTCAAACACTTGTTCTCGCCTTGACAGACGGGGCTCCAATCCAGGGGGTAGAAGCAGAGCACCACATTTTTCTTGCCACGATAGTCGCTCAGTTTCACATCCTGCTGGTCCTGATCTTTTAAGTTAAAATCCGGTGCGGTATCGCCAACCTTAATTTCTGCTGCTACGTCGCTCATCTTGTGTACCTCCTTATACTGATACTGGGTTTAGTCCGGCCGCTGACACTGTCATCTGCAATTTTGTACCGTGCGCCTTGGAATCTTGTCAACAGGCCTGAAGGCCTAGAAGAGGCCTGACTTGCCCGTAAGGGGCTGATAAGAGTGGAGGACTATGGCAATGGGCGTATTTCCCGAAAACTCAGCATGCGTCCGGCTGGTGCGGTGGTGCGGTGGTTGGCAATCTCGATGCTCTGGCCCAAGAGTCCTACACGGATATGGCTCCCAACTTTTGGCGACTGTCCAGCCCTCATCAATTCGTCTGCCGTTTCTCTGAGGAGATCGCGCACAGGCTGGTCAGGGAGACCAGGGGAAAGAAACATTTCGAGTTCATCCACTCCGAACTTGCTGAGGCCCAGGGTGTAGCATCGGATTTGATGGCTCTGCGCCTCGTCGTCCTGCATGATTGGGATGTGATCAGCGGCGATGAATTGGGTGAGGGGGCGATCCTGCCAATCCGAGGGGTTCACGTACTGGTTGGTGATGATGTCATGGGCGGTGCCTTGTGAGAGGAGTGTGAGGCCTCGCGCGAGTCGAGCAGCAAAGAGTATCGTGTCCGGCATGTCTCGCGGGGATACGAGAGAGGGTGCGACCGCACCCATGACATCGTGTTCCCAAGCCAAACTTTTCATCACATCGGCGACATGGCTCATCGGCAACGGCATCACAACATGGGCTGACCAGGGGCCGTGAGCCGCGTGCCAGGATTCAAGTGAGCCCGCTTCGTGGCGAATGGACAGAGGCCCACCATACTCACGCTCGTACCAGGCTTTCAGCTCGTCTGTGGCCGGCGCGGTTCCTCGATAGCCGACAAAGTAAAGCGGAGGACGGCGGGCCGATGGCTTGGGAGTTTTCTTTTTGATTCTCATCGCTGGAGAGAGTTATTTACCGGACTTGCGGGCCTTGCGGCGGTCATCCGGGTTGAGAAGCCGTTTACGGATACGCAGACTCTTCGGCGTGACCTCAACCAGTTCATCCGGACCGATATATTCAAGTGCGAACTCCAAGCCCATTTCCCGTGGCGGCGTGAGGACCAAGGCCTCGTCAGTGCCTGACGCCCGCATGTTGGAGAGGTGCTTCTCTTTACAGACGTTGACGTCCATATCTTCATCCCGGCTGTTCTCGCCGACGACCATCCCGCGATAGACTTCCACGACAGGGCCAATGAACATGGTGCCCCGTTCTTGGGTCATGAAGATGGCATAGCCGGTGCTGGTTCCGTCTTCGTGTGCGACAAGTGACCCGTGTGTCGCCACCGTGAGGTCACGCTCCTCCACCGGTTCATAGGCGACGAAGACATGGTGCATGATAATGGTGCCCCGAGTCTTGGCGACCAAGAGGTTTTTGAGCCCCATGATGCCACGGGTGGGGATATGGTACTCCAGGTGCATTTCGCTCGGTCCGGCATCGGAATGAATGAGTCGCATGTGGCGCAACTCGCCGCGGCGCTTGCCGAGTTCTTCAATCACGGTGCCTTGATAGGTTTCCGGTACCTGGATGGTCAGTTCTTCATAGGGTTCGAGGACTTTGTCCCCTTCCCGGTGGACAATGACTTCCGGTTGCGAGACTTGCAGCTCGTATCCTTCCCGGCGCATTTGTTCGATCAAGACACCGAGATGGAGCTCGCCGCGGCCAGCCACGAGGAACTTATCTGCGCTATCCGTCTCTTGGGCGCGCAAGGACACATTGGTTTCGAGTTCTTTGAAGAGTCGATCGCGCAAATGCCGCGAGGTCAGGTACTTGCCTTCCCGTCCGGCGAACGGACTATTGTTGACAGAGAAGGTCATTTGGACGGTCGGTTCGTCGATTGTGACTCGGGTCAGGGCCACTGGATGCTCTGCGTCAGCGATCGTATCGCCGATGCTTACCTCGTCCAGGCCGGCCACCGCAACGATTTCTCCTGCCTCGGCCCGTTCCATATCCGTTCGTTCAAGACCGGAGTAGACTGCGAGATCGGACACTTTCCCAGGGAATTGTGCGCCATCTTTCCCGAGCACGAGCACATTCTGTCTGCGGGCGATCGAACCGGACTGAATTTTACCCACGCCCATCTTGCCTTTGTAGAGGTCCTGAATCAGGGAGAGGACCAGGATTTGGAGCGGTGCGTCGGCGTTGATGGCCGGTGCGGGAATCTTGTCCAGCACCGTGTCGAGGAGCGGCGTAATGTCCGTGCCGGGCTTATTGACGTCGAGCGTCGCCGTACCCTTGATCGCCGCCGTGTAGACGATCGGGAAATCGAGCTGCTCGTCCGTGGCGCCGAGATGGACAAACAAATCGAAGGTCCGATTCACCACGTCATCGATCACCGCGTCCGGCCGGTCGATCTTGTTAATGACCACGATGGCCTTGTGGCCGAGCGCTAAGGCTTTCCGCAACACGAAGGTCGTTTGCGGCATGGGGCCTTCTTTTGCGTCGATCAAGATGAGGACGCCGTCCACCATGCGCAGGGTCCGTTCGACTTCACCGCCGAAGTCGGCGTGCCCCGGCGTATCGACGATATTGATCTTCACGCCCTTGTAAATCACGCTGGCGTTCTTGGCCCGGATTGTGATCCCGCGCTCGCGTTCCTGGTCCATCGAGTCCATGATCCGTTCGCCCATATCGTCGATCTTGCGATGGACATGGGTCTGTCTGAGCACCGCGTCGACAAGTGTCGTCTTGCCATGGTCGACGTGGGCGATGATTGCGATATTCCGAATATCGCTCCGGCGCTCTTTGGGCTCGAGCTGCATAGTAACGGGAGATTCCGATGTGGCTGTCTGGTCCATAAATATTGCTGCATGCTCCAAAAAAAAGACGCCCAGGAGTCCAGGCGTCGTACGGCAGTATACCCGAAGCATGATGGTCGGCACAAGCGATGTCAGTGCATGATTATGGGGCTAGCATATCGGTACCGGCTTGAATCTTGAGTTTTGAAGGCCCCCACGGTATGGTGACCTTGGTCCTCTTCTCAGGAAGCCAAGCTGCCCTCAAGGAGCCCGTCCGACATTGCCTTCGTGACGAGGCGAAAGAGGCGTGACCAGATGCAAGGCCACAGGCCCGGAAAACTGGAGGTGTATTCGCCGGAATGCATTGAGGATTGTTTCGGGCCGAGAACGAGGCAGATGGTCGCGGATCGTTCGCCGCAGTAGAAAGGTCAATGTCGGACAGGATCCCAGGGTAGCCCCGCGTAACCATGATAGATCGGCCAGTACAGCTACAGGATCCGCTTCATCAACCGGCGCCTCGTCGCAGGTGGCGCTGGTGGCAGATCTCACTCCTTGGCCTAGGGGTGGCAGTGTTGATAGGAGGCCTGACAGTGGGGGGGGTGCTGTGGCACTTCTCGAAAGACCTCCCCGCGTTGGAGCAGTTGGGAACCTATCAACCAAGCCTGGTGACTCAGGTCTACTCGTCTGATCAGCGGCTCATCGGCCAGTTTTTCATCGAGCGCCGTATCCTGACCCCGGTAGCGGATATTCCCGAACGGTTGCGACGTGCGGTGATCGCGGTCGAAGATGTCCGGTTCTTTGAGCATCCCGGCCTCGACTACATCGGCATGCTCCGTGCTGCCTGGACCAATGTACGGCGCGGGGGCAAGGTCGAAGGGGCCAGTACCATTACCCAACAGTTGGCGCGATCGCTGTTCCTCTCCTCCGAACGCACGTTCGACCGCAAAGTCCGCGAGCTCATTCTGGCCTACAAGATGGAACTGGTCCTGACAAAAGAGCAAATTCTCGAACTGTATTTGAATCAGATTTACTTCGGACAAGGCGCCTATGGTGTCGCTTCGGCAGCACAAACCTATTTTGGGAAAGATCTCTCCACGCTCACGATAGGAGAATCAGCATTTCTGGCAGGTCTCCCAAAATCGCCGAACCACTATTCGCCGTTCAAAGCCTACGACCGCGCGAAAAAGAGACAGGAACATGTACTGGCTCGAATGGAAGAGGCGAAGTTCCTCACGACGGCAGAACGCGAACAAGCTGCAGCGGAAATACTCAGCTTCCGCCGTCCTGGCGCTGAACAGGCTGCGCCCTATTTCGTGGAATATATCCGACAGTTGCTGGTTGCGAAGTATGGCGAAACGATGGTGTACAAGGGCGGGCTCAAGGTCTATACGACGTTGAACATGGAGACGCAGAAGGCTGCTGAACGGTCCTTTGCGTTCGGTCTGCGTGAATTGGATAAACGCCAAGGATGGCGTGGCCCACTCCGAACGGTCGATCCGACGGCGCCGACCCCGCCCATTGTCGCGGCGATGACTGATCAAGCGCTGAAGGTAGGAGACTATCGCGAAGGGTTCGTTGTTAAAGTCGCGAAGGACTATTATCTCGTGCAGATCGGCACGACGGTGGCCAAACTTGAGTTTGACGATATGGCATGGGCGAAGCGTCGACTTACCGGGTTCGATACGGCGAAAGATTTCGTCGTCAATCAGAATCTCAAGCAGGTGCTGAAGCCCGGTGATGTCATCGAGGCGATGGTGAAGAAGCTGGATCATGGCGTCGTCCATGTGCAACTGGAACAGACTCCCCTCGTCGAAGGCGGGTTGATCGCGATGGAGCCAGCGAAGGGAGCCATTCGAGCTATGGTCGGCGGCTACGATTTCGGCCGCAGCGAGTACAATCGGGCCGTGCAGGCGCACCGCCAACCCGGGTCCGCCTTCAAGCCGATCATCTACGCGACGGCCGTGAATCAGGGAATGAGTCCCGCGTCGGTGATCCTCGATGCCCCTGTTGTCTATGCGCAGGACCAGGATGAGAAAACATGGAAGCCGGAGAACTATGGGAGGAAAATTCATGGCATGGTGAGTTTGCGGGATGCCCTCGCTCACTCGCATAACCTGGCGACGGTGCGATTGCTGGATAAGGTCGGCGTAAAGAATGTGATTGAGTTTGCCAAAGTGGTCGGGATCACGAGTCCGTTGGCGGCAGATCTGTCGTTGGGGTTGGGCTCATCTTCCGTTGGGTTGATGGAACTGACCTCCGCCTATAGTGTGCTGCTCAATCAGGGGAGCCGTGCGGAACCGTACGCGATCGTGTTCGTGAAGGACAACGCGGGAAAGGTGCTTGAACAAACGGAAACGCAAGCCATTCCTGTGATCTCCAAAGAAACGGCGTATCTGGTTACGAACATGATGGAAGACGTGATCCAAAAGGGTACCGGTCAGGCTGCCAAGGGGATCGGGCGACCGATTGCGGGGAAAACAGGAACCACGGACGAGTTTATCAATGCATGGTTTATCGGCGGTGCGCCGAACTTGGTTACGGGCGTCTATGTTGGATTTGACGATCGACGCTCACTTGGCGAGACGGAATCGGGGGCGCATGCCGCGCTGCCCATCTGGATCGACTTCATGAAGGTAGCGCTCAAGCCGCTTCCGGTCGTGGGATTTACCATTCCAGAAGGTGTCACGTTTGTCAAAGTCGATCCGGCGACAGGGTTGCTTGAGGATGAGCAGGAGGGGCAGGGCAGTACGGTCGAACTCTTTACCAAGGGCAGTGAGCCGACTCAAGCGACTCAGCGCCGACTGGACCCGATTGATTTCTATAAGCTGGATCAAATCCCCGAGGAGGCCCTCTGACAAGCCCGGTCTGTCTGGTCGTCTGGTTTCTCTGGTCTATCTGGTTCAACCAAACAAACGAGACAGACCCGATAAACAAGAGAGACCAGCCTGCCTCTTTTCTTGTTTCAAAGGAGGGAATGATGAAGAGTCGAGTGGTTCTCTCCATCACGATGGGAGCGTTGGTGCTGAGTGGGTTGCTCGCGGCGGGCTGTGTGTCAGGGGGTGATCCGGCTGCGCTGGCGAAGAGCGCGGAGGTGATCGAATTGAGCGGCGTCCCGCCGAACTGGGATAAGGCACTGCCGGCGACGGAGCGGTTTGTAGTGTTGGCGGCGTTCAACAACGACGCGGTTCGAGACAACAACACCGGGCTAGTTTGGGAGAAGTCCCCGCGGCCGGCACCCGTCACGTGGAATGGCGCCCGCTTCTCTTGCATCAACAAGAACGTCGGCGGTCAGAAAGGGTGGCGCCTTCCGTCTATCCCAGATCTGGCAAGTTTGATCGACCCCTCCGTAGCCCCTCCTGGCCCGACCCTTCCGTTGAGCCATCCCTTTCACAACATCCAGCCGGCCGGCTATTGGTCGGCGACGACAAGTGCCGAGGATTCCTCCGACGCGTGGTTCGTGTACTTCGGCATCGGCTTCGTGGACCATGACAGTAAGACCCACACCGGCCACGCCTGGTGTGTGCGCGGTGGCATGAATGCGGATGCATATTAAGGAAACGGGTGAGACACTCGCGAAAGGTGAGGGAGAAGAAACAGAGACAGACTGAATAACTGATGGCGGTGTTCCCTCTCGATGTATCCATCAGTCTTTGCACGCACTTTGTCAGGCCCGCAGCTTCAGAATCTCCCTGAGTGTCTGTTCAATGTCCTCCGGTGAGGTCAGGAGGCTTGGCGCCAACCGCGCATATTGCGTTGCGTACGGCGTGACGCTTCCGATGATCTTCTTTATCCGGAGCCGTTCGATCACTTGGCCTGGCGTCATCCCTGACACTTCGAAACAGACAATACCGGCCGACAGGTCTTGTGACATCGGTGTGTGCAAGGTGATATGCGGCATCTTCGCCAATCCCTGCTTCATCTGCTGATTCAGCTCATGGATGCGCTGAGTCACGCGAGCCTTGCCGATCGCCCGATGGAATGTGAAGGCTTCGTCGAGCGCCCAGCGGTGCTCGAAGGAATGAAATCCGCCTGGTGTCATGTAGACGGAGTTCGGTAGTTCCTTCGGTGGACTCACCTTCATCCAGATATCGTAGGCGTGAGTATTGAAAGTCGGAATGATGGGGTTGGCCACAGGCCAAGCCCGTTTCTGCCCCCACACAAGACCCGTACCTCTTGGGCCAAACATCCATTTATGTGTCCCTGCAACCAGGAAATCGCACCCCACGTCTGAAAGGCGGAAATCTTCGACGCCCAGCGCATGGACCCCATCCACGCAAAAGATCACTTGATCCTGCTCTGCGCGGGACCCGTTGAGTGTATGAATCGCCTGGGCCATTTCCTGGATCGGGAGCTTCAACCCGGTGCTCGAATGGACCCACGTGACCGCAACGATGCGGGTGTTAAGTCGAATGTTCTTGATCAGATTGTCGAGTAATTCATGACGCGTGACATTCTTGACGGAATGATAGAGGGGGATTTGGCGTACAGTGGCCCCGGTGCGTTCTGCGCGAAGCCGCAAGGATGTTTCAGTGGCGTAATGATCATGGAGCGTCGTGAGGATTTCCTGACCTTCGCGCAGGGTGAGGCCGCCGTACAAGAGTCCCAACCCCATCGTGGTGCTGTCAGTCAGAGCGATCTCCGTCGGATCAACTGCAAGATAATCTGCTGCGGCCCGCAAGACTGCAGCCTCCTGTTTTTCCTCCTGATCGAACCAGTAGCCGATGGGATCGGCGTCCAATCCGCGCCGGTGCCGTTCGATCGCTGCTCGAACCGGAGTGGGATGGGATGCGAGAAAGAATCCCGCAAGGTGAATGTGGTCAGGGGAGAGTGGAAATTGCTCCCGGACGTCCTGCCAGCTGTCAAGCTTCAGAGGCGAGGAGTTTGCAGTGGCAGTGGAAACAGGAGCCTCGGCAGCCAGCAGTGCCGCACCGATGGCGAAGCCGCTACGAACAAGAAAGTTCCGTCGGTTGATCGCATCCATGAATGCGTCCTTTCCCCGAAGAGGAGTATGTGGGTATTCGTCACTCTACTGCGATGACCAAATCATGAACAAGTGGGGTGATGTCGGGGAGCGTCCTCTTCAGGGCTGCTCAAAAAGGCTCTGTGGCAAGGCCGCAGGCGGAGCAAACACCGGAGGTGTACCCTCTTGGGTACATTGAGGATGTTTGCGAGACGAGAACGACGTTGAGAGCCTTTTTCAGCAGCCGAGCTAGTAGCTGTCTGTTGGTGGGCATGTGCAGATCAAATTCCGATCTCCATAGGCTTCGTCGACGCGACTCACGCTGGGCCAGAATTTATGGTCACGTACCCAGCGAGCAGGGAAGGCAGCCTGCTCGCGGCTATAGGGTCGGTTCCATTCGCTGGCTGTCACCACTTGTGCCGTGTGGGGGGCATTCTTCAGCAAATTATTTGTGCGGGGCTGCCGGCCCTCGACGATGTCTTGCATCTCTCCATGAATCAAGATCAGCGCCTGGCAATACCGGTCCAATTCATCCCTCGTTTCGCTTTCCGTTGGTTCAATCATGAGCGTCCCGGCAACCGGGAACGAGACGGTCGGAGCATGAAATCCATAATCCATCAATCGTTTCGCCACATCCATCGCTTCAACTCCCGTAGTCTCCTTGAACGGACGAAGATCGAGAATAAATTCGTGCGCGACGAATCCTGACGTTCCCGTGTAGAGGATGGGGTAGTATTTCTCCAGCCGTTTGGCCATGTAGTTGGCGTTCAAGATCGCCACCTGCGTCGCCTTGGTCAAGCCATCACGTCCCATCAGGGCGATGTAGACCCAGGAAATCGTCACGATACTGGGGCTGCCGTAGGGGGCTGCGGATACCGCCCCGATGGAATCTTTCCCGCCCAGTTGCGTCATCGGATGGCCGGGAAGGAACGGCGCGAGATGCCGTGCTGCAACGACCGGTCCCATCCCAGGTCCGCCACCGCCATGGGGGATACAGAATGTTTTGTGTAGATTGAGATGGCATACGTCCGCGCCGATGTCCCCCGGCCGACAGAGCCCGACTTGGGCATTTAAGTTGGCACCGTCCATATACACTTGCCCGCCGTGCGTATGGACGATCTGACAAATACGCCGCACGTCCGCTTCGAAGACTCCGTGAGTCGAAGGATACGTCAACATGAGCGCCGATAACCGGTCACGATACTGAGCGGCCTTGGCTTCAAGATCGGCTACATCCACATTACCCTGTCGATCACAGGCGACGATCACAACCGTCATGCCCACCATAGCCGCACTGGCTGGATTTGTGCCGTGGGCGGACAGGGGAATCAAGCACACATCCCGATGTTCTTCACCCTGGCTCCGGTGGTACGCCCGGATTACCATCAGTCCCGTGTACTCGCCCTGGGAACCTGCGTTCGGTTGTAAGGATACGGCGGAGAGGCCAGTGATTTCGGCCAGCCAAGACTCCAGCTGATGGAACAACTCTTGATATCCTTTGGTTTGCTCGATCGGCGCAAAGGGATGAAGTCGTGAGAACTCCGGCCAGGTCACCGGCAGCATCTCGGCCGTCGCGTTCAGCTTCATGGTGCAGGATCCCAACGGGATCATCGAATGGACGAGCGACAGATCCTTGGCCTCAAGACGGTGGATATACCGCAGCATCTCATGTTCTGAGTGATAGCGATTGAAGACCTCGTGGGTCAGATACGTGCTGGTACGGGCGAGATTCGCCGGGAAATTTGTGGTGATGCGGCCGCTCAAGTCCCGCACCTGAAAAGGCAGTCGATCATGGCCGATAAAAATTTCCAGCAGGCGACGAATTTCGTCTTCCGTGCTCACTTCATCCAGCGCAATCCCGATGGAGTGGTCTTCATGCCGACGAAGATTGATGCCGGCTTCGTTGGCACGGATCAAGATGGACTCGGACTGCATCTTCGTCAGATGAACCTGAATCGTATCGAAGTAGGCTTCCGTTGCGACCTCGAATCCAAGCTCCCGCAATCCTGCCGCCAGCACCACGGCTAAGCCATGCACGCGTTCGGCAATCCGCCGCAGGCCCTTAGGACCGTGGTAGACCGCATACATGCTTGCCATGATGGCTAAGAGGACCTGTGCCGTGCAAATGTTGCTCGTCGCCTTCTCACGCCGAATGTGTTGTTCGCGGGTCTGCAGGGAAAGCCGGTAGGCAGACTTTCCCGTGACATCCTTGGACACCCCGACGATGCGCCCAGGCATCTGCCGTTTGAATGCCTCAGTGGTCGAAAGAAACGCGGCGTGAGGGCCGCCAAATCCGAGCGGAACGCCAAATCGCTGGCTGGAACCCACGGCGATATCGGCTCCGAATTCTCCCGGTGGGCGCAAGAGGGTCAAGGCCAACAGATCGGTGGCGACTACCACGAGAACCCCAGCCGCATGGGCTTGTGCCACGAGCGCACTGTAATCCCCGACGTAACCGTCGGTGGTCGGATATTGAAGCAGAATACCGGCCAGCTGAGGATTGGAAAAGTCGATGGTCTGTGTCCGCCCTACGCGCAGCGTCATGCCGAGTGGTTCGGCCCGCGTCTGCATCACGGCAATAGTTTGGGGATGACAGTTCTGCGAAGCGAAGAACTCTGTCCGTTCGTGGCCGGATGAACGGGAAATGGCGAGACACATGGCCATCGCCTCGGCTGCCGCCGTGGACTCATCCAGGAGTGAGGCATTGGCTAAGGGCAAGCCGGTTAGGTCGATCACGAGGGTTTGAAAGTTCACAAGTGCTTCCAGGCGACCCTGAGAAATCTCGGCTTGGTAGGGCGTGTATTGGGTATACCAGGATGGGTTTTCGAAAATATTGCGTTGAATCACGCCGGGCGTCATGCAGTCGTAATAGCCCATTCCGATCAATGAACGGTAGATCTGATTATCTGCGGCGATGGAGCGGATCTCTTCCAGCACGGCGTATTCGCCGCGGTGAAGGGGCAGGTCCAATTCTTTCCGTACACGAATGTCGGCGGGCACGGTTGCCTCGCTCAGCTCCTCCAGCGACTGCAAGCCAAGCGTGGCAAGCATTTCGCGAGTATCGGCGTCGGTTGGACCAAGATGGCGATGGATAAATGTATCGGTCGGGCTCAGGAAGTCCGGTGTGGCCATGGTGTTCGTCTTGTCCTTTGGATACGTCTCGTCGTTCGAGAGCCGTGATGTACGACTGACCCACTCGCGGTCAGCAGAATACCATGCTCATCTCATATTCTCCAAGAGCCGTGAGAAGGATTTCGACCTGCATGATTCATGAAGCTTTTGGTTCAAGCGCGGATCCCTGACTCACGCGAGACGGGCGAGACTGGCGGGAAACGCGCGACAGGCAGGGACAGGGCTCACACGTCACGCGAGTCGCGCTCTTCACGCTTGACGCGCGCTACTCTCTCGTGTCGCGACGAACCTTCATGAGTAATGTGGGTGAGGCTTGCCTTCAGACGGAGAGTCACGTATGAGTGCGCGCAAGCATTCGGAAGGTTAAGGCTTAGGTCAAGGTTGAGAAAAAAATAATCTGGTCTTTGTTCAGCCTTGACCTCGACCTCACACCAGTTCATTTGGTGCAGGCCATGAAATTACACGACATTCTAATCGTCGGAGCCGGTCTGGCAGGAATGAGAGCGGCGATTGCCGCACCGTCGGATCTTGATGTCGCTGTCATATCCAAGGTCCATCCAGTTCGCAGTCACTCTGTGGCTGCGCAAGGGGGCATCAATGCGGCGTTGGGTGATCACGATTCCTGGGAGGCCCATGCCTTCGACACTACGAAGGGCGGACTCTATCTCGGCGATCAGGATGCTATCGAAGCCATGTGTCGCGAAGCGCCTGACGACATTCTCGAATTAGAACGTCTGGGCGTGATTTTCAGCCGTGACGAGCAGGGACGGATTGCCCAACGTCCGTTCGGCGGAGCGGGCTTCCCCCGCACCTGTTATGCCGCCGATCGTACCGGCCATGCCATCCTCCATGCCATGTACGAGCAGCTGCTCAAACGGCGCATCGCTGTATATGAAGAGTGGTATGTTACGGCCTTGATCATGGAAGACGGTGCTTGCCGGGGAGTCGTGGCATGGGACTTGATCCATGGAGGGCTGCACGCGATCGGGGCTAAAGCCGTGATCTTAGCCACGGGAGGTAGTGGGCGGGTCTTCCTGACAAGTACAAACGCCGTGATCAATACCGGTGACGGCATGGCGCTCGCGTATCGTGCCGGTGCGCCGTTGGCAGATATGGAATTTGTCCAGTTCCATCCCACCACACTCAAGGGCACGGGCATTCTCATTACTGAAGGGGCTCGTGGAGAAGGAGCCTACCTCCTGAATACGTTGGGCGAACGGTTTATGAAGACCTATGCTCCTCAGCAGATGGAGCTGGCCACTCGCTCCACCGTTTCATTGGCTATCGGGCAAGAAATTCTCGAAGGCCGCGGGGTCGACGGGTGCGTGTTGCTGGACTTGCGGCACCTGGGCCGCCAACGCATTCTCGAACGGCTTCCGCAGATCAGAGAACTCGCGATTGAGTTTGCCGGCCTCGACCCCATCGAGACTCCCATTCCTGTCCGGCCAGGCGCGCACTATCAGATGGGGGGCGTCCGAACCAATCAATGGACTGAAACAGGCATTGCCGGCCTGTATGCGGCCGGTGAATGTGCCTGCGTCAGTGTGCACGGCGCCAATCGGCTCGGAGGCAATTCACTCCTTGAGACGATTGTGTTTGGTAGGCGTGCCGGAATTCGGGCCGGAGAGTATGCTCGAACTGTCGCGCCACGGGCACTCACAACAGACCAGCTCTCGACCGAACAAGGTCGCGTCCAGCGCCTGCTGGCAGAGGAGGGGTCAGTTCGAGCCTGGCAGATTCGGGAAGAACTCGGTCAGTTGATGAGCCTCAATCTTGGCCTCGTTCGGACACACGAATCCATGTCTGCTGCACGCGCAGCGCTCACTGCACTGACCCATCGCGCTGCGTCAGTTACGGTGCAGGACAAAGGGCGGGTCTTTAATACGGATCTCGTGCAGGCCTTCGAACTCCAATCCCTTCTCGATATTGCGGAGACTATTGTTGCCAGTGCCCTCGCCAGGACGGAAAGCCGTGGAGCCCATTACCGGTCGGACTTCACGAAGCGTGACGATGTTCACTGGCTCAAACATACGTTGGTCCGCCGGACACCCGGAGGACCCGCGCTCTTATATGAGCCGGTTACGATCACCCGCTTCCCACCCAAATAGGCATCGACACTCAACCTTTTGATTTCCTTGCGATCCAACCCTAAGCGTTGAGTCGGTTCAGCCGAGTTGCGCTCTTGATATTTTGCGCTATGGTTGAGTGGCTCCTGCGCCCGAACGAAAGTCTCTACTCTGGCAGGTGAGTGATGATGCGCCCCATGGAGAGGAGTGCTAGCCCATAATGACTATTGCCTGTCCCCTCTGTGCAAATCCAAACGAAGTGCTCTCGCAGCCTTCCTCGATCAGGTGGAAGCAGGTTTCTTGCTCCTCGTGCGAAGCAAATCTTGTGCTGGTGAGGGAGGCATCATCAGGCGTTCCCCAGCGTCCGCTGAAATCAGTCGTACGGCTCAAGCCTGTGCCACCTGGAACAAGACAGGGCACGGCGATCGTCCGTTCACGCCTCTTCATTGTCATCGTCACGGCACTTGCACTCGGCATACTCGGATATCTGTCCTTTGAAGCAGGGTTCTTTTCAAACAACCAGATGCCGATTGAGTCGAGCGTAAGCCCATCCATTACGCCGCCTCCAACGTCGCCGCGCTTGGTGCCAACAGTCTCTCAATTGCCCCTATCAGCAGCCGATGGGGCCGTGACGAAATAGGGAGTGGAAATTGTGCTGAGCCTCATCGACGATGCAGTGCAAATGAAGGACGCCGCCGAGATTTTCGGTCCTTCGGGGACATTGCTGCATGTGCACACAGTCGTATGGGAAAGGGATGCTCTGTGACAACTGCCACGGCGATAAGCACATCCGTCAGATTATCCTGTGCACGCTGTTCCACGTCCCATCGGGTGCGGGACGTCTATGCGCTCAAACCCGGGATGAACGCCACTTGTACCAGTTGTGGAGCGATCTTCGTCGTCCTCTCACTGCCAGCAGTGTCATTGGACGACGCAGCCCCATCACACGCCGTCGACGAGTCTCCTCGGCAAGACCCCGGGCTGGTCGATCAGGAGGCGATTCGGGCCGAAGAGGCTCAGCGGTTCGGTTCGAAGCCACGGAAGGCCGTCTTTCACGGAGCCGGCGGAACATTATTCGGCATCCATCTGGTCAACACGCTTCTCACGCTTCTCACGCTCGGTCTTTACTATTACTGGGCCAAAGTTCGAGTTCGGAAGTTCTTATTTAGCCAAACAGAATTCGCAGGCGACCGATTCTCCTATCATGGAAACGCGCGCGAACTCTTGAATGGAGCCATGAAGGCCAGCCTAGTTTTTGGAGTTCCCTACTACCTATTGTCCAACGTGGGCTTCTTTCTCGAATCCGACATGGCTATTCAGGTCGCGCTCCAAGTTTCCGGGTGGCTACTGTTGCTCCTTTTCATCCCTATTGCCATTGTCAGCTCGAGGCGCTATCGGCTGAGTCGCACCGCCTGGCGTGGCATCCGTTTCTCATTCCAAGGTAAAACGCTGGACTTCCTCAAATTGTGGCTTTCCGGCTATTTTCTAACCGGGGTGACGCTCGGGCTCTATTATCCATACTTCTCGACCAGGAAGCAGACCTTCCTCACGGCACATAGTTACTTTGGAAGCGAGCCGTTCAAGTTTTCAGGTGATGGGGCGGTGCTGTTCCGCCCGTTTTTGAGGGTCTATCTCCTTGCGGTGACCATTGCGATCATCGCCGTCCTGGGTCTCTACCCCTTCATCGAGCTACCGTCTCAGGGTATCGTAGACCCCGAAACGGTCGGCCCCCTCGTGATCGGAGCAATAGCTGGCCTGATCATCGGCGCGCTGGCGTTTCGTTTTCTCTGGCTCCCGTATTCAGTGATAGAGCAGCGGTATTTTTGGGAACAGACGTCGATCGGCTCCGCGCGATTTCGATTGCCCATCACGACGTGGCCGTATTTCAAGCTGAAACTCGGCAACCTGCTCTTAGTGGCTTGTACCCTTGGGCTTGCCTGGCCTTGGACAACCATTCGGAACATCAAATTCATCACGGATCAGCTGGCGCTTGTCGGTATCGACAATTTCGATGAGGTCGTTCAGGCGTACGACGGAGCCCCGCCAATCGGCGAAGGATTGGACGGTTTCCTCGACACCGGATTCGATCTGGGCTGATTCGCCATGCCGTCACTCTGGCAGGGGTATTACCTCGACGGTCGAAACGCGACACGACACTCCATCACCATCCAGCTGACTACGACTGCCTTGCACATCTCGAAGGCAGATGGAAACACCGTCCGCTGGCCCTACGGCGAGATTGTGCAGACGCAAGGGGCCTACGAGGGGGAACAAGTTCGCCTCGAATATGGAATGCCCCTGCCGCAGACGGTTATCGTCGATGACACTGCATTTCTCACAGCCATGCGCCAGGCTGCAGGACAGCGCGCGACTCACCTCCATAACCCCCAGCAGCGGCCTGTGCGGCTGCGATTGACGATTCTGGCCGGAATTGCTCTTCTGGGAGCGACAGCCGTGTTTTATGTCTGGGGCATTCCAGGGTTAGCGCAACTCCTCGCACCTCACATTCCTATCTCGTGGGAAGAAGAACTCGGAACCTCCGTGCTCGAACAGCTTGCCCCTCCGGCCGACCGCTGCGTCGACCAAGGCCGTCTTCACGCCCTTGAGAGCCTTGTGACAAGATTGTCTCGTACAATGCCCGATTCTCCCTATCATATTCGCCTCACGGTCCTGGACCGGCCTGTCATCAATGCGTTTGCATTGCCAGGAGGACATGTGGTGGTGTTCCGAGGCCTTCTCGAAGCCACCGAGACGCCGGAGCAGCTCGCGGCGGTGCTCGCTCATGAACTCCAACACATCTACAAACAGCATTCGACTCGTGCAATTATCGAACAGGCCTCAACCAGCCTTCTCATCGCAGCAATATCCGGGGATTTCACCGGAGGATTGGCCTATGGAATTGAAGGAGCGCGTGTATTGGGAATGTTACGCTACAGTCGTCTTCACGAAGACGAAGCCGACCGTGAGGGACTGCGATTACTCCAGGCTGTTGGTATTGACCCCGCAGAGATGATCGCCTTCTACCGTATCATGGAGGCGCAAGATCCCCATGATGTCGCGGCTTCATCCTATCTATCCACCCATCCCAACACCAACGACCGCATCGAAAAATTGATTGCGCTGGCCGGGTCACCGCCACCACATCCCGTGAAACTCTTCTCTCTCGAAGAGTGGCAGGATCTTAGTTCCTTGTGCCGACCTTCAGTGGCGTCATCACCTCAATCTTCCACGGACACAATCCACTAGAATATTTCTTCACGAGATTGATGTGCGCGGGTTTGGTATAATCCTCCATCGACAGCTATGCGCATTCTAGTCATTGAAGACGAAACCAAGGTCGGCTGCTTCATCAGGCGCGCGCTTGAAGAGGAGAGTTACGCCGTCGACCTCTGTGAAGACGGTGCGAAGGGCCTTGAAATGGCCCTCCATACCAACTACGACCTCCTGATCGTCGACTTGATGCTGCCGTCATTGCCCGGATTGGACATTCTCAGGGGTGTCCGCCAGGCGAGGATTCACACCCCCATTCTGATTCTGACCGCCCAATCGCAGGTGGATCAGCGCGTCAAGGGCCTTGATGCGGGAGCGGACGATTATCTCACCAAGCCATTCGCGATCGACGAATTGCTCGCCCGCATTCGCGCGTTGCTTCGCCGTGGCTCCACGGAGAGTCCCGGTGTGCTCCAGATCGACGACTTGGCGTTAAACCCGGCGACGCGTGAAGTCACTCGAGGCGGCCAGCGAATCGATCTCACGTTGAAGGAATATGCTCTCCTTGAATATTTGATGCGCCATACGGGGCGTGTATTGACTCGTCCGATGATCTCAGAGCATGTATGGAACCAGGATTTCGACACGTTTACTAATGTCATCGATGTCTACGTGAATTATCTCCGCAACAAGATCGACCGGGGGCGTTCAAAGAAGCTGATTCATACGATTCGCGGAAGCGGATACATGCTGAAGGTCGACTGATGCCGCTTCGCGTCAGGCTCACGCTCTGGTACGGCACCGCTCTCGCGCTCATCCTCATCATCTTTTCAACCATCCTGTATGTGGTAACGGCTCGGAGCCTCCGCGATGCGGTCGATGAATCGCTGATGGAAACCGCTGAAGCGGCCGTCCGGTCGCTGGAAGAACGCGGGTTTCTCCCACTGATTGACGAAGACGAACTCATGTCGCAGTTCCCTGAACTGGCGCGCATCGATAAGTTCTTCCAGATCTTCAGTCCCTCCGGCACCATCACCATTCGCTCGCCGAACATGAAGCAACATGAGGTGCCTCTGAGTCGCCAGGCTCTGGAAGTCGCTTACTCAGGCCGCAGGCTTCTTGAATTCGCCAAATACCCCAAGGAGCCGCCGTTACGCCTCATCTCAGTTCCCATCATCTATCAGGGCAACCTGCTCTATATCATCCAGGTCGGCACGTCGATGGACTCAGTCGAAGAGACGCTAAACCGTCTTCTGTTAGTGCTTCTGGTCAGTATACCCATCGCGCTGGCCGTGTCGCTCGCCGGCGGCTGGTTTATGGCCGGCCGAGCCCTTCGTCCGGTCGACGCGATCACGCTGGCGGCCCAACGCATTGCCGGAGGCGATCTCACGCAACGACTGACTGTCCCGGCCTCGGCCGACGAAATTGGCCGTCTGACCAAAACATTTAATGACATGATCGACCGGCTTGAAACCTCCTTTCGGCAGATCCGTCAATTCAGCAGCGATGCCTCGCACGAACTGCGCACGCCGTTGACGGTCATGAAAGGGGAAACGGAACTCGCGCTCCGCCGCCCTCGTGAAATCGACGACTACAAAATCGTGCTGGAGAGCAATCTCGAAGAAATCGACCGGATGACGCGTATTGTGGATGAGTTGCTCTTTCTCTCCAGGGCCGACATGGGTGAGGTGAAGATGGAGCGTCTCCCGGTCCCCCTGGGCACGCTTATCGAGGATCTCCACCGTCAAGCCTCGCTGTTGGGGCAGGAGCAGGACATTCAGGTCGTGCTACGAACCACTGCGGCGGCAGTGGTATTGGGGGATGAACTGCGCTTGCGCGAATTGTTCCTGAATCTCCTTGATAACGCAGTCAAATACTCTCGCCCAGGCGGCACCATCGACATCGCGCTGACGATTGAACAGACTCAGGCACGGGTATCCGTGATCGATCACGGCATTGGAATCGCGCTAGAAGATCAGTCTCGGATCTTCGATCGGTTCTATCGCACCGATAATGCACGAGCTCATACCAAGAAGGGCACGGGTCTTGGGCTATCTATCTGCGCCTGGATTGTTGAGTCTCATCGTGGACACATCGAAGTCCAGAGTAAGATCGGTGAAGGTTCAACTTTTACAGTGACGCTTCCCCTGGCCCCTCCCCAGCAGCTAGACGTCTCTAACCGAAAGATGAAAAAGTCCGTCACCGTCACAGATCGTGGCGCGTGAAGCGCGACAAGCCGTCATGAATGATCAGGGCGAGAAGGGCGGTGAGAAAGCACGGTGGGCACGCCAGCTAGCAATTCGTGCGATGTGAAACGTTACACGTGACATGTTTCGGGGAAAGAGCCCTCAGCTAACCGATGCGGTACGTTTCATTTCTCACCGTTCCTGAAAGCGATGCGAGAATGATGTATGGGACAAGGCGCGCCCCCGGGAGAAGAGGCCATCGTGGCAGACTCAGGGCCGGTGGGTGAAGTGCAGCCGTGGTTGGGTGGGTGAGCCGAGCGATTTTTTCAGCGTCCTGCTAGTCGAACACTACGGTTTTTCTCCCATACACCAACACTCGTCGTTCAACATGGCGGCGCACGGCGCGGGCCAGCACAATCTCTTCCAGATCGCGCCCCTTTCTCACGAGATCTTCGACGGTATCCCGGTGACCCACGCGCATGACATCCTGCTCGATGATCGGACCCTCGTCCAGATCGTCCGTGGCATAATGCGCCGTAGCCCCGATGATTTTCACGCCCCGGTCGTAGGCCTGTCGATAGGGATTGGCACCGATGAATGCCGGTAAGAAAGAGTGATGGATATTGATGACCGGACAGCCGACCGGTGAAAGGAAGTCCGCGCTGAGGATTTGCATGTACCGGGCCATCACCACGAGTTCGACATGATGATCCTTCAGTAAAGAGAGCACCTGCTGTTCCTGTTGCGGCTTGGTCTCCTTGGTTACGGAACAGACGAAGAACGGAATCTTGAACAGCTCCGCCCAGCCGGCGCAGGTATCGTGGTTGGAAATAATCACAGGAATGTCGATGGGCAACTCGTCGCGTTTGTGCCGTTGGAGCAGATCTGCCAGGCAGTGATCCTGTTTCGAGACCAATATCGCGACCCTCGTCCGGCGGCTTGACGGGAGAACCTCGTAGCGCATCTCGAAGGTCTTCGCGACCGGTGCGAAGGCGGCGGCGATCTCATCGGGAGGAATCTGCAAACCCTCGGCGGCAAATTCCATACGCATGAGAAACTCGTTCGTCTCTTCATCGGTATGGTGGTCTGAATCGAGAATGTTTCCACCGAAGTCGTGAATGAAACCCGAGACGCGGGCCACAATACCTCTGCGGTCCTTACAATGGATCAGGAGCACAACGGACTCTTTTCGGTGTGTCATCGTAGGCCTCTCTTTCCAATGAGAGTGATCAG
>CBDDRH010000156.1:0-4013 GCA_965233025.1 uncultured bacterium
GTAATCTCCGCCCCAGGCGATCGGCATCTCCATCGTGATCTGGGGCAACTCCATCTTCGAGAGCCAGGTCTTTCCATCGGTCCGCATGCTTCGGTGATTGACGATGTGCAGCAGTTTTCCCAATCCGGACGGATCCCACCCGTAACGTACGGGCATGCCGAATGTGACGACATCCAGCGTCGCTCCATTGAGGATGTTGCCATTTGCCAGCAGTGGAGCGACACGTTGGATCGTCGAGGCGATGTCTGGTCGATTGGCCTGCGAGGCAAAAGCCGACAAGAGGTCGAACAGCCGCGTCCGGCTGCTGCTTGAGGCCACACATAAGAGGTTCGAGACAAGGGCCAGGACTAACCCCGCCTGCCCATGAGCCTGCACGAGGATTCGATCTCCTTGGCCCAGCTTGTGGGTCTCACCCCAGTCGCGCAGATGTTCGAGCATCGAGACAGCGGCCATGGTACGGCCTAGGTGATGGTGTTCACAGGACCAGAGTTCGCGGGCGCAATGGATCGGACGATCCAGGCCTCGGTTGAGCGACTGTCTCATCAGTTCCAGATAGGTGTTCGTGAAATTTCCGGCATCTCCGATCTGCTCATCGAGCAGCTTCTTGGTGGCATCATCATTTGCGAGCGGTGGTTTCAATCCGCCGGGCAACGGCAAAATGCCGTTACTGCTTTCCCGCATCAGGGCCAATAAGGCATCGAGGCCTGCCACGCCGCGCGAGTAGCCACGCTTAAGGCCACCCAGTTCATCCAACCGTTGTACCCCAAAGACGTCGGTTCCCATGATGGAGCCGTGCAGCAAGACGATCATACGGACACCCGCGTGTGAGAGGCGTTTGCCGAGGGCTGCCATCGCGTCCTGAGCGGGAGGCGATTCTTGCAGGGCAGTCGGGGCAACCTCACGAACGGCGAGACGCTCGCCGGGATTCTTTCGTGACATCTCGTCGTGTTGAAAGCTGTTTTCGATCGGCATGGGGGAGTTACATACCCGATGTTGGTGATGGACTGCAATGAAGACCGGCAGGAGCCTCCAACGTCCGCTAGCATCGTTCTCGCTTCGCTCAAAGGCTCAACCTATTAGAAGCGAGCCTCTCGGATATCGGAGTCACTGGATGAAAGGAAATGCCAGTTGGGCGATCATGCAAGGAGGGGAGATCTGCGCCGCACCCTCATCTTCTTGGAATAGGACTGGCGCGCCAAGGGGCATCCCGCCCGCATGAATTCTAATGGATCGTCTGGCTGAGTCCTTGCCTCGCTTGCCTTGGCGGAAAACGCCATGATAGCGTAGAAGTTCCCTTGGAATAGAAAAGAAGGAACTTATCTGTGCACACACTGGTTAGCCTTGATCGTGGATGGTTGATTCGGATATTGGCCATGTCCCTTTGCATCCTTGCTCTGGTCCTTCCGAGAGATACGGCGGTTGCCACGGTATCGGCGCCTGCTCCTGCCTCAACGGCTTCGACCGAGCACGTGATTCTCTTTGTTCTCGAAGGATTCGGCCAAGACTCTCTGAAAGGCGGCACGATGCCGACCCTCAGCCGGTTGATTAAGGAAGGGGCTGTCACGTGGTCTGCCACAGCGGTGAAGCCTGCGTTACGATTGCCGACGATGGCGTCATTGATTACGGGTATGCCGGTCGAAAAGCACGGTATTACTTGGAATACCTTTGAATTCAGCCGCGGTTACCCACGCGCTCCGAGCGTGTTTGACTACCTCGACCTCAGTGGGGGCCGTGACAGTGCGATTTTCCTGATGGACGAGTCGCTCTATCAGTTGGCGAGACCCGAGCCTTACACGGATTATCAGATGTGTGGGCCGTTGAAGCCCGAATGCAGCACGGATCGAGTCGTGTCCTACATCCGTCAATACTTCAAGAAGGCCGCCAGCGGTCATGGTTACGGGCATGCCATCCTTTCGCTGCCGCATTTCCTGGTCGTGCATCTTCCTGAGGCGGGTCGAGTGGGCGTGTCCCGTGGCTGGGCTTCGAAGGAGTATCGCGAAGCCCTTCGCACAGTGGATAAGGCCATACATTCCGTGTTGGATATCTATCAAGAGCGGGGGCTGACTAAGCGGACCACCCTGTTCGTGACGTCGCTCAGTGCCGAAGGCAGGGATGCGAACCAGGAACAGGCTGACACGACTGTTCCGATGGTTCCGTGGATAGTCTCGGGGGTGGGGATTAAACCCGGTCACGAGATTCATCAGCCGGTCTCCATTTTGGATACCGGTGCGACGGTGATGCGGACGTTGGGGTTACAAACACATACCGAATGGGAGAGTCATGCCGTGGAAGAAATCTTTCAGGCTGCTTTTTCCGCGGCCCCACAGGGATCCAGCCTGCAATAGGTCTCATGATGCAGAGTGTTAAATGGTACATGGTCTGTGGTTTGGTTGGATGGTTACTCGGCTCTGTTGCAATCATCCAGACGGTCGCGGCTGGTCAGCCGGCTGCCTACACTCAGGAACATGCGATTACCATCGACGCCACGACCATTCATCCTCAGTCCTGGTGGCAAGTGCCCGGCGTTACTCCATCCATCTATGCGTCGGACCCTGAGTCCATGGATGCCTACAAGACGACTGAGTCTCGTGTGCTTAAACTGAAGCCGGGGAAATATAAATTTGGGAGCTTCACGTTTGATTTTCCGTTCACGGTGAACTTGGAAGGGAAGCTGGAATTTGCCCAGTCACTCGACCAATGTGTGGAGGGACGAGGGACTCAGACGTTAACCATCCGCTGCAGCAGAACCTATCCCCACGGCGGCCAGCGCGATTACTAGTATCAGTAGAGGAGCGATACCCATGGCCCAGGCGCTTGACGATTTATTAGAAGCCCTCGAGGATGTCGACGACGCGACCCGAGAGGAAGCATCCAAGGCTCTTGCCGAACTCGCCGATGCCACCACGTTGGATGCGCTTGTCGGTGCCTGTGGGGACGAATACTGGACTGTGCGGGCTCATGCGGGCTGGGGCGTGGCCAGGATCGGCGGGGCGAAAGCGGTAGAAGCCCTCATCATTCTGTTTAACGATTCCATCATGGATGTGCGTAACGATGCCGTGGCGGCTATGACCTCGATGGGGGCTGCAGTCGTTGATCGCCTGATCATTGCATTGAAGGATGAACGGTGGCGTGTCCGCGAACATGCGGCGAAAACTTGTGGAGAGATAAAAGATCGGAAAGCCGTCGAGGCCCTCATGCTCGTCTGTCGGGATCGCGATGGCGCCGTGAAGAGTGCAGCGGCAGAGGCGTTGGGCAAGATTGGCGATCCGAGAGCGATTCCGGTTTTGGTCAAACTATTTCATGACCCGTCAAAGACGGTGCGAGAAACAGCCGGGACCGCGCTCATTTCTATCGGCCAGCCCTCTGTCGATCCGTTGATCGCCTGTCTGAGGGATAAAGATTTTGTGGTCCGGTGCCACGCGGCTCGCGCACTCGGTGGCATGACCACCGACTATCAGATTGGCCGAACATGGGTGCGGGACGCGAAAGTTGTCGACGTCCTGATCGCCGCGCTGAAAGATCCGGATCGGGCCGTCCGCGAAGATGCCACGATCGCCTTGGGCCAGATCGGCGATCCACGGGCCATCGATGCCTTGATCGAAGCGATGAAAGACGGAGTGGTGAAGCGGCATGCTATTGCGTCGCTCGGCATGATCGGCGATCCCCGCGCCTTGCCTCCGGTGCTGGACGCGTTGAAGGGCAAGGGTATTCGACAGGATGGGACCCCAACCCCAGGTTGTATCGTCAGCGAAGACGCCTTTATCAAGGAAGCGGCGGCGACGGCGCTCGGCCAGTTCCGTGATCCGCGCGTCATTCCCGACTTAATCATGCTGTTGAAGGACGGTGTATTGCGCGAGAAGGCCAGTGCCGCTCTAGCCACCATCGGTGATACGGCAATCGAGCCGTTGATCGCCTTTCTCTATGACCCGAAAGCGTCCGAAGTCGTCGCGGAAGGGGAGCGGGTCTTGTCCTATGCGTCGGTCCGACTCACGGCGAAAGATGCCTTGCGCCAG
>CBDDRH010000157.1:0-7302 GCA_965233025.1 uncultured bacterium
GGCCCATGCTTCTGCGCGAGTGACTGGATCACTCCGTCCTTGAGGGCGGACTTGCCGCTATTCGTCGGCCCGCTGTCCGCGTGCACGAGCACGTTGTAGCCGCGATCGGCAATGAGATAGCAGTTGCGCGGCATCTCCAGATCGCAAGGGTCTTCGCCGTAGAACGGTACGGAGTACACCGCTCCTCCTTCGAACGGCCAACTGTCTCCATGCGCCAGTTCGATCACGCGACCGAATCCCAGCTCTCGTAAGAGCGACAGATAATCGTAGGAGAGCGTGCGCCGGTTCCTTCGACTCGGCACGATGATCGGCGTGTCTTTGGGCAGGTGCAAGAGCGTTCGCGGATCCACATGATCGTCGTGATCGTGGGTCAAGAAGACGGCAGCCGGTTTGGGCAACAGCGATCCCCAAAGCGACGGGACGGAAGATTCCGCAAACCAGGGGAGCAGCCAGGGATCGAACAGCAGCACGTGGTCCCGTTGCCGATACAGCAGCCCGGCATGGCCGAGATGGACCGTGTCTTGATCTTGCAGCGTCTCAAACCAACGGGATCTGACGGAGGAGGTGTTCGAACTGACCAAGCACTCATGCTGGTGGAGGGATTCGATTAATCGCGTGAGTACGCGTTCTCCATCTCGGCCCGAGGTCTCCACCACCGTCTTGATTTCGTCGGTCTGATGCGTGCCATCCAAGAACCCCAAGATTTTTCCCACCAGCGGCCCCACCTGCCGCTGGTCGAACCCGATCGGAATCGCCTGCCGCTTCACGGAATGGAAGATCCGGAGCCCGCCGTTCGTGACCGTGGCGGATTTGGAGGAATCGGCCGGAAACTCCCATTGAAATGTACCGTCCGGCCTCCGCCCACAACGAATATGCTGTTGCAGATAAGGGCGGGCGCTGATCACCTCCGCATAGGCATCCTCCAATCGCCGTTGACGATCGGGATCATCGAGCGGGGCTCGCTTGGAAAATACATCGCTGATGGCCGTATCGATCGCGCTGGAGAGGAGGCCGTGGGCCTCATGGAGACTCGCGACAACTTCGGGCGCCACCCCTGCAATAAAGGGAAAAGGCCCGTGAGGATCCGCACTTTCCAATTGAACCCAGGCCCAGGGCGCGAGGCTCAGATACTGTTTTTTCGGCAGACTATCCCAGATTTTCATGCTCGTGAAAGGTGAAACGTGAGATGTGTAACGGGCACGACTGATTTACCTTTCACCTTTAACCCACTCCAGTTTACTGATGGCAGGTTCGTACAATGCTTGAATGACAATCTCGTCGGGATCGGAAAAGTAAAAGGAGTAGCTGCCGTCGCGATGCTGCTTTGGTGGTGTCACGATCCTCCCGCCCAATTCAAGCAGACGCGGTTCGACCTCTCGATACATCCGGTCGACCGCCTCAGGGCTCTCAAGAATTACGCCGATGTGGTCCAACGATTGCCCCTTCAAGGGCCGAGAGGCAGCGAGTTCGGACTCAGGAATCTGGTGCAAGGCGAAATTATCCGATCCGGAACTGAAATACACATTGTCGGGGTCCGGCTCCCATACCACCTTCATTCCCAACAACTGTTCATAGAACGTGCGAGAACGCGCGAGATTCGTGACGCGTAGCGCCACATGGCGTAATCCTCGATGGAGCGGAACGCTCATGGTCATCTCCAATTGAATTGGTATAGTAGGGAGCGAGTCTGGTTCCGTCAATTGAAAATCCTTCGCAGGATGCTGAAAAAGTCCTCCAGCAGCGTTCTCGCATCGTTCAGATCCTCAACGTACCCCAGAGGGTACGCCTCGGCCCTTCACTCGCTGCGGCCTTGCTGGTCGGCCTTTTTGAGCATCCTGCGGAATTCTTCTACTCTTGGACCACCACATTGGCATACCATCGATATTCTCGTGTGCTCACAGAGTTTTCTCGCGAGCTGGTAGGATACAGAGTCAGGCTCAACCCGCCTCAGTCATACCGATAGCTTCGCTTCCTCTCTGGCTAATTGTGCTACGATACCCACGCTCTCAATCTTGAAGAAACAGTTCACGTTGGCTTTTTACTTTTTCCTTCGAAAGACCTAATGATTGCCGTTGGCTTCAATGGTCTGACCGTCGCTGCTTTCGAGAGCCGCATGGCGGCTGAGATCACCCGGCTCATTGAGCGCCATGGAGGAAACCCGCTCGTCACTCCTGCCCTTCGCGAGATCCCGCTCGATGACAATTCCGCGGCGTTGAAGTTTGGGGTCAAGCTCACAACCGAACGAGTCGATCTTCTCGTTCTACTTACCGGTGTCGGCACCACCGCGCTGTTCGATCTCCTCAAAACACGCTATCCCTGGTCATCGATCGTGGCAGCCCTTAAACAGACAGCTCTCGTTGCCCGAGGACCCAAGCCGGTCGCAGCCCTCAAGGCATTCGGTCTCCAACCGACTCTGACGGTGCCCGAACCAAACACCTGGGTTGATCTCATATCCACGCTGGACGAATACCGGCCGGTGAAGGGATTGCGCGTGGCTGTGCAAGAGTACGGGGCGTCCAATCCGGGTTTGCTTGAAGCCTTACAGCAACGCGGGGCCGAGGTCTTCCAGGTTCCCATCTATCGTTGGGCGCTTCCCGAAAATCTGGAGCCGCTCAGACATGCGCTTGACGAAGTCATCGCCGGGAAGGTGCCCGTGCTTCTCATCACCAATGCCGCCCAAGTGGATCATGTGATGGAGGTGCTGGGAAAAGACGGAAAGGTGGAGCCCTTTCGTGCGGCACTCAAAAAGATGGTCGTCGCTTCCATCGGCCCCACCGCCAGCGAACGCCTCCGCCATTACGATCTCCCCATCGACCTCGAGCCCTCGCACTCGAAGATGGGCGTCCTGGTCAAAGAATGCAGCGAACGGGCTCACGCGCTTCTCTCGGGAAAGAGATGACATGCGAGAGAAACTCTGCGAAGCCAGTCCCCTCAACAACCAACTTCCTTCAGAAGGCGGATACTGAGACGGCAGACCGGCCGTTTGTTGTGCCTGTGATACCCATAAATAGTTGAACCAGGATCATGATGACGTAGCTGAAAGGGATAAACCGCGCAGCAGACGTCCGATCGTGTGACGGTACACAAACATCGAAAAGACCACCACTGCACAGATGATGGTCACCACCGCGTCGTGTGGCACAGACAGGCTCTGCCCTGCCTAGAAGTCGTAGGCGAGATCTGTTTCGATCCTTCTGCCTTGTCCACTGTAAGATTCGCCGTGAACGACTCCAACGTGACAGAGCGTTCGTTTGCTCTGAGATTGGGCCTGATGCTCATCACGCTTGCCTGTGCTAGGCCGCTGAGGGGCTGCGTACTCAGATTTATGAACCATTACCAAGGATACGAAGACAACGATGCGTCCGTGCCGAGAGACCTCAAGGCTTCAATTATAAACCTGACACCACAAGATAACTTGTGTCAGAATCCCCCTCGTTTCAAGTGAATAGAGGCCTCTGCAAAATGGCTGCGTCGCCCAAAATCCCTACGGACCAGCACCCCTCAAATCTACACCTGTGGGTACCGGCCTCGTGTTGTTGGTTCATAGTCCTGCTCCTTGCGAGATCAGTCCTGCACGCCGAGCCGACTGTCCCAATCGTCAGCCAATCACTTCCTCCACAGCCCACCGGCGCGCCAATCGTCTTTTCAGGGAAACTACTCTTCAATGTCTATGACAAAATAGGCTCATTCCCCCCGCAGGAACGCGCCAGGGCCATCGCCGAACGTCTATCACGCTTGGCGGAAAACCCTCTGACCAGGCCGGACACGATTACCGTCATGGAGGGAGAGGGGGCAAGCGAGATTGTATCCGGTGAAGTCATAATCATTGCTGTGACCGATGGGGATGCCAGCCCAATCGGCCGATCCAGGCAGGAAGTAGCGCAAGAATATGCGGTCATAATCCGTAACGCCCTGACCACATCGCTGGAGCAGACCAGTCCACGAGCAATGCTGATCGATGGGGCCTATGCTCTTCTGGACACCGTGGTCCTCATTGCATTCTTAATCGCCTTTTATAAACTCTTCCCCAAAGTCTATGAAAAAGTCAGGGCCGGGCGTGGCACCTACATTCCGCCGATCAAGATTCAACGGGTCGAGATGCTGTCCGCCGACCAGCTCGCTTCCGCGCTCATCACCCTAATCAAGGGGCTGCGTATTTTCGCGACCCTGTTCCTCCTCTATGTGTGGCTGACGGCAGCCTTGGGGATTCTCCCCTGGACCCGAGGCGTTTCCGCCCAACTGCTCGAAGCCGTGCTTACAACATTCAAGGCGATTGGCCAGGCCTTTGTCACCTTTGTGCCTAATATCATGTCCATTATCGTCATCGCTATTGTGACCCGATACGTGCTCAAGCTGGTCGCGATGGTATTCAGCGGGATCGGGCGTGGCGCGATTAGCTTTCCAGGATTCCATCAGGACTGGGCTGAACCTACCTATAAGATCGTCCGATTCTTGGTGATTGTCTTCGCTGCGATCGCCTGCTTTCCCTACATTCCTGGGTCTCAATCCGAAGGCTTTCGCGGCATTTCGATTTTCCTGGGACTCCTCATCTCATTGGGATCTGCCGTCGCTATCGGCAACGTCATCGCTGGCGTCGTGCTCACCTACATGCGTCCGTTTCGCGTGGGCGATCGCGTCAAAATCGCTGATACCACGGGAGACGTGATGGAGAAAACGCTCCTTGTCACCCGAGTACGCACCATCAAGAATGTGGACGTCACGATCCCCAATGCCATGGTCCTGGGCAGCCACCTCATCAATTTCAGTTCCGTAGCCAAAGAACAGGGTTTGATTCTTCACACCAGGGTGACGATCGGTTACGATGCGCCCTGGAAAACGGTCCATGAACTCTTGATCGCAGCAGCGCACACGACCACTCACATTCTCAAGACACCAGAACCGTTCGTGCTACAGACCAGTCTGGACGATTTTTACGTCACCTACGAAATCAATGCCTATACCGAAGAGGCCAATAAGATGGCTACGATCTATGCCGAGCTCCATCAGAACATCCAGGATAAGTTCAACAAAGCGGGCGTCGAGATCATGTCGCCACACTACGCGCAGATCCGCGACGGGAATCAGACCACTATTCCAGAACAGTACCTGCCGAAGAACTACCAAGCTCCGGCGTTTCGGATGGGGCCTCTGGGCAACCTCTTCGGGGGCTCGAAGGATGTCGGGACTGGCAAAGGAGAGCCACAATCATGACGGCTTCCATGCGCTAACCTCCGCTATGACGATTTCCCTATCGACTTCGAACCTTCCCATCCGAAGTGTGGCTTTGTCACAAAATAAGCTCTCGACCATAGGACTTATTTTAGAGACGAACAAGGGGTACTCGCTCCGCCTCGTGGTTCACATTCTTCGAACAGGCCCGCGCATCACGTGGAAACCTCACGAGGGCGATGAGTGTCTTCCTTGGATCTGTTAAGAGATGGTAAGCACCCCGGCTCCCGAATAGCGCCCGGCTTTCAATTCTTGCAGCGCGCGGTTGGCATCGGCGAGAGGGAACGACAGGGTGCGGGGTTTGATCGGAATCGCAGCCGCCTCGCGTAGGAGATCGAGGCCGTCCTGCTTTGTGTTAGCCGTCACACTTCGAATGACCCGCTCTCCAAACACTTCTCGGTCATAGTCGAGCGAGGGAATCGGCGTCATATGAATACCGGCGAGGGCGAGCGTACCGCCGCGTTCCAATGCGCGCAAGGCCGGCGGGACCAATTCCCCCGCCGGCGCAAAGATGATCGAGCCGTGGAGCTTGTCCGGCGGCCGGTCAGTTGCCCCGCCCACCCATGCAGCGCCCAATTCATGTGCGAGACGCTGGTGCTCCGGTCTCAACGAACTGACATAGACCTGACAGCCCCAATGACGAGCAATTTGAATGGCAATGTGAGCTGACGCTCCAAACCCATAGAGACCAAGCCGTTGGCCCGGCTGGATTCCACTCAGACGCAATGCGCGGTAGCCGATGATCCCGGCGCAGAGGAGAGGGGCTGCTTCTTCATCCCTGAAGACCGGTGGGATCGGATAGGCAAATGCCGCAGGAACAAGCGCATACTCCGCATATCCGCCATCGACCTGATAGCCGGTAAACCTGGCGCGCTCGCACAGGTTCTCGCGCCCGCTCGTGCAAAATTCGCAAATCCCGCACGTGCGTTGCAGCCACGCGATCCCGACTCGCTCGCCGACCGTCCGCTCACTCACACCCGCACCAACCTGACTCACGACGCCGACAGCTTGGTGGCCGGGGATGAGCGGGAGAGAGGGGTCCACCAGCTCACCTTCAATGACGTGAAGATCCGTCCGGCAGATCCCGCAGACGGAAATGCGAACCAAGACTTCTCCGGGACCTGGCTCTGGTACCGGAAGCTCGCGAAGCTGCAGCGGCGAGGTTCCCACATCCGCCGTGCAGTCCAAAACCATCGCCTTCATCATTCGTTCCTCTCAGGAAAATTGGCCGATGGTGAACCGCGCCCAAGCGGACGAACACAACACAGGCTGCTCAAAAAGGTCATCCAACGAGGCCGCAGGGGAGTCACAACCGGAGGCGTACCCTCTCGGGTACGTTGAGGATTGTGATGAACCGAGAACGAAGTTGGGGGCCTTTTTCAGCAGCCTGTTAGGGCTTCACTTTTATACATTCTATCTCGAGTCGTATCTGAACCTCATCCCCGACGACGAGCCCGCCGCTATCCAACGACTTATTCCAGACCATCCCGAAGTCTTTTCGGTTAAGTTTCCCTTCCGCGCTGAAGCCCGCTCTGGTATTCCCCCATGGGTCCTTCGCCGCTCCGTTATACTGGCCCATCAGGGTGACTTCTTTGGTCACCCCGCGCAGCGTGAGGTCTCCGACCGCGATAAAGTTCTCTGCGGTTTTCTTGTACGTCTTCATCTTGAAGGTGATCGTCGGATAGTGTTCCACGTCGAGAAAGTCGGCATTCCGCAAATGAGCATCCCGTTTTTCGTGATTTGTATTCACCGATCCGGTCTTGATCGTCGCCTCAATCGCCTTCACCGTACCAGCTTCGGCATCCATGTCGATAAACCCGGTATAGTCCATAAACCGGCCTGTGGTCTTGGAAACGATCATATGCGCCACGCGAAACTCGATCGTTGAATGTTCAGGATCCAAATTCCAATGGGCTGGTTCTGCATGAGCCACCAACGGGAACCAGACCATCGCTACACCCCATAAGAGCATTCGCCAATTCCGCCCTCTTCTCTTCAGCATGATTATTCTCCTGGATCAAAGTCATCTTGGATGAAGCCTGAACGGGGGATACCCTCTCACTTCGAAGGCTG
>CBDDRH010000158.1:0-18952 GCA_965233025.1 uncultured bacterium
CGTAGCTTGCATCGGCCATTCGTTGTCATCTCACGTTTTGCCGCCATAATTACCGCTGTAAGGTGAGCACCACGGACAACCCAAGACCGAGTGCCAGAGACCGACGCTCGAAACACAGGAAGAGCGTGGCATATGGGTAAACAGGACATATTTGCATCAGATTATTCAGTATGACCGAGACCAGGAAGTCGTTTTATCCACATGCCATCCCCGCACACACGGGCCTGGTGCCATCAGTTTCAGCGCGAAGAGTTTCCCATTTTGGCAAAGTATCGACGCCGGACGAGTGTGCTGGCGATCGCCCTTCTCTGTCTGGACCAGGATCATGTGCGGCGCGGCCTTCGTACGCCTTGGCCGCCTTGCTGAACGAAAACACAGTGCGCAAATCTATTCGCAATCCTGAAGCCCATTGTCACTTCCGGATTCCCCAGTAAGCGATATCGAATATTAATCAGAGTCAATCTGTTAGGAGTCACAATGAAAAGGCTATTCGCTTGCACCCTGTTGCTCTTTGCCGCAGCACCCACTTTCGCTGCCGACGCCAACGGCTATACCGCAAAATATGAAGTCAGAGCGGGGAATACCACTGATTCGACTACCAACTTTGATCTGGCAAAAGCCGTAGCCCTAGATTGCGACCAGACAATTACGATGAACACGACCCCAACTAGTGATTGGTCTGCTATCAATTGGTCGAACAATGTCATCTGCATTCAGGCCGGAGACCATACCGGACGCGGTACGCTGACCCTAGGATCGAGCGGTACTTCTGGTATTCGAAAGGTACTCAGATATACCCGTAGTGGTGATACCGGGGATGCTCCTTGGAATCAAACTGATGGGAATCAAGCTAAAATTGCAGACTTCAAATGTTTCGAAAAAGACTATTGGATTATCCATAGACTTACTTTTTGGCAGACCAGCGCGAACAACCAGTTTGATAATAATGGCTGCCAGTACATGATCTACGATCATATGTTGGTTGACGGAAGAGATTTGAATCCGACCGCTGGAAGGCCGTTGTGGCTTATAAAAGGTGTATCACCTGCTTACCGCAGCAACGATTTTACAACTGTTCAGAATAGTGTAATACGCAGGTCTGGCAAGAGGTCAAATTCAGATCAGCATTGTATCAATGCCGGGGCGAAAGATATCCGCTTCGTTAGCAACGAAATCTATGATTGCGGCGGAGACGGGATTGTCATGGATAATGGTTCAAATCCATATCGTAATATCGTGGAAAACAATGATATCTACCAGACTAACAATTACCTGATCGCCTGCGATGGTTCGGCGGGAACCACATGTAGCTGTGGGGAGGATGGAATTGATATTAAGGACAACTCAAATAATTCTGCTGCTCTTATTCAGGTACTTCACAATCGTATCTGGGGGTGGCGCACAACTTATAGCACCTGTAGTGGTAGTGGCTCTTATGGATACGGGGTAAATAGCGGTGGAACAGATAGTACAGAATACGTTTTGATTAAAAACAACATTATTTTTTCCGTGGCTAACGGCATCAACATGCGTAATACCGTTTCGCACCATCGCTCCGCGATTGGGAATCTGCTTTATGACATCAATCACGGACACAGCCCCACAGACGTTCCTTCACACGGGGATGGGGATCACAGTATCGCTCTTAGATATGATGGCTCAGCCTCCTACGGTGAAGCCTATCTGAACAGCATTATCGCATCCAAGGAAGGCTTCGTATTCTCCTCCTCTTCCCAATACCAAGACATTCGGTGCAACGTCCTGATCGACGTCGCCAGCACAAGTAAGAACAGTTCTGATCTAGGAGCTGGATCTGCAGTGGATAACAACGCCTTTTATGGGTCAACCGTTTATACTTTAGGAGGAACAGGGACGAATATCAGCAAAACCATTTCCACCCGCGCCAACTCCATTAATTATACTTCAGGTACGATTGTCAGAACCGCGTCTTTGAATGGTTTCCTATATAAAGCGAACAACACAGGGACTTCCGACTCTTCCTCCCCGACGTGGTGTACGGTGTTTGGGTGTAAAGTTGTAGACAATGGGGTGACTTGGCAAGCCGTTCGAGGACCGTATTCGTTTTACCGAAAATTAAAGACTCTTCCTGAGCAGTACACCATCCCTTACGCTCGGGCGCATACCTCAGCCCCGGAAATGGGTTCTTGTCCTTCTGGGTTTTCTTCAAGAGCCGGAATTGGTATAGATGATACCCAACTATAATTCGGTCTACTGATGGTTTATTGCATGCTATGCAGTTTGTAATTTTCCTGCCGGAACATACAACCTAAGGTGGATACATGCCTCTGTAGGGACTCCAAAAGGAATTAATTATTGTCCAGATCATCGTTCAAGGTGGCTGTGCTTGCGAGGACGAAGTTGTCGGCGTTAATTATGGCGGCAGCGAAGAGTATTACCTTCACGTACTGCTCCGTCGTTCCAGCTGTTCGAGCCAGCAATGTACGAAGATTGCTGTCCAAATAAACCAGTACGTCTGGTCTGGTAGTGGAATTTCACATTTAACCCTATCACGCAATTGCTTAAGTACGGGAAGATCGACGAATTCCGTTAAAGCTGTCTTACACTCTAGGAGTCGATCAAACATCCTCAAGAACTCCGGTCGCGCGAACATAGTTCGATACGGACCTACGAAAGGGCTTTTAGGTCTATAGACCATGTCCAACGGAACGTGCGACGCGAGTATCGCCTTAAGAACTCTCTTCGGTTCATCCCGTCCAGGCCAGTAGCGTGCTCGCTGCAACGCTAGCCCTACCATCCGGCTATCCAGAAATGGATAAACAACTTCGCGATCATAGGCATTAAAAACTGACTTTGTCTTCTGTGCAAGAATCCTGCTGCAATTGAGGGCGAGATCGGCGGCGGGCAATTGCGCTTCTATGCTGCTCGAGGGAACTACTGAGTTCACCCAAGCAGTGGCTAGCCCAAGAACCTCACGTCGTGTGTCTGGCCGAACGCGGTAGGCGATATCTGACAAGGGATTGCGCGCGATCCCAGCCAAGAACATCGGTAGCTGGGATGACCGGCGAAGTATTCTAGCAGCACGCTCAATTGGAGAAACCGTCGTCCAGAGTTGGGAAGCTCCGTAGATGTATCCCACTGCCTGCCGAACCACGTACGGAATACGGTTCAGTCTCTTGTAGAACAGGACTTTCGAGAATAAACCGAAGGCACCATCGGCACCGGTACCATCAAGAATTACCCGGGATTGTGAGAAACGGTCTATTACCGCATGCGCAAGCGCATGGGTCGGCCCCGAAGAGGGGTCCCCGAAGGGGCGCGCGAATGTCTTGGCAATATTACTAAGCACCTCGAGGCTGTCATGATCATGAGCGCCTGTTCTCACGAAGTCGAGGCCCAAATGTTTCGCCATCCTCTCTGCTAACCTCGACTCAACATCGTTATCTCCAAAGCAATAGTTGACTAACGTTGCGTCCTTCCAACCCATCGCGGCGACACGTGCAGCTAGAACTCCTGAGTCCACACCTCCACTAAACAGTATTACAGGGTCTCTTGTGGGACACGTCTCAATCAAGATTCGATCGACTAAATCAGTCAATGTGTATACTTGACTCTGGGTATCTAATGAATGGTCACCACTCTCGGTCCTGGGCCACACAATTGTGGGCTCCTGATCGGACGTGCATTGGCCATCCGCGCTGATTGTCATTTGTCTGCCAGGAATAAACTCTCTGATCTCCTTCCATGGCGTCAGTGGCGGGATCGTGGCCCCGAACTGTAACAGTGAGTAAAATCCCCCCGGGTCCACTTCGTACTTGCTGTCAACCAGCGCTCTAAGATCATTGGAGATCCTGAGTTTCTCGGAATCCTTGGAATAATAAAGCTGGTCTGCTGTCGTGAACGGAACAATCACTTTAAGCTTTCCAGAGCGTTTAGAGAAGGTCGCACGTATTTGCCCTACAGCGAAAACCGTCTCCGATGAATCATTCCGGATAACATACGCTTGTGATTGTTCGTCGACAGAATGTCGACCACCAATGGGAAGCTCGAGTTTGAAAGGAGATCGCATTTGTACCGTGCTTCTTTTTGTGATATCAACGGATAGTGTAACTGTTGCTAGCTAGAACGCACCAGGATATTAACGATCACTCCACCGGACTTAGGTCGTCGATCGTACCGGACAGGACCGTTGAATAAATTTTTTGAAGTCGCCCCGCGACCCGTGAAGCCATGCACTGTTCAACTACGAACTCATGATTGCGACGCCCTAATTCATAACATAATGTCCTGTCCAAAATGAGCCTTTCGATCAGATCGGCGAAGACGGGACAAGACAGGCTCTCCGTAAGAAAGCCCATTTTGCCGTCCTCAAAGAAATCACGAGTTCCTCCCACAGGCCGAGTTACGATAGGCAAACCGTATGCCATGGCCTCCAACAAAGAATTGGGCATTCCCTCTCCATGGAACGTTGGAAAAAAGTACACATCCGCGCGAGAGAAGGCGATGCGCTTTGCATCACTGTCAAGATAGCCTGCAAACTCTACTGCTTCGATGCGATTTCTCACGGCGTAGTCTCGCGCTCTTGCGGTTTCACTACCATCTCCAGCGATGGTCATCGTGATCCAGGAGTATCGCTCTCTTAAGATACGAAAAGTATCGAGAGCCTGATAGATTCCTTTGCTCTTCTCAATGCGGGAAAGGAAAAGTATATGGAAATCGCCGTGTCTCTCCTTGCGTCGCGCAAGCAGGGACATTATATCAATGCCCTCAAAAACGGTGTCAGCAACCACAGTGGTTTCCCTGAAAACCAACTTGTCCACGCCCATCTCGATCAATTTCGCCTCAAATTCTGACGATAAAACGATAAAGGCATCGGCCTTAGAATATACGAGACGGAACAGGAAGCTGAAATACTGCCGAATTAGTTTCTCGAAGCCAAAATCCCAACCACGCACGAAGACAAGAACTCTTCGTTGAAACACCTTCGCAATCAGAAGAAAGAGCGCGTCTCGCAGGATTGCTTTGGGGACGAGAGATGGATTCAAATGGACGATATCGTACGATTGTCCTCTGAGCCTCCTATAGAATTCAATATAGTCGAAAAATAGGCGTCGCACATTGTGAAAACTACCAACGTCATTCGCCCTCGCACCGGTTGTAAAATACTCTACATCCGCGGTGAGATGGGGCCGAACAGAGCGATAGTAGTACGCAACTCCGCCCGGATTATCTAGCTCAGGTGTGTTAAGCAAGACTTTCATTGGATTCTCTGTCGCTGCACGAAATTGATAAGAGTACTTGGCTATACAGTACTTATTCGAAATGACGAGCGCCTCATCTCCAACGCTCCGAGACAATAGAGGCTATTGTCTGCAACGTGCGCGACGCGCTGCTGCACCTGAATAGACAAGCTACGCAACTGTATTGCCCGTCCTGACTGCCGGGCCTCACCCTGCCGGTTATAACGTAATTTGCACACGCCTTGTTGTCTCCGATCATCACCATAACTCATTGGATTGTGTCGCCTACTGCCAGGTTGCCGTCAACACCTAACTCTCTGCGCCCTCTATTGAACTTCCTTCGATAACAGTTTTCCCGTTTACCAGAACCGCGTACGCGTTATCCCCATCCGAATACTGTACTGCACTGTTCACTGATAGCTGGTCGAACGGCTACTGTATGTGTCTGCTGCAGTTTTGGCGGTTGGAAAATCCAGATACGCCATTACCAGAAAATATATTTGGGCTAGAGCAAATCGAGAAATGTAGCTATTGCTCGCGAAATTCATTACGAGAACAGCAACGAATAGCGCAAGAAATGCAGCCCTTTCGCGCCCTTCTATCGAAAGGATCTTTTTTAACATAACGATCTGCAAAGCAGCGAAAATCAACATACCAATAACACCTGTATGAATCAGCACTGAGAGAAAGTCATTGTGACTTGACCAGATATTCTCTTCTGCCGCTGAATCCACAGTTCCCATCGGCACTAGGTTCCCGATTCCAATGCCAGCCAAGATGCGATCTGGTGAGGCATTCGAAAATTCGGATAAGTTGTGCGCCCAAAAGTATGGTCTTCCGGACCCTATCTCTTCAAAGGGACGCTCCCCTTGTTCAACGCGGATGACATCATAGTACATCAGCGCTAACAGAGGACTCATGATGACAACAAACACGCCAAGCATCGCGCCGCCGATCAGTAACCATTTCTTACTTACTTGGTAGAGGTATATAGCGAAGAAAACGATCAATCCAAGTTGGGCCGTACGAGATTGACTTGTTAATAGGCAATAGAGGGCGAGCAAAGTCACGAGTAAGAACAACATGACGCTCATCTTTTCTGGCCTCTTCGTTACCCCAAAGTGGCCACGAGTCACATCGACATAGATCACGCCCACCATGACAAATAGAGCCATGGCTAGACCCAGATTGCCGGAATTCGCATAAACACCTTCGTACTTGGGCAGATTGGTTGCGCCAACCACCTTACGAATCGCGAGGTCCAAGTTCAGGAAAATAACAACAGCACTGGCTAGAATTGGAACAACGTAACCCTTCAGCAGCAACGACAGTACGTGCAAGTACTCCCGGCGGTCCCTAAGAATCTTTGCCGCAACAATATATGTCATGAATGGCGTTATCCATTTAACCAATTCCCGGAAATTGGCCTTGTCCGGATAGATGATGGATACAGCTATGCACCAGAACATGTATGCGAACATCCAGACGTCAATAGTACCTATTCTCACGTGTTGTCTGCCCAAGGCAATTCGAATGCAAAAGGCCAACGCAAGAACAGCAATCAATCCTATGCCCGCGAGATCAAACAGACCCATACCTCCGGCCGATTGCTCAACTTCCATTGAGAGCAATGGCCTAAGGAAGGCAAAAGCATTGAGTAGGAATAGTTCCATGGATCATCCGCGTATCTAGCGATACCTCGTCATCGTGAAGCCCTCGATTTCGCAACTACCTCCGGCCGAAGGATGTATCGCAAATCCGAGGTAATCATGCTCACCGGACGTCGATATGGCGACAAGCCGAAAACCATTGCCGTAGCGTTGGCGCGGGATTCACGCAATCCCTTTACCCAAGTGGCCCGGGTACGCTGGTCGAACATCTGGCCGACAACCCCGTGCCGATCGAAAGCCTCTACCGGCGCGTGCGGTCATCCGGATCTCCGAGTAAATTGGCTAGCTTAACGCAACCCACAACCAAGAGACAGTCCCGATGACCGCGCTATCGCAGAGGCCCAAGGGGAAGGTCTCTTTGCTGCAGTTGGCTGATGGATTCGATAACGTATCCAAGTACCGCAACATCATCGGGTGCGGGTGCGACCGCGATTCGGGCTGCAAGATCAAACGGGCCTTTCATATGGATGAGCGGCGCCACCGCCATGGAAGAAAGCCGTTGCGGACCTAAGAACCCACAGCGTAACCGGATTTCGGACGAGGTCGAGTAGCCATCCTCGACTATTCCCTCAGGCTCTCAACCCACAGGGCAGCGCGTACCGCCAATAAGTAGTGCCTTACCGGCAGAGCCAGACGGTTATTGACCGATGGGAAGATCACCCTCGCATGCGGTCAAGAACGCCCTCGGCATCGATACCCTTACACCGTTCGTTCCGGTTGCTGACGCAACGCAGGAACTGGAAAATACTAATTGTATAGCCGACTAGCTACCAATACTTGGGGACTCGCGATCGTCGGGCGGATACGCTACTTTTTTGCACTGTGAATATCGGTTCTTGGGCATCCATATGTTACGGATTTTGACTCCCACACCCACTGCGTGCCTTATCTGGTTTCCAACTGCTTTGGCACTCCACAAATATTTCGACGAGCCTGTCGTTTAGTTTGTCAATCTCGAATTGCGCCTCGACAAATCTGCGGCCACTCTGTCCCATCCTTGCCCAGATAGCAGGATGGTCCAGCAAATAGATAAGCTTCTCCTCCAAAGAACCTACATCGCGCTCCGCCACGAGAAATCCCGACTCACCGTCCCGGACAAGTTCCGGGATCCCGCTATGCCAAGTAGTTACCACCGGCAAACCCGTCGCCATCGCCTCCATAAGAGCCACCGGAATGCCTTCTTGGTCACCGTTAGCTGCGGTTACGCTCGGTGCGAGCAGTATATGTCCCGACTTCAACATGGTCACAACCTCCGATTTTCTCTTCGACCCGTGAATGGTCACAATGCCGTTCATGTCCAGCTGTTCGATCAGTTTACTTAAATCGCCACGGAGCGGCCCATCACCAATAATGTCATATCGTACTGGGCGGCCGGTGCGCGCGACAGCCGCCACTGCACGAATGGCATATTCGATCCCCTTTTTTTCAACCAAGCGACATACGCTTATGAGTCGCGTCACTTTGGAGTCGATTTCTCGTTGGCCAAAGGCGAAATCCCGGCAGTCAATACCCATTCGGTGAACTTTGATCTTTTCAGATGGACACCCGAGTGATTGTAGTCGTTGCTCCCAAAACTTGCTGATAGGCAGAAACAGATCGCCTGACTCAAATAACTTCTTGTAGAGTTCGGGCCCAAAGGCACGGATGTCTGTCGTTACATCAGACCCGTGAAACGTTGTCACGAGTTTTCCGCTTAACGCACCAACATCGCGAAGAAACATTCCTCGCAATCCAAAGGGACCGAAATGGCAGTGCAAAATATCGTAGGAGACCGACATTTCCAGAAGTGGGATGACCGCGTACAGTAACCGAAGCGAAGACGCCGCGCGCCCATATCGACAAACGTTCAATGCTTTGATCCCTCTCATTGGGTCCTTCCAGCCATAGAACACAAGGAGCATGACTCCTTTGAGCAGGCGAAGAAACGGATTGTGCGGTAGGCGTGGACGATAGCTAGTCCTGTCCAAGAGCCTGTAACGCGCAATATCCTCATGCATGCATTGATTTGCGGGCCGGTCCGCGTAGATGTCGACCTCATGCCCGCGATCCAGCAGCCCAGTGATCTGATTCAAAATGAAGGTTTCCGAGAGGCTTGGAAACTTGCCGATGACAAATGCGACTTTCATTGTATTTTAAGTAGAAGTTCAGCTGAGATATCTAACACGACGTTCTTCTCGCCGCGCCGCCGTTGCTAGAAACTAGCAAACCAGAGTTGCACAGCTTGTCGCGCTGAATCTAAGTAGGCAGCGCGGAGATTTCCACCCATGAATGACAGACTTTCTTGTAACTACAAAAATCGAGCTGCGGAACTACTGTCAGGCGTACGCAACATTTATCACCTTTAGTACCGCCCAAAAGCAGACTCTACCGCTTCCAGGAAACTGACCGGTGGCTCGCGTAGTTTCGCGCCAGTCTCCACTGCTCCAAAACACAATCGCTCGTACAGGTCCTGATCGTCGAGCACCCTCGAAATATGGCGACTCAGGTCTTCTACCGAGTCGGCCTTGTACAGGAGTCCATTGCGTTCATGTGTTACGAGATACGGAAACGGGCCGAAATCCGGCGCAATTACTGGTTTTCCCATTATCAGTCCTTCCATCGTTGCCATGCAGCGCCCTTCCGGGAATCTGCTCTGCGTCGGTGTTATCACTAGATAACTGCGTGATATGAGTCCTGCCAACGCGTGATGTGGAACCTTACCTAGACAAATCACCTGCTTACTCAGATCACTGGCAGCGATCGTCTCCTCAAGACGCGATAAGTCGTTACCCGCACCCGCGTAGACAAGCCTTATTGCTCGATCCTGGTGCAACCTATCGGCGCATGACTTTAACAGATCGAAGACGCCCTTATAGCTCTCAATCCTCCCGATATACAACAGCGTCCTCGCCCCAGGTGAATCCATTACTTTTGGTCCGGGGAAATCCGCGTCGTAGTCAGCTCTCATGTGTTTGAACGCCCAGCTGAACTCGAACACTCTGCTCGGTGGCACCTTCGCGTCGATCATTTGCTGTTTCAGATATGGCCCGTGACAGATGACGCCGGCCGCTCGCCGAAATACCCACCGGTCAATTATCGATTCGAGACGTCTGAAGAACGGATCGCCCTCCATTTCAAGGCGGGTATGCCGCGAACACACCAACGGCAGCGAATAGACTCGCGACATGAGGTAACATGCCCAGAGCGGAAAGCTTGCATACGAACATAGAATTCGGGTTGGTCGAAAGCGAACAAGCCTCATGGTCATCTTCAGCGTTGCCACTATTCTCGACAACAGACTCAGAGCAGAGATCCCTGGAGCCCAGTAATATGACACTGCGTCGACACGACTGTCCCTGAAATACTCATCCTTTCTTGGTGAGCGATGAAACGACATTATCAGAACAGGATCTGGATCAGTCATACGCAGGAAGTTCTCAACGTATGCCTCTGGCCCACCATCCAATATATCTGCACGCATTGAGCGAACACGCTCTAACTCTCGCACCGCGTTGTTGAACTTTATGTATGCAACTCGAACACCGCTGTTGCCGCCCGCTCTCATGCCGACCCCGGTCCTTATCTGGATAGATTCATAGTGCAATTTCGCCGACGCCGACGCATCTCAAGATTAGCTGCGTTTTTTCACTTGCTGGATCCGCCCCTGACCACCGGAAAGGAAACAACACTTCGCCAGCAGCTCCAGCCAGAGGTCGCCCACCAAGAGTTCAATCGCTCGACTATTGTTTCCGCAAGAGTACACAGGTTGCCTGAAAATTCGTGAACAACCACAGGAGCTTCCTTGACTTAGCTAACCAGTTCTTCGGTCTATAGAAGGGCAGTGCGAGACGAATCAGCTCACGTGGATTACGAATGATTCTTCCCATGTAGGTCTCCCCGGTTACTATCTCGCCGCATACCAGCCTGGCGCCTGGAAAAACACGGGCCAGCTCCTCTATGTTCGGTCGAAACATTGTATCTATTGGAGCTGGATGATAGGGGTACCTATTGGGACACGAAGCAATGATATAGCCTCCGGTCGGGACAATATCCACCACCATCTCACCAATTTCCTCGCGGTTGGGAATGTGTTCAAGTAGGTTTGAACAGAATATCGATCCAAAATTCATTCTCCGTAATTCTTCACGAAACGACGCATCCCGCAAATCTCCGACAATATCAACGCCTTGCCCGTCTATTATGTCCGAATGTATAACCTTTCCGTTGGCTTCCCTGGCTACCTTGAAAACATATTCATCAATCCACGGCTCTTTCTCGTTACGGAGTTCATCCGTACCGCTACCCACGTCCAGCATCGGAAAAATGTCTGCCGATGGAAGTTCCGATATCTTTCTCCCGAGCCATCTCGCCTCTTCAATAAGCATGCAGTTCCTCGCTCCTAATACGATTTTCAGTACTACTAATCTACTATGCCTTCGGATTCTCTTTCGGAGACAGACTGCTCCCGTGCATTGTACATCGCCCCTCAACGATTGATTGCCATTCTTGCATCAGTATAACCGCCGTGTCGCGCTCGTAAAACCTGTGTTCGACCTTGTCGCGGGCTCGTTCCCCCATTTTCACGCGAAATGCCTCGTCGTTAATTAATCGTCCGACGTGTTCCGCGAGCGTTCTTACGTCGCCGGGTTCCGCTAGCAAGCCGTTGACGCCGTCATCAACCAGCTCCGGAATTCCCGAGACTCGCGAACTCACGACCGGCGTCCGAAGATACATCGCCTCGATCATGGAAGTCGGGATACCATCACGATCGCCGTCGGGAGCAATAACCGACGGCAGGAGAAACACCCCCGCGCGCGCGATTACTTCGAGCGCGCGTTCATTGCCGACACTGCCCAGGAACTTGACGTTGTTCTCGAGTTTCATCGCCCCCACCTTATTTTTGAGCGCGGTTTCCAGTGGACCATCGCCTACTATTAAGAACCTAACGTCCTTTCTCGCACGTGCCACCAGTGCGATTGCGTCAATTGCATGATCGAGCCCCTTGATCGGATGCAATCGACAGACTGCAACCACCGTAGCAGGGTCCTTCGGCTCAACTGCCACCTGATCGCAGTAATCGCGATTAAATGTGACCCGCATCTTGACGACCTTCCTCGGATCACACCCCAAATCGCCTATAAGGTAGTTCCGGTTGTATTCCGAAATCGTGAAGATTCGCTCCGCCTCGGAGAGCTTCTCCTGCGCAAATGGAAAATCAACGAATAGATCGAACGCGTGCGCTTCGAACGAGAACGGCAGACCGCTGAGTCGTGACAATATCATCGCTGCTTCCGCGGTGCGATTTCCAAATCCAGCGTGTATCATTTCAAAACCTTGTTGTTTCAAGAATCGCGCGAGCGGCTGGAGCGCGTACCAATGCCAACCCAGCTTTTGCCGGTACCTGTCGGCCTGCCGACGAATCCCCCCAAATAGGACTCTCCCTGCAAATTCGTGGAGTTTGGGACTGAAATGCTTTACCCGCCCTTGATGCTTGAGGAGGAACCTTGATGCCGGTGATCCGAATCCACGCACGAACTCATCGAAGTAGCGTGCACGGCCCGCCAGCTTCAGCGAAACCTCGTTCCTCGCTTTGCTTGCATGACGCTTTAAGGCGATGACCCCCACATCCACCCCCCGATCCACAACCTGAGCGATCTCGTTGGCGGTGAAACTGTTGTAAAGCACTGGAAATACATTCGTTATAAATGCTACTTTCATATTAGCGCTCACACCGATGTTTTATCGCTTCGGGCCTGAAGGTGTTTGAGTCACGGAGTCCAGCGAACCACTTACACCTCTCCGCGTTCCCGGGCCCGATACGGAGCTTTGATTCTCCGTTTCTTCCACCACTACGAACTTGTCGGCCTTCAGGTTCCGCACAGTTTGTGTGATGCCGCTTGGCCAAACAATCGTCAACAGGTCAATAGTTGTTTTCTCACTCAGCCCAAAATGGATCGTCTTGTCGTTTTGGGCAATATTGTGCATGCCTCCGTTCTGCTCCCGTAACTGCCGCGTCCCACCTGCGTCGAGCACCAAGCGCGCGCCTATGCCATCCCTATTCGTCTTTTTCCCAACAAGGACGATCTCAATCCAGTGACTCTTGTTCCCGTTATTTCGGAACAATTGGAGCGGGCCATTTTCTGCAAACAAGGGCCTGCCATCCCCGTTCGTTATGAGCAGGTCAAGAAAACCGTCTCGATCAAAGTCTGCGACCGTTACTGAGTCGCCAATACCTGCGGAGGTTCCTGCTGCTCTGCCGGTGTCGGCAACCTGACGAAAATGCCCTGTTCCTATGTTTTCCAACAAGACATTCGGAGCGTTTGCGGCGGATCCCGTGCACACGAGGTAAAGGTCAACGTCCCCATCATTATCAAAGTCTCCTGCGCCGACCGAATTACACCCAGTAGTTGGTCCAATGAACGCGTGCACGGCTCTCGATTCAAATCCGCCGGCACGGGTCAGCAAGAGATGGCCCACCGTACTGGATTTTCCCAATGTGGATCGCTCTACGTTTTCCAGCAGCCGAATTCGCTTGGATCTTATTCTGAGGTCAAAATCACGCTGTGGTAATGCTAAAACCCAGTTTGCACGGCCTCGATCATACACAAGCACGATTCCGCGAACTGTTCCGCAATCAACAGTTGTGAAATCTGCAACAGACGCGTCTGCCGGTGAGGCTTTAATTCGTTTTTTTGCTGTTCGCATGACCCGGCCCCCGACGATCATCTCGTCCGGGAATGTCGGCCCCCCGTCCCATTCGAGATCCACATCAGCGTCTGTCTTAAAACGAAAGGTTCTACAGCGCGCACCCTGCTCACCTCGCATTGCAATGCGCAATTCGCGATCGCCTGCAACTGCCTCGGTCGCTGGGGACGCCTGAGCGACAAAGAGGTCAGTTACACCATCGCCGTCGAAATCCGCGACTGTCACATCCTTCATGTCGGTTATTCTTGGAATCGGGCGTTGATATGTGATATCGCGGAGCGGAAATTCCTTCAACGAGTAAATGCGCAAGGGGGCGAATAGAAGTAGATCGAGCCCAGATTCGTCCGAGAGGCGTGCGATTTGCGCAAAGCTGGCGTGGCCGTATATCACGGGGGGGCGGCCAAATTGGAAATTACGGAGATTCCTGAGGTAGTCGACACCTTTGTCCCATAATGAACGTTTCGGATCCCGAAACCCAGTGTCCGTACCGGCTGGCAAGAATTTCTTTTCGCGCTGCAGGAACAACTGCGAGGGTGCTTTTTCATCCGCCCTGGATGCATTCATCACGACCAGATCCAGAAACCCGTTGCGGTCAACGTCAACCCACAATGGTGTGCGACCGCGTCCGAGAGGGTCACTGACCCCAGACGCTTGTGCACGATCAGTCAGCTTTCCTTCCTCATTCACGTACAGATGGTTTGGCCCCTCACCCCGACCATAGGATGCCCCCACCAATTCAATCAAATCCTGGTCGCCATCGTTATCGAAGTCGGCCCAGGCTGCACCATGGGCATCGGCATCAGGATTTCCAGACCAAACCGTTGTTGTGATGTTGGCAAAGGTTCCATCCCGACGGTTCAAGTAAAGTGTTGGTTGCCGCCAGTGATTTCCGACCCACAAGTCGGGCCACCCATCACCATTAAAATCACCCCAAGCGGCGCCAAACGTTGGACCAGTGCCAATGACGCCAGCGTGTCGCGTTACATCCTCAAACACGATCGCCGCACTTAATGCTTCCGCAGAGCCGACTGAAATAGCGGCCAGAATACCCATGGCGATGACACGATGCGTGATCATGCCCCCACTCACCAGCTTATGCCTCTTTGAATTATCTGCCATTGGTTGCTAATTCCGCCTTGCAGCAAGTTGGTATAGCAGTCGTCACGTTCCGCTCAATCCTTGGTCTGGATGTCGAGGCTGGTATTTAAAAAGGTTTTTCAGTACCAACAAAATTCACGTCTTTCATCTCAGCCTGACCGCTCATTCACGTGCTTGCTCTGTATTTCCAACAATCGAGCTTGCGGCCGAGCAGTACCTCTAACTCTTCCTTTTCGGGTAGCAAATTGGTTCGCAAGTACTCAATGTCCGAGTCCCGGACATTAAAGCGCTCAAGTGATCCCAAATGATCGAGTTTGTCAAAAATATAACGCAGCGGGGGACGCCTGCTCACTTGTACAACCCTCTTACCTAGATAGTAATTCAGCAGAATACGTGTCCATCCCCAGCTGGCGTTGACACGTTCGCGCAACTTGCCTGGTCGAAAATCAGAATCCAGGTTAAGGAATTCGTAGGCTGCACTTATGGTTGCCTCCGAATTCTGGCGAATGTCTTCCTCGAATATGAATATTCGCATGCGTTCCGGTGGCACGTATTGTTTCCACAACCGGAGGAAACGAGCATAGTGCCCGTACTCGATCAGACGCATCTTCGGGTACTTTCGATCAACCTGTTCAACGCTAGAAAATGGGGAGAATCGCGTTTGTCGCATGAAAAGATTGAAATGGGATATTGCGCGCTCAACAGGATCCCTGAGGCATATGAATATCTTGACATCCGGAAGCTCCGCCGTAATCAGTTCTGGAATCGTTCCCAGCGAGCGATCGAACTTCAGTTCTCTTCCCGAATTATAAAAATAAGGAACCAGATCATAGAAATTCGACGTCGATCCATCCCCCGTCACCTTGTTTGCATCCAGATTTCGAAATATGTCGTAGTACCATTCTTTTCCTTTACTGTAGATGTCGGCGGCGCCGAAGAAGAACGGTTCCTTTACTTTCGGTAAGTCGGTTCCTGGATGCTGGTCAAGCATCGACCATAGCCAACTTGTCCCGGCCCGAGGCGCACCAATAATGAGGAAGTCCGGCTTTCTGACATGGTTGTTCATTCTTATCCCTCACTCCTCATGAATAGATTTCGCATCCCGATTCAGAACAACCCGGACACTTGCCGCAGACAGGCAGCGAGGTGAATGAAGGGTCTTGAGTACACGAAGCTACACATCACGACCGCTGCCTACGACCTTTCTTTGCGCCAGGAGCTGGATTACCCGCTCAGCACTCTCTTCAGGTGCAATCTCGTTGGTGTCCAGCACCAAGTCCGGATGCAGTGGCGGCTCATATGGCGACGAGATACCTGTGAAGTCCTTGATTTCGCCGGCACGGGCACGCTTGTATATCCCCTTAACATCCCTTTGCTCGCAGACATCCAAAGGACACCGGCAATAAATTTCTATGAAGTTATCCGGGCCAACCAGTTTTTGTACAGCTTCCCGGTCATGCGTGAATGGCGAAATGAAGGCGTTCAGGGCGATTATGCCCGCATCCAGAAATAACTTGGTCATTTCACCAATGCGGCGGATGTTCTCTGATCGATCCTGCGCACTGAACCCCAGGTCGGCACACAGACCGTGGCGAACATTGTCGCCATCGAAGACATACGTACGAATGCCCATCTGGTGTAATCGCTCTTCTGCGATGTGCGCCAATGTAGACTTTCCGGACCCGGACAATCCGGTAAACCATACGACTGCGCCCTTGTGTCCTTGCAGCTCTTCGCGCCGTTCTCGCGTGACGGTGCCATGGTGCCAGACAACATTATTTTGTTTCATATTTTACAATTTTCGCTTTGACAGTAAATTCCCACATTACTAGGTATCGTTGCGGTTTCCCAAGGCATCTGCCGAGCACTGAAACCATGGGACGCATCCCATCGGATTGTACGCACTTCGACGTGGCGAACGGGTAGTCCACGAACAGGTCATAGGCGTGGGCTTCGAACAAGAGCAGTAATATGGCCGTCCGCAGCGGTGTCATCACCGCTACGCCAGCCGATTTCCAGGCCCCCTTTAAGGAGCAACCCGGACGCAGCGCGGATTATTCCGGTCGACGGATTTCAGTATGCCTCGCGCATCATTCCCTGCATGAACCGTTTCACGCGACCGAGCCACGTGAAGAGGCGCCGTTTTGCTCTCACTCCGAAGAAACGCAGTGGCGAGTAGGCATAGCCAAACGTGCGATAGATCGAAAGATAGATTCTGTAACGGTCCAATGGTGATTGGATCGACGAAGCCAAATCGTAGTTGTGCTTCGCGAAGTGCACTCTACCCTTGCGCAGAATCAGGCCCTGTTGTTCGACCGCCAACCGGCACATCGCTTGCAGCAGGTACACCGAATCCTCGCACCAGAGCCTGGGCAGAGCTGCTCCGGTTCTCTGTGATCCGTGTTTTCGGAAGCTGGCTTTGACGTCTGGCACGTCAATACGACCGAACCTGGCCGCCACTTCGAACTCGGCCAGGACATCCTGAAAGAGCTGATGCCTGGAATGAAAGCCGCCGATCTCCCGCAATCGCGCGGTATTGAATAGTGAGGAAGGCAGAAACATCCACGTCCGGTTCTCCAGCCAGGACAAGAAAAGCTCGCTGGTCGACAGGCCTTCCGTGTTGTTGCGCAGTTCGCTCAGGGCCGTGCCGTGCGCATCGATAATCCGCGTTCCGGTACGAATGATGCCGGCATCGGCTTGATACTCCGCGGCCAGCATACAGCATTCGATGAAATCGCGGTCAATGAGGTCGTCGTCGTGCAGCAACAGGAAATAGATACCCGACGCCTGGCTGAGACAGAAGTTGAAGTTGTCGTTCGGTTTGGGCGCGGGCTCGTGCCGGAAGTACCTGATTCGCGGATCGCCGTAGCTCTGAACGACTGCACCGGTATTGTCGCTCGAACCATTGTCGGCGACGACGATCTCGATATTCGGGTATGTCTGCGCCAAAGCGCATTCAAGCACCTCCCTCAGGTACCCGTCCGCGCGGTTGTATGTGGGGATGCCGATGGTGACGAGCGGACGACGTTCACTATTCATTCCCGATAGTGCCTTGCTTAAATGAATTAATTTTATTCAAAGAACACTTCGCTGCTCTTGCAATGGCTCAGATACAGTTTTTTACTGCCAGCGGTCGGCTATTGCTTGACGAACGCACTCAGAATGCAAACACCGCGATTACATGCTTCCTCCGGGCATGCTACCGCAAACCGGGTATACGCTCCCAGCACTGTCATCGGTAAACCGTTACGCCATCCGCTTGGGTCCGCAGACCCTTGCAGCAGTTCTATACCCGGATGAATATTATGCAATAAGTGTACCATTATCAGGCCGGACCGTCAGACAATTGACGCACCTCTCCCCTGATCCGGAATAACGTGGAACGCCTTCGGTTGCCGCGCCCCGCTGGCGGGTCTTGGTACAGCGAGCGGGAATTACTCGGGAACCGGAATACTGCCGAAATATCCTTAGCCACGACGTGCCTGTAACAAGCGGCCCTTTGACATCGGTAAATCGGGGGGCGGATTCAACTCCCAAGTGCAACGGTTCAGGTTAACGTCGTCCGCGTGTTGAAGAATATCTCATGGGGTGTTTTGTAACCCATGGTTTTTCTAGCTCGGTGTTTGAGTCGATGCGTTGCGCGTCGAATCTCTCATCTTTCAATGTCGGTGAAGTCGCGGTCCTTGGGAAGTTCTGTCGTACGAGTCAGTTGGTGTTCTCAGTGTTTCATCGTGCTCCTTTGACTTGGCAGTTTATGAGGCGCCTATGCTACCGCAGCTTGCCTCTTGTTCAGCCAGAAAAGTTTCACTTGGGAGTTGATTCCGCCGTTACCAAGAACCACAGTTCGCTCCCGAACGATGACATAGTCACGAAACTGTCCTACCCTGTCTACCCGGAAAATCATCGGGATATGTTCGAAGAGCTGATGTCACAATGTTAAGCGAGAACCCGTTTACACAGAGTCGATGACACCACCACGCTGCGAGGACGGAGCGCACGCTGTGCTGTTGAGGTTGTCATTTCTACTTTCTAGCTGGGAGACTCTCTCAGCTAGATGTGGCGACACAAGAACCTACCCCGTTCGTCCCATTGCCACATTAGGGACCGCTACTGTTCCGCAGGCTTCCTTAGCACACAATCGACACGCGTTATGCTGAGCTCTTCCTCAGACATGGACGAGAACCGTCCCTTGAAGCTCTTACGGAAATCTGCAGGCAAATCACCCCTTTCAGTCCCATCGTATAGAAGTATCTCAAAACCGATTTTCTCCAGGAGGTGCCG
>CBDDRH010000159.1:0-6702 GCA_965233025.1 uncultured bacterium
GGGAATGGATGATGGAGTACAACGAAGAAAGACCGCACGACAGCTTGGGCGATTTAACCCCGCTGGAATACCGCAGGAAATACGAAGCCGAACTGGCAGAGGTTTCTACTATCTAGTGTCCAGTTGACGGGGGAGCTTACAAGTCCAAAACGGCCAACATGGTGACGGTGAGGTGCACGGAAGAATTTTCTGTAAGCGAATTCATATGGCGATTTAAAACCTTCACAACCAGCGAATTACATGTAAGGGTTTTTATTCACCCTGTGTGTTCTCGCCATCAAATGGTCGGGTAATTTCGGCTGGCGATATTAGTTTGTGCGGGTCTTTTCCTTGCAGGCGAGAGAATCCCTCAGACAGCCTCCGCACAAGATCAGGCTTATACGATCTAATGCCATCTCGCATCGCTTTGAGCTCGGGAACCCGAAGTGGCACCGTCCTCTTCCACAACTCGTCTGCGAGCCCCACTACGCCATCCGTGGAATACTTTGATTCCTCTCGCAGCAAATGCCATGCACTCATGGCGGTCACCCATCGATCGCCATGGCTGACACTCAACTCACTAGCCTGCATATATAACTGCCTACCACGCAGTGGATCTCCACGGCGATACGCAATCAATCCCCTTGTTGCCAAATGGACTGCGTACGCCCTATCCGTCAAATGCTGATGATCGTTTTTATCAAGATAGAACTCAGCCTCATCAAGCTCGCCACAGTATGCCAAAGCGACCGCCAGGTTGTTATTTGCCCACGAATCATTTGGTGCCAGCACTTGAGCCCTCAAGAAGAACTCCTTCGCCGACACGCCATCCTCAAGAGCGACCTCCGCGACAAACCCCCCAAGCGCAAGGGGACGCGTCGATGTAGGCTCCATCGTGCTCCAGCTCTTGCATGCAGCAACCACCTGCTCCCACTTCTCTTCCGACCGATAACGAATGGCCATTGCTTCGTACGCGGATGCCCCCGCGTCCGAGAAAGCCTTGTCTGAAATAAAAATACCGCCATGTCTCGAGGAAGCCCACTGCGCCTGTGCAAGAGCATTTTCTGTCGGCATTCGAAGCGATTTTGTGAATAGCTTCTTGGGCTTACCAAGGCCGCCATCACCCAACGCCAAAGTCGCTAGCGCGCCATTAAGTTCAGACGAATCCCATGGCGAGAAACCATCTGATTCCGAAATCACTTTCGCCGACTTGTATGACTTCGGAGATCCACCACTAATCGTCGCAAGAGATATTTCTGCCGCCATTACCCAAGGATCAACCCGCAGCAACGCAGACTTCCTGAGAACCTTTAGTCCGGAATCAATTGCGTCATCATTCGCTTCATGATGTGCATGAACATAGAATCTTGCAGCGGACCGCACAATAAATCGACTATCCGGAGCAAGAGAGATCGCCACTCTAATGGCCTGCTCAGCTTTCGCGGTTTGCCCAATAGCGACATATAGACGTGCCAGATCAATCCATGCAACCGCATTCTTTGGGTATTGGCGAACTCTAAATTTCAGTCGATTTATCTCTGCCCTGATCTGAACTCGCGCCAAATCCGGGTCAAACGAAATCGGGTTTGTCGGATTTGGAACGCCCGAACGCCCAGACAGCACTCGCTTTGCAATCGAGATGACCTCAAGATCAACATTTCGATCCACGAGAAACCTCGCGGCCTGCTGAACCTGAGGAGTTTCGATTCTGCCTAGCGACACTCCACATGCCAGAATGTCCGTCGCAGTATCCAAATTCCGCTCGACCGCCCACTGCTGAAGCAATGCATCAAATTCTGGCGTCGGCACACCTGTCGGGAGACTGGCCTTCAAGCGCGTCAGCGGCTTTAGCTCACCCGCAATGATTGCATCCGAGGACGAACGCCATCTTGGGACAAGTCGTCGCTCGTTATCAGGCCTATCCACTGACATCGCTATTTTCTTCTCTGCTCGAATAATTCAGCTTTATTGGCAAGCAAGTCCAAATCGGACAAATACCTCTCCAACCCATACGTGTTGCCATTTCCGCCAAACTGAGCGCGAGTGACTGGATGTCCACGCTCCCTGGGATCAGGGTCGCACCATTCACGAATCATCTGGGGCAACCTTTCCGAGTATGGGGTCCCGCTTGGCAATGCAGAGGAAATTCTGGCCATTGAGCGCTCAAACGCATCCTTGAGATGTGGGAGAACATCCGCAAAGCTTCCGGTGTATGTACCGTTAAGATCTGGAGGAAAAAATTCGCTTGGCAACTCGTCGTGTAGAAACGCATTTATCTGAACACCCGTAAACAATGCGCATGTTATGCTGCCGAGCAAGTAGAGATCCGCCGTAAACCGGCGAGCGCCAAATTCCTCTGGGATGAACCCATATATGACTTCAGGGGGGGCATACGCAAGCTCACCGGGCCAATCTTGCATCTCATGGGGAATATTCCTCCCCTGCCGCACAGATCGGCCAAGATCAGAGATTTTTGCTCCCGCGCCAGCAGGAAAAATCAGGACATTGGACAGTTTCACATCTTGATGAGCAATCATGCGGCTATGGAGTTGCCGGAGACCTACAGCAACATGATGCAGTACTCTCAGTCGCCATGCGTTCATGGGCGGAGTGTCTGAGAGAATTGACCTTCTTGCAGTCGTTTCTGCACGCTCAAAAATAATGTAGGGGACCGGAATATGTAAGCGCGCCCCATGGAGCTCGCGAATATCCCCAGTGTCCAACACGGTAACAACCCGGTCCATGGGCTTGCACACTGTCAGCAAGTCTCGTTCACCCTGAACCTCCTGGGCCCATAGTAGCAAATCTCGAACTACGTCATCGCTTCTGTCCAGCCACTTATACAAATCAATGGCCTTCAGAAATGCCCGCCGAACCCGCGGAGAACTACACTCATAACCGATGGAGAAAAATCCGCCTGTATCATCGTCTTTCTTCTGAAGTGCCTTTCCAACCAGCCAATCATTCGGCAGCGTCATCCCCTCAAGCATGAAAGGCGGCGTCTGTTCACTTGCATTTTCCCCGGACATCTCACACCCCTTGCACTTTCATGTCTGTGGTAGGTTCAGAAATGCATTGCGACGACACTATCAATCGATATCAAGAAATATCAATGAGAGGCAGAAGTCGTACTGATCAGACCGAAGCGCCAATTCAAATGAGCCAACATCAAACCAAACACCAGCCGGGTGCCTGATGCCCATGCTTCCCTCTTCAGCCAACACGTGGTTCGCGGGAGATGCAATTGGTATTTCAATTGGCCCCGCCGATGGCTTGAAATAACGGCGAGCCCGTTTTGCCGGCTCACTGGACCGCGCCCAATCGACAAATCCATCTCTTGAAATAACTAGAATCGCTTGAACTGACGTGAATTCTAGCCATCGCAAGATGGCGGCCACCAGCGACGTTCCGTATCGAGAAGCGCATGCGGAAAGTTGCTCAATGGTTGGCCGTTCTTTCGGCCCAATTTGTACTCTGTAATCGTGAAATGGCATCAACAGATACGCCGCAAATTCATTGGCTTCCTTTTCCAGAACCTTCCCGGTGGAGCCGGCAGCAAACATAGCCTTTGAGTTGCAACGCATTTCGTCAGCGATGCCTCCCCGATGAAGGAGGTAGTGACCGAACTCATGAGCCAACGTGAAGTTAGTGCGGCCAGGAGATGCAATTCGACTATTGAAAAGGATCGCCCAACCACGATCAGGCACTCGCACCAATGCCCCATCGATATCAGGAAACTCCGCACCATGAACCTTGACGACCGGCTCATTCCTGTAGAGATCCGCTGACAGATCCAAAGCCAACGAACTTACATCAACTGGATATCGATGTTCGGGCTTCGCCACATCAAGAATCTTTGTGAGCCTTATCGCCCACGGAATTGGGCCCTCAGTGGCAGTCACTTGCCTTTTGGCTCCTTCGCCCACATTTCCGCCAACTGCCGAATTTTTTCCTGCGTTGTGGGATCAAGCCCACGATACGTACGCAAAAACACATCCTCCCTCCCCTGCTCGGTGGGCTCGTCTTGAGTCTCATCCAGCAGGTAGTCCGCCGTTACCCCAAGCTCCTTGGCAATCGCATTGACCTTCTCACCTGAGGGCCTCGGTGGGTTCTTGTTCTCCAATTCCCATATGTAACTCTTACTGGAGCCAGATTCCTTGGCCAGTTCCTCCAGGGTCAGGCCCTTCTCCTTACGCAGTCTCTTAATCTTCTCACCGAGAGTCGTAGCCATAGCCTTCCGTTCAATGGTTGGGAGTTCGGGGGGGGGGTAGAAGAATAGGTTCAGAGTAGGCTTACGAGAAGTGCTTGACAACGCGAATCCAGAAAGTTCAGAGTAGCGATACTTAAACGACCTCCATAGGGGGACTCATGAGCGGCAAAGGCGGCAAGACCCACCACGTTGTCCCCAACCCGGACGGCGGCTGGGACGTAAAGCGGGGCGGGGCCGACAAGGCCAGTAGCCACCACGACACCAAACAGGCTGCCGTCGATGCCGGTCGCCAGGTCAGCCAAAACCAAGGCACCGAGCTGAAGATCCACAACAAGGACGGGCAGATCTCCCAGAGCGACAGCCACGGCCACGATCCCCACCCGCCGAAGGGATGAATACAGACATGAAACTCTTCCGCGACTTCGTTGAAGCTGCTCATGCCGGCGCCCCTATTTCAGTCTGGCTTGGCTACCCCCACGAAGGTATCCCTCAACTCGATGGGACCGTGATTCATTCGTCAAAGCTGCACAGAGCAGTTGTATGCACAAGCCTGCATGAATTCACCGATGGCAATCCCTTCGAAGTCTTGTGGGACCTAGCCGTAACGCACCCTGACCTTGTGAGAGAACGAGCCTTGGCCTACCTCGGCAAGCCGTACTCGCTATTCCGTGCGAATTGCCAGCACTTTGTCCGGCTGTGCCAGGGGCTTCCTATGGAGAGTCCGGCAGTTCAGCGAGGCGTAATTCTCGCGGCATCAGCAACGACTGCCATTGTAGCTCGCAACCCCCGAGCTACCCTCGTAGCGGCATGTGCTAGCGCGGGGGCCTTCACGGCACGGAAGAATCCCGCAGCGGGCGCATTTCTCGGCGTCGGCCTTGGTTTGATCCTTATTGGCCTTTTTTAAAGGAGAGCAGAACGTGTACTTCATCCTCTATAAAGACACCCAAGGCCTCTGGCGCTGGAACTACAACTCCACGAACCACAAGGTCATCGCTTCGAGCTCGGAGTCGTATCACAACAAACAGGATGCCATAGCGAGTATTGGGCTGGTCAGGAGCGGGGCAGCCGCTGCCAACACCTATGACAAGACCCAGGAAAAGTGGCTGTAAGACGACACAAAGACTTGAACTGAATTTCCAACAAGACATCCTGTCAAGATGTGAGGGTAATTCCGATGAAGATCTCTGGCCTGGACCAACTCAGCAAAACTCTTGATCAGATCGCCAAGAGGGCGGAGTCCTTGAACGGAAAACACTCGGTGCCTATGACGGATCTCTTCACGGACGAGTTCATGTCCGGCAATACGCGATTCCAGAATCTCGAAGAGTTCTTCCTTACGGGCGGATTCAACACCTCGTCCCAGAAGGCATTTGAAGAGATACCTGAAGAGACCCTTAATGGGTATGTAGCAGTAGAAACTCTTTTCGGTACCTGGCAAGAATTTATGGCAGCCGCAGGCGAGCAATGGGCCAAGAATAAACTGGGAATTTAGGTGTGACAGGCCGACAGCGGCGACGATGCCAGTAGGTTACGAACGTCGGCTGGAAGGTTACAGGGATAAAGAGTGAAAGGATTTGGCCTTATTGGTCGTATAGATACTGCTGAAAACCGACGAAGGATTTGCGAATCTGCTCAGTCCCACCAAGCTCCGCCGCAGCATCCGGAAGCGCCTTGTACTTGAGTAGCAGCAACGGAACGAGCTTCTGCTCGTCCAGCTCTCCAACCCCCTGCGTGACGTACTGCGCCAGGACGAAACTCAGGAATGCCTGCTGCTTGCTGTCGAAGTGAGCGCCTATTTCTGCCTTGGCATGCTCAGCGCGCTCCTTCCGTGTATGCGGTGGCACCACATAGGCCACGTAAGCCAACACGTCATATAGGTCGCTCTTGTCGGCATCGATGATCTTCTGCATCTCCAGCAACTGGTCGTTGCCAAACCCCTTCTCCGCCAACCCTTCAAGTAGCTTCTTGCGAGTGTCAGGCGCGCTCCACAAAGCACGTAGCTCGTCCTCGTCCTTGAAGAACTCAGGCAACTGTCCGAAGAGGGCTTCAATGAATTGCGTCGCCGACATCGGCGTACCGTCGGAATGCCAGAAGCTCGTCGCTGACATGTACTGGATGGTGCGTGCCTTACCGTCAGCAAGCTTAACCTTGGTCTTTTTCTTCCGCTCGCAGACACAGGGCCGCTGGCCGCACTTCTCGCACGGTTCCTTCGGACATGTGCAGGGCTGGTTACCACACACCGAACAGGGCTGCGGCTCCCTGACGCAGACGCATGGGTGTCGCCCGCACTTGCCACAGGTCTCCGGCTCAATCGGCTCGCCGTCCCACTCCGGATCGCTGAAGTGATGGTGCGCTTTCACGAAGTCATAGATTGCGTATTTCGGCCCATCGTGACCGCTCATTTCGCTAAGCCGTGACCGGCCGTTTCGCTAAGGTGTGACCGACGTTTCGGTCGATCGTGACCGATTTCCGGGCTTCTCCGAAATCCCGGTCACGGCTTACCGAAACGGGTT
>CBDDRH010000160.1:0-45638 GCA_965233025.1 uncultured bacterium
CTTGCCGACCGTGTAGTTCAAATTCACGCTGGCCTTCCCACACAGGGGCGCCGCCACGTTGACCAATGCGCCGGGGACGGTCGGCGGGAGCAGAATGCCGACATGACGCTGGTCATCCCAATATGGCCGAAGCGCTCTGGCGAATACGATAGATCCGATCAGGGCTTGGAGCGACGATACATGTGGGCGGCTGTGGTCTGCCATGGCGAAGCGGAAGGGATGCCTCCTCATGGCATGAATGAATTCACGGTGCAGCGGGCGGCGACTGGATTTGCGCAGGCGCCAAGCCTCTTCTCCGAGTGTGCGAACCGCATCGCGGAGCTGGTCCGCCGGCGTATCCGATGGCAGCGGCGTGCCGAAGGACACCGTCAATGGGTAAGGAATGCGCTCAGGCCATTTCGTGAGGAACCGACCCTGCTCAAAGCTGAAGATGCTGCCCCACACACGATCCAAGTGTGCGGGAATGATTGGCACCTGCCGGCCCTTCACAATCCGTTCGAAGCCACGGCGGAACGGCAGCAGTGTGCCAGTGCGGGTAATTTGTCCTTCAGGGAAGATGCAGACGATCTCTCCGTCATCGAGCGCCTGCCCCGCGCTGCGGAGCGCTCGGAGAATCATGCGGGTGTCGCCTGCTGAAGTAATCGGAATGACCTTCATGGCGGTCATCAACCATTTGAACAATGGGGATGTGGCATAGGCGGCATCCACCACGAATCGTATGGGCCGATCGACGCTGGCCATGAGCAAGAAACCGTCGACGAACGACATATGGTTCGGGACAAGAAGCGCCCCGCCGGATTGAGGAACATGGTGCTGGCCGACGATGCGGAGGCGATAGAGCGTGTTCGTACAGATGACCAGCAGGAGGCGGAGAAACACATCGGGCATCAGCCGGAGAGCCCACAGCGTGCCGACGATGGTCACTCCGGCGGTGACAAGAAAAATGCTGCTTGTCGAGAAGCCGACATTGGCAAGCGAACCGCCGGCGAGCGAACCCAATAAAATTCCGGTAAAGACGCAGGTGTTGGAAAATGAGATGACGGCGCCGCGCCGGTCGGATGGCGATCTCCATTGGAGAATAGCGTTCAAGGGCACGAAGATGAAGGAGCAGAAGATTCCGAGGAGTCCTAGTATCAGAAACGTTCCGACCAACTGTGGAGTCAGTCCGCCGAGCAAAGACAGCGCGATGGACGCACCCATGGCTCCCAGCGGGACCAGTCCATATTCAATCCTGTTTTCAGACAGTCGTCCGACCAGTATCGCGCCGACGCCGATGCCGACGGACAGCAGCGTGAGCGGGAGCCCCGACATCGCATCCGAGAGATGCAGGACGGCTTTGGCATAGACGAGAATGTTCTGGGCAAAGAGGCTCGCAATCGTCCAGAAAAAGATTTCTCCGGGAATGGCAAGGCGCAACAGACGCTCTGACTGAATGGCCGACCACGCGACGCGGATCGTTGAGATCACGCCGCCGGTTGCGCGAGCGGGTGCGACGTGGGGAACGGCAAAGGCGGCAATCAGGCCAACCACCGACAGGGCGGCCAAGGTGAGGGGGGCCATCCAGACCTGGTCCCCGGCGCTCTGCAAGAGAAAGCCTCCGGCTGCCGTGCCTGCCAGGATGGCGGCAAAGGTCCAAACCTCCAACAGGCCGTTGCCGGCGGCGAGACGTTCATGTGGAATCAACTCCGGGAGAATGCCATATTTCGACGGGGCGAAGAGCGCGCTGTGCGCGCCCATCCCGCAGAGGACGATCAACGGGAGAATGCCCCCGGAGGGGTTCACCCAGAGCGCAAATGTTCCGGCGCTCATGAGAAGCACTTCGACGACTTTGATCGCGATGATGACCGTGCGTTTGCTCATGCGATCGGCCAAGGTGCCGCCGATCAACGACAGCAATACGAGCGGCAAGGTGAAGATGATGAATGTGAGCGCGGTTTGCGTCTGTGCCGCGGTTTCCAGGTCAGGGCCTGGCGTCATCCCCGCGGTCGCCTGCCGGATGGCCAGCAAGGCCACCATGAGCTTCCAGGCGTTGTCGTTAAACGCGCCGAAGAATTGCGCAATGAGGAGACCGCGTAGGGGGTGCGAAGCGGGGCTGGTATCTGTAATCTTGTGCTGAAGACTGTCCACCAGAAAAGGCCTCGTATCGGCTGGCTGCAGTGTGCCAGTGTTTGGAGTCGGAGGCAAATGTTTCCTTCCCCGCAATTCATATGAGTCGCGTAGCGTCGTTCATAATTCGGGAACATCTTTGCAGCGCAGCTCTTATTCCCACCGTTTCTGGCGGAGCACGCGTTTTCTGCCGCAAGCCTCAAGGGAGGCTGAAGCGAAGACCGATAAGAATATGGTGTGTGGTAAGGCTGGTGTCAGTGCTGTTCACTATGACGGCGTCACGCGGAACTGCACGACATACCTGCGGCGGTGGTAGTTGGCACTCCTCGTCAAACGTGTTCGCACTGAAATAGGTAAATCGGTATTCACCGAAAACCCCGATGTGTCTATGAAACCTCCACAAGAGACCAGCTCTTGCGTCCATTCCCACGGTTGTATACGAGCCGTCCTGTGTTTTGGCCAACGGCGCAACGTCTATTGAGGAATTTCCGGCCACTAGGCTCGGGCCTAAACCGATATATGGTTGGAGTTTGCCAGTTGGATGCTCCTCGCTCACTAGCAAAGGCCAGCGAAGCATGAGCAGCACGGATATGGGCACGGCGCTGATGCTGGCTCCCTCCGCGCTGCGGGAAAAGTAGGAAAGATCTCCAGCCACACCGAGCCACGGAAATCGGGCAAACCAATAACCGGCCCGAAGTCCGAGCGCGGAACCTGGGCCCAAATCCAGTTGCCTCGTCAGGTTTACTGCAGTGGGCTGCGTTTCTGAATAGTCAGCTGTTGCGTGCCCTGGGAGCGCAACACCGCCGTAGAGGTCACCAAACCACTCAGCTGATGCGACAGTGGGAGGGAGCGCGATGAGGCTGACGATGCCACATACCACCGTGATTCGTCTTACATGGTTCATTTTCAGCCTCCCTGCGCATGGGCCAGCGTCGGGTTAACGGATCAAGGCTTGTACTGCAGGATTTCGCACTTCGTTCCCAGAAGAAGTGTCCGAGAGGAGTTCTCTGACGACTTGCTGTGCGAGGCGTTGGGCAGCCTGGGTGACTTCCTCACGAAACGCTTGTTCGTTCGGGTTGGCCCATGTCGCTAGCGACCACGCGGCGCGCGAGTCGTCGTCGGTGATGACACGTTCATCAAGGCGCGCGCCATCCGAGGTCCGAATCAGGCGCGCGCGCGTGGCTATCATTAATCTTCGGGGTGGATTAACGTCGAAAACGCTGGGGCGGAGATGGATGGCCAACTCACTGAGTTCAAGTACAGCATCTATGCCGTTAGTGGCGAGTGCACGGTATGCAGCCTTCTCATCCCTGGGAAAAGGACCTTCGATTTCCACTCGCATAACTCTATAGGGAGTCTGGCTTCGGGCAAACTCAACGACATGGTCGGGAACTTGTTGCTGTGTGTTGAGATCGGAAAGGATGCCCTTGAAGGCCGACTCGGCTTGCTCCCACTCCGAGGCAGGTTCGGCTGTCGCGGCACCGTATATGGCACCGCCGATGATTCCAACCGTGGCAAGGGCAGGCACACAAAGAACGAGCCCGTAACCGCAATAAATCCCGTATCCTCCTATCACAGATCCAATCAGTGCTCCTCGGCCGGTGTTGCTGAGCCAGCCCTTCCCGGGTATCTGAAGTTCCGCATTCGGATCTGTAGGTCGTACCACCACTCCAATGGTTGGCGTCTTGGTCGAGAGGGCTTCTGGTATTGATGGTCGCTTGTACGCGCATCCCGGTGCGCCAATAAGGCCAGCTAGAAGGATCAGGCTGATGACGTTTCGTGCTCTGCGTGGGTTAATCATGGCTCAACCTCCTGAGTGCTTAGGGTATGATGGCTCGTCATGATCACCTGCGTGAGCATTTCACATGCCATTGATGGCCGTCCTAGATCGTCTTCTTCTCGACCGGGACGTAAAGCCTTAAAGAGTCTGTGAAGTGGACTGATCCGGAGGGTGAACCGCAGGCGAGGAAGGATTGATCTGGGTTTTCGGGGGCGAGAAATTTATGAACGAGTATTCACAGTGGCGGAACCGTCGTTCATCCTTGTGAATGGGATCGAGTGCTGACCGGATGATCTGAGAATCAGGAATGTGGGCCAGGATTGGAAGGTGGAAATTCTCGATGAGTCATCTCCGCCTCGAGTTTCCGTAACCAGCGGTAGGTGCGCCCGAGGACCTTCGCTGCGCGACTCTTGTTGCCGCCATACTCGGCGACGGCCCGGCGGGTGATAGACCATTCCACATGGTTCAAGAGTTCTGTGAGCGAGCCGCTTTTTTCCAGAGTTTTGCGCAAGGCTCCCCATTCGATATGGTCGATGAGTTCGGCGATATCGAGCGAGGGCGCCGATACCGTGGTCGAACGTAGATTGTTCGGGAGCAGGTCTGGAGCAATCCACTTCTTACCTTCCGGCGCCAAGGTCACGGCGCGCTCTATGACATTCTCCAGCTCGCGGATATTACCAGGCCATTTGTAGGTCAGGCAGAGTTGCAGTGCGTCAGGAGTCAAGCCTGCGATCGATTTCCCGATCTTCTCGGCGAATCGCTGGACGAAATGCTGGACGAGTTCGGCAATATCCTCCGGACGTTCCCGCAAGGCCGGGACATAGAGCTGGATGACATTCAGACGGTAGAACAGATCTTTCCTAAACTGGTTCTGCTCCATCATCGCGATGAGGTCGCGGTTAGTGGCGGCGATCAGCCGGACGTTGGCTTTGAGATCGCTGGTCCCTCCAACCCGCTGAAACTCCCGCTCTTGAAGCACTCTCAGCAATTTCACCTGCACCGCGGACGAAATGTCTCCGATTTCGTCGAGGAACAGCGTGCCCCCGTCGGCGAGTTCGAATTTCCCTTTCTTCTGGGCTATCGCTCCGGTGAACGATCCTTTCTCATGACCGAACAGCTCACTTTCCAAGAGCGTTTCAGGCAGTGCTCCACAATTCACGGCCACGAAGCGTCGGTCCTTCCGCCGGCTTAGTTGATGGATCAACCGGGCGGCGAGTTCCTTTCCCGTCCCAGTTTCTCCGGTCACCAATACGGTGGTATCTGATGGAGCGATGATTCTGATCAGTGCAAGCAAATCTACAAGCGGAGCGCTCTTGCCGATAATTCCGCCGGTTTCTTGCTGCGCGGAGAGCTCCTGCTTCAGTTGGATATTCTCCTGCGCCAGTTCCACATTGCGGAGGAACATCGTGAGCATGTGCCGATGCGTCGTCTGCAGGTTTTTCAAATGCGTAAAGAGCTGATGTGCAAAGGCCCGCCGGTCCGTCAAGAATTGCGAGCGGCCGGCGGTAGCGGCGTCATTCGTGCGCGGAGGGTAATTCGTCCAACGCAGGCGATAGTGTGTATACGGCGCGTTATAGATCGCGCCGGCTTTGATCGTGGTATTGAGTGATCCAGTGGAGAGGGTACCGCCACGTTCGATGCGGATAGCGGTGCAGTAATTGTTCTGCGTGGGGGAGTGTGCCTTGGGTCTTCGAGCCAGCTCTTCAGCCGTCCAGACCGAGAGGTGGTCCTGCCCCTCAAGTGTGGCGACAAATTGTTCGTCTGAACCATGCGGAGCGGGAATACCATCGGTTTTGATGGGGATCAACGTACGAACGAGGTGAATCGTTCGTCCCGTGATCACGACTTCGCCCGTCGATCGGCGGGCCACAGTGACCCGATCGTTCTTCGTGGTCGTGTTGTAGGCATCGCCAAACTCATTGACCAGGGTTTCTAATCGGAGTTGTGAGTAGGCTTCTTCGCAGGTGGCAGTTTCGACGGAAGGATCCAGTCTCGCAGTGCCTTCGAGATTGCCCTGTACCAGACGCATGTTTCCAAGTCCGGGATCGACCGGCGGCAAGTTTCGGGACAGAATGTGCAGAGTCTGTGCTTCATCCGGACAGACAAATGACTGAAGTTGAAGATAGTTCGTATAGGCCGAGGCCCAGTTGCCGACAGAACGAAAGACCGATTCGACGTCGTTGAGGAGGATCGCAATCGTTTCGATCAGTGTCGGGGTCTGTGTCTTGACAGTTTCGTAGTAGGCCAGAGCGGCTTGATAGGCGAAGTCTTTCTCGCCGGATGCCAGCTCGCAGGCCTTGATCAATTCACGGAAAACCGAATGGGGAATCCAATTGCTTGTATCGGTCAGGAAGGCACGGGCGTCCTGAATTTCCTGGAGTGATTCGGCTACCCCCATAACCAGTTTGAGATCGACTTTCGATGCCTGTTCAGGGTAGCGAGTTTCGAGATAGCGGATGAGTATTCCGCTTTGCAGGCAGGTGATCCAAGGTTGAATGGTCATGGCGCCCCTCAAGCAGGTGAATGCGCCTGAATCGTGCGCAGAGTCTTAGCACAGCGGGAGCGGAATAAAAAGATGGGAACAGTCAGGCCTGAGTGGGAGGGGCCAATGGAATTCCCAATGTGCAACCACGGCAACGGGTAAGCCCAAACGAAAATATCATCAGAGTTGACAGGTACTTGGAAGTTGATAGGGTGGTCTTACGACGGTCACACGAAGGAGTCAGGATGATCAATAGGAGAACCTTTCTCAAGCTGGCTGGGGTTGCATCCTTGATGCCATGGGGTTGTGCCCGGTGGGATGCGGAGCCGTCCGGTGTACTGTTGAACGATGTGCATTCAGGGCTGAACCCGACGACCGTTCGCGAGGTGATTCCTGTGCGATCGGTTCAGGACATCCAGCGGGTTATTGAACGTGCGATGCGAGAAGGGCGAGATGTATCAGTGGCGGGGGGGCGTCATGCGATGGGTGGGCAGCAATTCGGAACCGACACGCTGCATCTCGATATGCGATCGTTCAACCGAATGCTGAATTTCGATTCGGGCTCGGGTCTGGTCGAGGTCGAAGCCGGCATGCAGTGGCCGGAGTTAATCCAGGCGTCTCTGACCATGCAAGCAGGTGCCCCCAAGCAATGGGGCATTGCTCAGAAGCAAACTGGTGCGGATCGGTTGAGCATGGGTGGCTGCCTGTCGGCCAACATCCATGGGCGAGGGTTGAAACTCAAGCCCTTCGTCAGTGACATCGAGTCCTTCAAAATCGTCTCAGCGGATGGACAGGTAATGCCGTGCAGTCGGTCGCAGAACTCCGACCTGTTCAAGTTGGCAATCGGCGGGTATGGTCTTTTCGGCGTCGTGTCGTCGGTTACGGTCCGACTCATGCCGCGGCAGAAGCTTCAGCGAGTCGTCGAGCTGGTGCAAATCGACAACGTGATGCAGCGGTTCGATCAACGGATTGCAGAGGGATTTCTCTATGGGGATTGTCAGTTCGCCCTCGATCCGGTTTCTAATGATTTTCTCAGGCGCGGCATTTTTTCTTGCTACAAGCCAGTCGATCCATCCATGCCGATTCCTGCTCAGCAGCGGGAAATCGCCGAGGAACAGTGGCTGCGCCTCCTCTATTTGGCCCATGCGGATAAGACACAAGCGTTCGATATGTATTCCAACGAGTATCTGCGGACAAATGGACAGATCTATTGGTCCGATACGCATCAAACAAGTTATTACCCGGATGGCTATCATCGATCGCTCGACCGCAAGATGGGAGCTGGGATGCCCGGGTCGGAAATGATCTCGGAGCTCTATGTACCGCGGCAGGAACTGGCGTCATTTTTTTCTGACATGCGCGAAGATTTCCGGAAACACAACGTTGAAGTCATCTATGGCACGATCCGCCTTATTGAACGGGACGACGAATCGTTTCTTGCCTGGGCAAAGGAGCCATGGGCTTGCACCGTCTTGAATCTTCACGTGTCCCACACGCCGGATGGCATCGAGCGGGCAGCGGCGGCCTTCCGCCGATTGATTGATCTGGCGAAGAAACGGGGCGGCAGCTACTTTCTCACCTATCACAAGTGGGCGACCCGCGCGCAAGTCGAGGCCTGCTACCCACAGTTTTCAGAATTTCTGCGATGGAAGCGGAGGTACGATCCACAGGAACGGTTCCAGAGCGACTGGTACCGGCACTACCGACGGCTGTTCGCGGACCTGTTGTGATGAATTCTCCTCGCAGGCTTGCGATTCTCTTGTGGATATTCCTGTTCGCTTTTTGCCTGCGTGTCCTTGGTCAGATGCTCGTGGCCTTCGCCGGTGTTTCCTGGCTGCCGCCGATGGAGACCTGGTATTCGGGATTGATGCCCTACCCCGTTCTCTTGCCGTCTCAATTTCTGATCATCGCGCTCTATAGCAAGGTGTGTCTCGATTTTACGCGCGGCGAGGGGTTCTTCGTCCGTTCGCGTCCGGTGTTTGGCCGAAGCGTGCTTCTATTCGGCTATCTGTACCTCGCTGCCATGATTGTGCGGTACGTCGTTCGCATGAGTCTCTATCCGGAGGCGCGGTGGTTCGGCGGGACGATCCCGATTTTCTTCCATTGGATCTTGGCGAGCTTCATCATTGCCTTTGGGCAATACCACAGGACCAGACTCACACACTCATCGAGGCCATCCTGATCAGATGTCTTTCTCCGAACCAACCACGATGGCGACAGACTATGTGCTTGCCGTGTTGTGTGGAGTCTTCGCGTGGCGGCTATGGAGAGTAGGGAAGGGGGCTGCGCAGGCGAGTGTATGTTCCTGGGCTGCGGGGTTTGTCTGTTTCGGATTGGCTTCGCTCGCTGGCGGGACATTTCACGGCTTCTCGATGCTGTTCAGTCAGGCTGTCCTTGCGGAGTTGTGGAAAGTCACGGTCTATGCCATCGGATTGGCAAGCTTCTTTTTGCTGACCGGCACCCTCCGCGCGAGCCTCCTGCCACCCGTACGGCGGTTCGTGATACTGATTCCGTACGTCCAACTGATCGCCTATGTGCTGTGGATGGCGACCCATGATGACTTTCGCGATGCTATCTATGCCTACGCATTTACAAATCTGAGCATAGTGGTACTACAGATTTATGCCGGCGTTTCCAGTAGAGCCGTGAGTGCTCCGTGGCTGATCGGAGGCGTGCTGGTGAGCTTCTTGGCGGCGGCCATTCAGGTCAACGAAATCGCATTCCACCGCCACTTCAACCACAATGATCTCTACCATGTGATCCAGATGGTTGGGATGTATCTCTTCTATAGGGGTGCTCACACGCTCACGGATCGTTCACCTTTTTGCTCGTCTCTCCGTGGGGCACCGGCAGCCCCTCCAATTCCATAATCCGCAGGGCGTTGGTTGTAGGGCAGGGACCTGAGCGCAGCTTGTAGTCGAATTGCAACGTGCTGGCTGCCACCGTTTCCTGAAAGTGGGCGTTCCTCAATCCGGGTACCGTTTTGTCGAGATCGGTCAATTCAAGATCGTGGGTGGTGACCAAGCCGAAGCCATTGCCGTGCGAGAGCGCAGAAATGTAAGAACGGCTTCCGATCAACCGTTCACGATTGTTGGTACCCTTGAAGATTTCATCGATCAGGAAGACCACGGGTGGGCTGGTTCGGTCCAGCGTCTCGTCCAGCAGACTTTTCAAGCGTTTCACCTCGGCATAGAAAAAGGACAGGCCCGCTTCGAGCGAATCATCTACGCGGATACAGGTGGCGAGGCGCACCCACGTCCACTCGAAATGACCGGCGCAGACAGGGGCGCCTGCCTGGGCGAGGCACAAATTGATGCCCAGAGTCCGCAAGAACGTGCTTTTCCCCGACATGTTGGAGCCAGTCACCAAGAGTATGGTTCCCAGTGTGTCGAGGGCAAGATCGTTTGAGACTCGGTGTGTCTCAGGGATCAGCGGGTGGGCGAGGTTTTTGGCCGAAAGCCTGGCCTGCGCTCCGTTACGCAGGGGATCGGCGGTAAGCGGGTCCGGCCAGCGATATGATGGATGGAGCGCGGCAAATGTGGCGAGCGCCGAAGCCGCCTCGACCTCGGCCAGTCGATCCAGCCAGGTCGGCAGGTGGGCGGCCACCTGAGCCTGAATTTGTTGGAGCCGATAGGTGAACCATAAGTCCCAAGGGCAGAACGCATTGGCGGCCAGATGGATGACCGGATGGGCTTTGACGCTGATCGCGTGCAGGACGCGAGCCGCTTGTCGGACGAGCTGGGGCGGATTGACGCCTGGCGCAAGCAGCGGCGCCCACAGATCGGCGAGCGCCGCGTGGCGAGGCTGGGCGTGCCGTTCGACAAAGCCAAGCACGGCTCCCAGTTTTTCCAGCTCGAAGTGCACGCCCACCGCATGTTCCAATAACTCTTCCCCCTGATCGGTCCAGAAATAGAGCACCACATAGGCGGCAAAGGACCACATCCAATAACTCGGAAGCCAGTCGAGCAGCGCACCCAGCCCGAGCCCGATGGTGGCGGCGGCAAGCAGAGTTTGAATCGCTAAGACGGTCGTGAGATGAGGGAATCCGACTGCATGCTGCAGGACGGCTTCCAATCGTTTTCCGTTGATTTCCTGTTCGCCGATGAGCTGCGCTTCAAGCCCCAGCCGATCGCGAAACAACGATCGCGGAATAAGTTCCTGCACGAGGCGGCGGCGCATGAGCCACTGATCCGGTTGAGGCGGTTGCTCAAGGAGCCACGACGCCAGCCGCGCCTGTCCGTGTGAGGAGACGGTGGTGTCGAGCAGATGGAGGAGCGAGTGGGGGCCGACAAGGTCCAAATCTTTGGCGTACGGATGCTGCTCGGGAGCGTTCGACGGTCGATCGGGAATATGAGACCAATCCAGCCGGAGACGCGCCAAGTGCACGAGCTTGATCTGCTTCCAAAGGCGGAGGCGGTGCAAGCGACTTTCGAGCCTGTTATGATACACGGCCACAGTTAGGAACAGGCCGATGAAGATGATGAGCGCTCCGTTGCCGGCTTGATACCAACCCATTTTATAGATGGCTACCGTGCAGATCGCTCCGACGATGAACAGGATGAGACGCCAGCGGGTGAATTTTGAACTAGCGGCGGTAGCCAGGGCGATCATGCGGTCGAGTTTCGCCGCGAGGCGTGTCAGCGCGTGGGCTTTCGTCATGGGCTGGTCTTGGAGCATAGCGCCGACCTTACTGGAAGGGGGGGAGTGCGTCAACTCTGGCCCGCATTATTCATGAGCGCTTCTGCTGCAATCGCGGATTCGCCGCTGCGACGAGCCTTCGGCGGGCAGGCTCGCCGCTCGCTCCCTCGACGTACTGTTCAAGTACGCCTCGGGGTCGCGCGGCTCCGCATGCCCGTCTCGCAACGCGACTGCGCGATTTCGCGACGAACCGTCATGAACAATGCGGGCCGCCCATCATGAACTCTGAGGGATGGATCGATGTCCAGATTCGAACCGCTGTCGATGCGGCAGAGTTGCTCGGTATGCTGGCTGATCCTGTGATCCAAGGCGGATGGGAAGAGCAGGGCGTTGTCCATCTCTATTGGCCAAAACCACAGTGGAGTATGGAGGCACGTGTACGCCTCAATAGTATCCTGCATGGGATTGATCCGGACGCCTCGACCGAGAGCGACATACGTGTTCAGGAATTGCCCGATCAGGATTGGAATCGGCAGTGGGCTCAGTCGGTCAGGCCGATCCGGATCGGGCGGCGGATTGTGATCAGGCCGAGTTGGGAGCCGGTGGCGCTGCAGGCAGGGGACATTGAGATCGTGCTCGATCCGAAGCAGGCATTCGGTACGGGGCATCATGCGACGACACGGATGTTGCTGGAATGGCTTGAAGATCTCGTTCACGGCGGCGAGTCCGTGCTGGATGTGGGGGCGGGGAGCGGCATTCTGGCGATGGCTGCGCTACGGCTTGGAGCCGCCTCGGCCCTGGGAGTGGAATGCGACCCTGTTGCGGTGGACTACGCACGAGACTATGCCACAGAGAACGGGTTTGGGGACCATCTCGCATTCCGGTGCGGAATGCTGGAGGATGTTGACCGTCAAGGCGAGCTGCGACCGGATCTGGTGCTTGCCAATCTCGATCGCCAGACGTTGCTACTGTTGTGCGATGAGTTGGCGCGATACGTGAGCCATGGTGCGCGGCTCTTGTTGTCCGGCATTCTTCTCGAACAAGAGCAAGAGATTGTCGAGGCATTCTCCAAGGCCGGCGCGATGTTGCTTCGACGGCGTGAACAAGAAGGTTGGCTGGCGTTGGAATTGCGGATGGCGGAATCCTGTGAAGGAGTGAATTGATGACCATGACCGGACGGCTGCCCTATCCCTATCTGTATCAGATCAATGTCTCTGACGGAGGTGTCCCGAAACATCCAGTGCTGGAGGCTGTTATCACCAAAGCCGGCGTCGAAGGCGACCGGCAACGGAATCTTAAAGTGCATGGAGGCCCCGATCGTGCTGTCTGCCTGTATTCGCAGGACGTGATCGAGCGACTACAGGACGAGGGCCATTCGATCGAAGCCGGTTCTTCCGGAGAGAATCTGACGCTTGCCGGGCTTGAGTGGGAGAAGTTGCAACCGGGGGATCGGCTCCAGGTTGGACCAGAGGTCCAGATCGAGATCATGAGTTATACGACTCCCTGCGAGAAGAATGCCCAGTGGTTCCTGGACAGAGACATTAAGCGCGTTTCCCAGAAGATGAATCCAGGATGGAGTCGACTCTACGCGAAAGTGTTGTGTGAGGGTGTGGTGAGACCGGGAGATGAAGTGGTGGTGAAGCTGGAAAATGTTGAACGATAAATATTGAATGGTGAATGATCATGGAGCGTACGCTTGAGCCAGAACTGATGGAAGATCCTGCGCAAGTCCGCGCCTATGCAGCGGCGGATTTTTCACAGGAAAACCAGGGATTCGTCGATCGTTTCCGCGAGTACTTTCCCGATTTTTCCGAGGGGCACGTGCTCGACCTGGGTTGTGGTCCCGGCGATATTCCCATCCGCTTCGCTCAGGCGGTTCCCTCTTGTCGCATCACCGCAGTCGATGCGTCGGAACCGATGGTACGGCTGGCGGAAGAAACTGTGCATCGGGTCGGCTTATCCGGGCGAATCACCTTCCGCTGTGAACGATTTCAGGATCTCGCCGGCACGAATATCGTCGACGCAGCCATTTCCAATAGCCTGCTGCATCATGTCCCAAACCCCTTGCAGTTTTGGCATAAACTGCGTTTGGCCGTGAAGCCTGGCTCACCCGTGCTGGTGATGGACTTATTGAGGCCGGAATCACCGGAAGCGGCACAGGCCATCGTCGATCAGTATGCTTCCGGGGCTCCGGACATTCTCAGGAGAGACTTCTATAACTCGCTGCTTGCGGCATTTACGGAAGATGAAATCAGCGCGCAGCTAGCCCGGATGAATCTGACACGCTTGATTGTCGATGTGCCGGATGATCGGCATTGGGTTGTCGGCGGACTCATCCACTGAGAAGGATGCTGAAAAAGGCCCCCAACTTTGTTCTCGGCTCGACAAAATCCTCAACGTAGCCCAGAGGCTACGCCTCCGGTTTTCTCTCGCCTGCGGCCGCGTTGGATGGCCTTTTTGAGCATCCTTCTGTTTCTCACTGGTACGGCTCCTTTCAGCGAGGCGCAACTTGATCAGCTCAGGAAGTCCAAAGCATTGGACGCGACAGCTGTCGCTGAAACTCCTATGGTTGAGATTCCGGAAGGGTCGTTCGCGATGGGATTGGATGGGATGCAGGCTCTGGAAGATGAGCGCCCCAAGCATCAGGTTTGGTTGCTGGCTTTCTTCATGGATCTCCACGAAGTGACAACAGGGCAGTACGCATCGTTCCTTGCTGCCACAAACCGGGAGGCGCCTTGGCTATGGGATACGGTCGATCTGGTGCAGCATCGCGATCGGCCGGTGATTGGCGTGGATTGGTCTGACGCTGATGCCTATTGTCGATGGAAGGGGAAGCGGCTTCCCACCGAAGCGGAATGGGAGAAGTCGGCCAGAGGAACGGAAGGAAGGTTGTATCCCTGGGGCAATCGTGCCGCACACAAGGACTTGGCGAATTTCGCATTGGGCGCACGGTTCAGCTATAGCCAGGTCTTGATGCCCGTGCAGTCCTACGAACAAGGCAAGAGTCCATACGGGCTCTATCAAATGGCCGGGAATGTCTGGGAGTGGGTGCAGGATTGGTATGCCACCAACTATTATGAAATCTCGCCGGAACGTAATCCGCAAGGTCCCGAAGAGGGACAGTTCAAAGTGCTACGCGGTGGGTCGTGGTCCGATCTGCCGAAATATCTTCTCACCTATGGGCGTTTCAAGCTGCCTCCGGAAACGCGGAATAGTTACACCGGTTTCCGCTGCGCCAAATCCTAACAGGCTGATGAAAACGATGACCTTCTCACCTGCCCAACCCCGGCGCGCCGAGACGCGCCCTGCCCAGGCTTCGTTCTCAGGTCGAAATAATACGCAACGTACCCCATCGGGGAAGAGCTGTCTCGGTAGCTCGGGGTGGGCGGGTGAGAAATATCCGCCTCAGTCGCTGGACTCCCTGCGGCCTTGTTGAATCGTCTATTTGAGCATCCTGCACAGAGCGGCTGCTCAAAACGGTCATCCAGCGAGGCCGCAGCCGATGGCAACACCGGAGGCGTACCCTCAGGGGTACGTTGAGGATGTTGACGAGGGGAGAACGAAGCTGGGGATCGTTTTCAGCAGCCGCTAGTAGAGGCTTCTGCTGACTTCGGCAGAGAGTGAGCTTTCGTTGCCGGCACTGTCGTAGGCGGAAATGGCGAAGAAGTAAGTCTCGCCACGTGGAAGATTGGAGATGGTATAGCTCGTGATTGTTCCTGTCAGGAAGGGCGATCCGGTGAAACTGTAGGTGCCGGACGCCGTGCCGACGTAAATCTTGTAACCAGCCAGATCAGATTCTCTATTTGCTGCCCATGTCAAAGTCATGTTCCCAGTCGATGGATTAGCAGGAGGCGGAGTTGCGGGTGGAGTCGATGGCGAAGGTGTTGTGACAACAGGAGTTGTGGGTTGCAATAAGCTTGTGATCGCAGAGTTCTGGAGCAAATTCAAGGCCGACCGCGAACCGCTGGACGAGGATGCTGATCCGCTTCCCGCTGAGGCTGCAGAATGAAGGCCTGCCGCTCCGGCGACCGGAGAGGAAGCGATCGGAGCGACTGCAGCAGTGCCGGATGAGATCACTCCAGCAAGAGGCGCAGCGGTTGCCTTATTGACAGGCGCCGTTGTCGTGGGGGCCGTGTTCTTGGCGGTCTCGGCTGTCGCCTGTGTGGCTTGCCCATCTGCGATACTCGGTACCGGTGCTGCAGGGAGAGTTTGGGATGAGGTCGCAGGAGCAGTGATCGTGGCTATGGGCGGACGCTTGGTCAACGTCCGATGATGCGGAGCTGGTAGAGGTGCTGGTGAAACCGATGGCTTGTGTGGTTCGCTCGGACTTGGACTTGTGATGTGGGTGGACTCAGCGCTGGATGGCTGAAGTATGGTTCCATGAGTCGTGGCAGGCAGAGCGGAAGATTCAGCAGCTGAACGCTGAATCAAACTATGCCGAGGTGGTGGTTCTTGTTCTGCCGCTGAGACGATCGTGGGCATTGCGACAGATTGCAAGCCCTGGAATAGTATTGCCGCAAGGAGGGCAATGAGGAATCGGGGTATCACGATGTCTGTCGCGGAGATCATTCGTGGCAAGTCCTCTAGGACTCAGTTGTTTGTGGCTCCTCTGCATTGTGTCTCGGACATGCATGTTGCGCCAGAAAATTTTCGATTTTTTCAGGAAGCCATCCGCAGCTGATCGGAGTTATGAGAGGAGGGATGCGGCAGGATGCTCAAAACGGTCATCCAGCAAGGCCGCAGGAGAGAAATAACCGGAGGCGTACCCTCTTGGGTACGTTGAGGATTATTTCGACCTGAGAACGACGCTGGGGACCGTTTTCAGCATCCTGCTAGGGGAGATGGGTAACGAGCCAATGACTAATCGCTGCAGTCATTTGCTGAAAATCTTCTCCCCGTGTGAATTGGTGATCGGCGCTCGGCAGGAGATCCAGCCGCTTTGGACCTCTCAACGCGTCGCGCAATCGTCGGCTTTGATGAAGGGGGACACATTCATCCCGCTCACCCTGGACGATCAGCGTAGGGATGGTGATTCGTTCAGCCGGCTCATAGGCAATCTGCTTGAGGCAGTCTTCGTAAAAGGCATATCGTAAACGGACCCGCTCCGGCCCTCCCATGATATTCTGAATCGTGTCCGTGGCTTGCCACCGTGCCAATTCTTCCGGCCCGAATGTGAGGCGAAGCTCTTCTGCAAAGTCGACCACAGGACATTTGAGGGCTAAACAGACGATATCGCGCCGTTGGGCTGCCGTGAGGATGGCGACGAGCCCACCGAAGCTTGATCCGACAAGCCCGATCCGGTCATAGCCTCTGGCGGTCACCAGATCCAGTGCGGCTTGGACTTGATGTACGGCGAGGGTTGTCGTGATCTCTTCGAACGGTCCTTCACTGTCTCCTTGACCGAAAAAGTCGAATCGAAAGGTTGCGATGCCTCGTTCACCGAGAAGGCGGGTCAAGGTCCTGTTGGTTGTGCTGTTCTTGCCGGAGAGAAATCCATGGCACAGCACGGCGAGACGCGTTGTTGGTCCGTCAGGTGTGCTCAAGATCGCGGCAATGCCATGACCATATCGATCATGAAATGTCAGGGATTCTTCTTCCAAGGAGTGACCTTTCAATCAAGCATCATGCTGGGAGACTGATTTCACAGCTGGAATATCTAGGGGTTCATTCCTGTGGCACAATGGAAAACGATATCGCAGGATATCCGAGTGAGGCAGGCGGGACAAGCTAGATAGGCCAAACAAGGTAGAAATGCAATGTGTCCAAGGCGCGACTTCCCCGCATGTCGCGCTTCTCACGCGGCAGGGTCTATGGCGCTGGTGGATTCTTTCGGCATCTGGTTAGGGAGAGACACGACTATTCCTGATGGTGAAGCTCCCAAAACCCAGGCGAGTTTGCCAGTAAAGATGGTCAGGCTGCCAAGGAGTAGGCACACGGTGACCCAGGTCGCGATCTGAATAGAGAGTGAACTAAGCGGGAAGCTCCAGGTCATCGCAGCGAGTAAGCCGAATCCCATCGTCCCAAAGCTCAGTCCGGTTAGCTGAAGGGCTCGCCACCGGTCCATCATGGCAGCGAGTTGCGCGCGATAAGGCTCTTGCTTTTTCCGGTTCGCGATTTGGTTGGTTGCCACTATTTCAGGAATGCCATGGGACAAGGCCCCCAAAACCGTCTGTAAGATAAACCCGATCAAGGCCATATGCGTATACGCTGCGAGGTGCAACGAGCCGAACGGCAGGACCGGCGGCTGTGGCAAATAGTTGGCTGCGACGAGCACCCCCATGATCATCATGAGCACCAGGAAAAACGTTGCGAGTAACAGATGGTCGGAGGCGGCGTTCCCCGGATGGCTGGAGCGTAGCCACGTGCGCAACAGATTGTACGCATAGAGACCGATGCTGAGGATGAGCAACCCTCCGATCGCGAGTTCGAGGTGGAGCGACGAAGTGATAAATCCGCCGATCAAAATGATGAAGCCGACGGGAAGCGCGACCATCACGAAGCGAGCGAGTTTCAGACTGTAGAGTTCGGTGTTCAAGACAATCGGCAAGAGGCGATGTGTGGCGCCGATCATGGCCATGGTGACAAAACCCAACAGAATCAGATGTAGATGAAGCAGCCGCGCATGGGCATAGTATTGTTGAACGAACTGGAACGCCATGGCGACACTGATGACTAATCCGATGAGTAAGGAAATGAGTGAAACGCGATAGAGCCAGGAAGGATCGGTTGATTGAGTCGGGCTTTGCCGCGCGTACTGCCACGCGACCGGGGCGATGGAGGCGACGGCTCCAATCAAGACAATTCCAGCCCCGCCGACGATCATCATGTTTCCGAGTCCGAATCCAATAAGCAACAAGACTGTGGCGGCGTTCAGGGTTGCGAACAGCCATGGACGGGAGTTCGAGCCTGCAGGGTTGCTCCGAGAGTCACTGGATAGGGACGCCAGGAGCCCGCCGATCATGAGTTGAAGGATTCCACCGACAAGGATGGCATGTACATGGACCGACCTTAACCAAGAAGGCAGCGGCGTGCCATGGACCAATCCAATCAGGGTGCCTAGTCCCACCAGCGAAGAAAGCAGGAGCCAGCCAAATCCTGTAATTAGAAAGGTCAGTGGGCGGCAGGTAATGTGACCCATGGAATTTTTCTCCTAACAGGATGCTGAAAAATTCCGCCAGCGGCGTTCTCCCCTCGAAAGCATCCTCAACGTAGCCCACTCGGAGAACAAGCTGTCTTGGCAGCTTGGGGTGGGCAGGTGAGAAATACTACGCCTCCGGTGCTTTCATCGGCTGCGGCCTTGCTGGACGGCCTTTTTGAGCATCCTGCGAGGTATCACCTTGTTACTCCAAACGCGTGCTAAACAATGTGGCTCTTGTGAGCACGCGGAACTTTGAGCTATCTGCTAAGTACCCGTAAAGTGTATCTCGTTCAGGCGTTTGAGGTTACAAATTTTTAGTTTTCAGAGGATGGCTCTGAAAGCCGGACGCTACGCATCAGAAAACAGCAACGTCACTCCCGGAAGAGCAACGTTGCACGGGCAAAGAAATAACGGGTGGATGTGAAACTGTTATGGCGAGAGAAAGTAAAAGTGATTCGTCGGCCCGGTGCCATGACCGATTGCCAGGCTATGGCGAATGGCCTCGGTGAGATATGTCTTGGCCGTTTGTACGGCGTCGTTCATAGATTTGCCTCGTGCAAGATGGGCTGCGATGGCTGAGGCGAATGTGCAGCCGGTGCCATGCGTGTGGGGGGTCTCGATGAATTCCCCCTTGAACACATTGAAGAACCGGCCGTCATAGAGCAAATCGGTGGCTCGATCCGTCAGCAAATGACCACCTTTGATCAACACATGCTTACAGCCGAATCCGTGAATGATTTTAGCGGCGCGGCGCGCGTCCGCGAGCGTTGTGATCTCAATGCCCGACAGTTGCTGGGCCTCATGGATGTTCGGTGTGACGAGCAGCGCCAGGGGGAAGAGCTGTGTCTTCATGGCGTCGATCGCCTCCGGCTTGAGCAGCGCATGGCCGGTTTTCGAGATCATGACCGGATCCACCACGAGATTCGTCACATTCTGAGGCTTCAGGAGTTTGGCGACGACCTCGACGATCGCCGTTGAGGACAACATCCCAGTCTTCACCGCTGCGACATCGAAATCGTCGAACACCGCATCGATTTGCGCCGCGATGATCGGGATCGGCAATTCCAGAACGTCGGTGACCTCCTCCGTATTCTGTGCGGTGATAGCGGTGATCGCCGACATAGCAAACACGCCGTTAGCTGACATTGCCTTAATATCGGCCTGAATCCCCGCACCCCCACCCGAATCCGATCCCGCAATCGTCAACACCTGTTTCAATACCATGAGTGCTCCTGAATCAGTACTGCTAAGGCGCTCAGATTATACTTGGCAGGTAGAGACTGTCCAGCAGGGCGGGCCCGGTATTCCGGGACTGCCCGCGAGGCCGTATGCTGCTAGTAGATCAATCCGAGAAGCACGATCAACGCTTCTAGCGCCACGAAGATGGCCACGTATTTGCTTACAAGTCATCGGGAACGCTTGCGAGTGTTGCGGTCAGGAGGGTAGAGGTCAAGAGCAAGGTCGATCTGAAGGTTTGAAAGACCTTTGAGGACTTCTTGGCCGAGAGTGTCTCCTGAGTTTCGTTCGATGAACCATCCGACAAAAAACTCAGCTGTACCTCCCTTGGCGCGGATTTTCTTAAAGAAGTTCTTCCTGCTGGATAAACGATTAAGAAGAGCCTTGATCGAACTACTTAGTTGAGCATTACGCGAAAGGGACAAACTACGATACCAATAGGTTTCCTTGCGGATCCCTTCTAGTGGGTGGCCTGCGGGTGTCACTCTTCGATCTCCGACTGTCCATCCACCGGACGGCTTTAGTGATAGGGCTCGTGTAATATCAGGTAACGTTAGAAAGGGGTGAGTTATTCTAAGGGTAATCTCGAGCCGGTATGGGTACATGAGTTACACTTTACCAGACCTAACCATTCCGGCCTTTCTTTCTCTCATTTTTTCTAGTTCGCCTTCGTTCTGCCCGTCGTGACTTGGCGGGTGGCGCTGACCTGGGCGCCCGCCCGCAGCGGGGTCCCTACACCGGGCGGGGTAAGAGGGCGCACGGCGCGATGAATAAAGAGCGCCACGTTTGTGCGCGCCGCCGAGTTGGTGAGGCGGCCGGACCGGACGGGCTGGTCAGCGACAAGACCCGTCATTTCTTTCCCCACTTCTCTCCCTCTCGGCCGGTGTCCTACTTTAGGGGCAGGGCTGGGAGGCACTCGAAGCGTAATCAGAGCGCCGTTGGGCTACCGCTCTTGCTGAACCAGAGCGACCGCCCTTGGCGGTGGTGCCGAATGTCCGAAGCCACACCTTTGCAAAGCAAGTGGTGTGGCAAGTTTTCGGCGCCAAGCGGCGGTGAAGCCTAGAGTGGTCAACGGCGCTCTGTGTCCGCGAGCGGAGAGAGCTTCCCCGCTCTGGCCCGCCCTCTTACACCGGCCACTTTTCTTCATTCCACGCCATCTCCCAAAACATCCACTCGTACCGCGAACTTATGACGAACGATTCCTCCATCCGCCGTCTTTCCTCTTTGCCCGCCGTTTTGGCCCACTGGTCCACTTTCTTGCGCATCCATTCCTGCACTGCAGCGAACTCCGGCGAGGCGTAGAGCATGAGCCAGTCGCGATACGGATGATTCTGCTTCGGCGGGCCGTGCTTCAAGAGATGCTGGCCGACGACACAGTAGATCCAGGCGCAGGGGAGGGCGACGACGGTGATCTCCGCTGCTGAGCCTGTATGGGCGACGGTGAGCATGTGCCGTGTGTAGGCGTAGTTCGTCGGCGCCATCGGGACGGACGACATTTCCTTCGCGGTCATCTTCCAGCGTGACCCGTATCCTTCATGGAGGCTGCGTTCGACAACGATGGTGTCCTCCGCGAGCTTCGTCAGACGCAGGGCCGATTCTGAATCCGGCGCTCTCAACGCTCCGGCAGAAAATACACGGGCAAGGTCACCGAGAAACCGTGCGTCTTGCAGAATGTAGTACTTGAATTTGCGTTCCGGCAAGGTCCCCTTGCCCAACGCCACGACGAACGGATGGGTCAGTTGGGCATCCCAGATAGGCGTGGCGAGTTGTCGCAAGTGATCAGTAAAGGACATGTGGGCTCTTTCTATATAGAACGTTGCTCGTGAAGCGTATCTCCCTAGAAAGAAATAAAGAGGAAATCAATGTAGGTTTCGTTTCACGCTTCACGATTTTTGTGTCTGTCCGGGCCAGGGCCTCGGTAAACGATTGATGCCGTCGAGCGCGGCAACTTTGTAGCATTCCGCCAGGGTCGGGTAGTTGAAGACCGTGTCGATGAAGTAATCGACCTTTCCCCTGTATGCCATGACGGCCTGGCCAATGTGAATGAGCTCCGTAGCCCCTTCTCCGATGGCATGGACGCCCAGGAGTGTGCGGGTGTGGCTATGAAACAGCAGCTTCAGCATGCCGGTTTCATCACCGGTCAGTTGGCCGCGGGCGATTTCCCGATAGTGGGCGATGCCGACTGCATAGGGAATTCCTGCTTTGGTCAGATCCTCCTCATTTCGTCCCACCATGGAGATTTCCGGAATGGCATAGATGCCGTAGGGTAGGAGATCCGTGTCCGTGTGGTCGGGATGGCCAAAGGCATGGCAGGAGGCATGCCGCCCTTGCTGCATGGAGGTAGAGGCCAAGGCGGGAAAGCCGATGACGTCGCCGGCGGCGTAGATATGGGGAACTGCGGTTTGGAAATGGTTGTTCACGATCACGCGGCCTCGCGCATCCGGCGTGATACCGACGGCCTCCAGGTTGAGGCGTTTTGTGGCGCCGATACGGCCGATGGCATACATGAGCGCCGTGGTGGTGATCGGTGGCCGGTGTGTCAGCGAGACCGTGACTTGTCCATCGGACTCTTTCCTGACCGCGACGACTTCTTCCTCGTGGTAAAGCGTGACGCCGATGTCTGTCATCTGCTGTTGCAGGGCGTTGATGATCTGAGCGTCGACAAATTCGAGCAAGCGTGGTCGCTTGTCGATTAACACGACCTGCACACCGATCATGGCGAGGATCGATGCGTACTCTGTGCCGATCACGCCGCCGCCGACTATGACCATCGATGTCGGAAGGTGTTTGAGCGTCACGAGGCCATCGGTATCGATGATCGTGTGACCATCGAAAGGAATATCGGCCGGTCTGGTCGGCACTGTCCCCACTGCGATGACGATCACGTGGGCATAATGTTCGATCGACGTGCCGGCCTGTTGAATGAGGAGCCGGTGAGGATCGATGAAGCTGGCTTCTCCAAAGATCAGATCGATGCGGTTACGCGCCATCTGGTTCTGCACGATCTCAATTTCGTTTTTAATGATGTGGTTGGCGCGAAACGCGAGATCTTCGATCGTGACCGTTTCTTTGAGACGATAGCCGGCTCCGTACAGGTTGCGTTGGCGGAACCCTGAGAGATAGAGGACCGCTTCGCGGAGGGCTTTGCTGGGGATGGTGCCGGTGTTGGTGGAGACGCCGCCGACGACTGCTTTGCGCTCAATGATACCGACGGTCTTGCCGAGCTTGGCGGCCTGCACCGCGGCCTTCTGGCCGGCTGGCCCTGTCCCTATGACAAGAAGATCGTATTGGGCCATCAGGTTTTTGGGCTATAAAGGCCGCGGTTCAGCTTCCGATAGAACAGTTCGAGGTTCCGAGTCCGAAGTTCTAAAACCTCGAACGCAGAACCTCGAACATCTTGGCTTTGGCCTCAGCCTCAACCTTGAGTCTATCAGCTCGCGGTGATTAGTGACTTGGCTACGGCGAAGGCCTCATCCAGGTTCGGCAACTGGGTCAGTTCGGGTGTGACTTGTATATATCGCACGGTATTGTGAGCATCAACGACCATGACTGTACGAGCCAGGATGTGGGGGCCCTTGAGATACAGTCCATAGGTCTTTCCGAACTCAGCGTCCCGATAATCCGAAAGGAAGGTGACGTTGGCGATATTGGCTTCCTGCGCGAAGCGTTTTTGCGCGAAGGGGGTGTCGACGCTCACGGTCACCAATTCGACCATCTTGTCGAGGCCCTTATTTTTTTCGCTCAGGTAGTGGGTCTGCTGTTCGCACACCGGGGTGTCAAGCGACGGCACGACACTGATGATCCTGACCTTGCCCTTGCCCTTGGTATCGGTGATGCCGATCGGGGACAGGTCCGTCTGTGTCAACTGCACCTCTCTGAGAGCGTCGCCGACCTTGATGCCGGTTCCCGAGAGCACCAGGGGGCTTCCATGGAAAAGAACTTTTTGGCCTTCACCAGAGATGACGCTGCCGTCTGCGACAGTCATGTTCTTGTATTGAAAACTGCTGCCAGTGGAGCCGCCCATGCTTCCGCATCCGGCGAGCCCGATGGTCATGCAGAGTGCGGACCCAATGATCGTTCGAGATACTGCCCTCATGCTACCCTCCTTGGTGAACCGATGATGATCATCCGGTCATGAATAGAATAATGGTTTGTGCTTGTGCGGCCTGCAGGCGCCGGAAACCCTATGCCAGCATCGCAGAACCTTGATGGCCCGTCTGTGCGGCGCGCCAGGATAACATTTTTGCTAGGGGCGAATAAAGGTGATGAGTTCCCGGTTGACCGCATCCGGCCGTTCCCACTGAGGGATATGTCCTGCATTGGGGATTCGGACAAATCGTGACCCCGTGATGGTTTGATGGAGTTCTTCGCCCACGGCGACTGGAAATACCCGATCTTCTTCTCCCCACAATACCAGCGTCGGGTGGGTGATCTCTCCGAGGCGCGTGGCGAAACCGGACTCCCACAATGGAAGATTTTCTCTGACGGTCATAATGGGTTTGATGAGTCCGGGCCGCTGGCGGTTGCGATTGGACCGTTCGATGACGGCCGGTGTGAGGAGTGCCGGATCATGCACAATCTCTCTCAAGACGGACTCGGTCATCAGACTGCCGAACAGCATGTTGCCGAATGAGACGAGCCAGGACGGTGCGCTGGTTTCCAGAGCCCGCCTGACTGACGGACTGGTGAGTTTGGCCATGACGTGTTGTGGCAGTCCGTCGATAAGGACGAGCTTGGCGACGCGTGCGGGGTGCGTCAGCGCCATGCCGATGGCCAAGCCGGCGCCCATAGAGTTGCCGACTAACGTGGCCTGCGGGATCTTTACGCCGTCCATGAAGCCGACAAAGAAATCCAACATCTCATCCGGCCGGTAGTCGATCGCCGGTTTATCGGACAGCCCGGCGCCGGGTAAATCGAGCGTGAGGACACGGAAGTGCTGTGACAGCGCGTGTTGTTGATACTCCCATTGCCACATCGATCCTCCGAAGCCGTGGATCAGGATGATCGGCGGGCCTGCGCCCACATCCAGATAGGCAATCCGCTGGCCGTGAACGAGGACGGTGTGAATGGGCATGCGCTCAATGGCGTCGAACTGCGTCGGAATCGACGAGGGCGATGAACAGGCGGTCATGATGTGACACAGGAGGGTGAAGGCGAGCAGCGCAACGTACGGCCGTCTGCATGCGCGACCGCGCACACGCGGATCTATCGAACTACTCCAGCTGAATGACTGTTTCATCCGTCTTCACGTTATCGCCCTCTGAAACCAGGATGGCGGTGACTTTCCCGTCGATCGGCGCCGGGACCTGGCTTTCCATCTTCATGGCTTCAATGATCAGGAGGGGAGTGCCGGCTTTGACCACGGCGTCGATCACGACGAGCACTTTGACGACGCGACCCGGCATCGGGGGGGCGACGTCTCCTGGCTTGGACGGCCTGGGCCGTTTGGGCTTGGCCCCACTTGCAGCATCGGGAGCTTCCGGCAGGCCGGCCAGGATTTCCTGGATCGGTTCCAACGAGACTTCTTCGAGCTTGTCGTTGACCCGGATGTAATACGGTTTGCGACCGTCAACTTTCCGTCCTGAACCGGACACTTGGACGTGGTAGGTCTCGCCGTGGACGGTGACGTTGAATTCGGCCGGGGCCAGATGAAGTTCGGTGGCCGCAGCCGGCCCACTGGGCAAGAAGCTCTCGAGGGGTTCCAGCGTCAGGTCTCCCTTCTCGCGCGCCTCAAAGAAGTCCCTCGCAATCGTGGGGAACAGGGTAAATGAAAGCTGATCTTCCACCGTGTCGGCCGAGGCGGGGAGATCTTTTCTAGTGGCTTCGAGTTCGGGCTCCAACCGGTCGGCAGGCCGTGATCTGATCGGCTGGTCGTCCCCGATCGCGCGGGCCATGATGTCGTGATCGAGGGGCCCCGGCGCCCGCCCATAGAGTCCGAGGAAGTAGTTCTTGGTTTCCGTGGTGATGACTTTGTACCGCTCGCCCGTCAGGACGTTGAGCGTGGCCTGGGTGCCCACGATCTGACTCGTCGGGGTGACGAGTGGAGGATAGCCCATTTCCTTTCGGACACGCGGCACTTCATCCAGGACTTCTTTGATCCGATCGAGCGCATTCTGTTCGGTCAGTTGTGCGGCAAGATTCGAGAGCATGCCGCCGGGAATCTGCGAAGTGAGGATTTCAGCGTCGACCCCGTTGAACTCGCTCTCGAATTGCCGATATTTCCGCCGAACGGTGCGGAAGTATTCGGTGATGGGCAGGAACGAGGCGAGATCTAAGCCTGTGTCGTACGGGGTGTTGCGCAAGGAGGCCACCAGCGTTTCCGTCGGCGGATGCGACGTGCCGCCGGCCAGCGGCGAGATGGACGTATCCAGCATGTCCAGACCGCCCAGGATCGCCATGAGGGACGTCATCGAGGCCATCCCCGAGGTGTAGTGTGAATGCAAATGGATGGGGACCTTCACTGCTGCCTTGATACGGTGTATGAGGTGGTAGGCATCGAGCGGCGCCAAGAGCCCGGCCATGTCTTTAACACAGAGCGTGTCGGTTCCCAGATCCTCCAGCTGTTTCGCCATGTCGACAAAACGGTCGATGCTGTGGACGGGACTGACGGTATAGCTGATGGCAGCTTCGACGTGTTTGCCGCACGCTTTCACTTCCCGCAAGGCCCGTTCGACGTTACGGATATCGTTCAGTGCGTCAAAGATGCGGAAGACGTCGATGCCGTTGGCGGCAGACCGCTCGATGAACCGTTCCAGCACATCGTCGGCATAGTGCCGATAGCCGACCAGGTTTTGCCCTCGGAGGAGCATTTGAAGCTTGGTATTAGGCATGGCGGCCCGCAGCGCGCGGAGCCGTTCCCAGGGATCCTCTTTGAGAAAGCGCAGGCACGTGTCGAAGGTGGCGCCACCCCAGACTTCGAGCGACCAATAGCCGACGGCGTCGAGCTTTTGTGCGATGGGCAGCATGTCTTCTGTCCGCATGCGTGTGGCCAGGAGCGACTGGTGGCCGTCGCGCAAAGCCACATCGGTGATCAGGATCGGTTTGCCCGCCGCAGGTTGAATGGTCAGCTCGGGACTGCTGCGGGCACGTGTCTTTGACGTTCGGACGGCCGGTCCGGTTGCCCGCTTCTTGGTTGCTTGTGTTCGAGAGGGTCGTCGTGTCGCCATGATCCCTTGATTAATCTAGGGCAGCCGGATACTCGCACGCAGGATGCTCAAAAAGGCCGTTCAGCAAGGCCGCAGCGAGCGAAGAGGCGAGGAGGTACATACCACACTTCGTGTGGGCCGTTCGCCCGTTAAATGAGTCTTGGCGAACGGAAAAATTCCTCCAGTGATTCCGATATCCGAGAGGCTTGCCTCTATACGTTGAGCCTCTAAGCGATGCGAGAACGCTGCTAGCGGACTTTTTCAGCATCCTGCCGCTACAGCCCCTCGTAGGCGGCAATCGCCGCTGACAGTGCCAGCACCAGATCCTCCGGTTCTTGAAAATCGTCGTAGTTGAACAGTTCCGGATGCGTCTCCAGGTAGGAGGTGTCGAAATGTCCTGCCATAAAATCCTGGTCCTTCATGATCTCCATCATAAAGGGGATCGTCGTCTTCAGCCCGCGCAAGACGTATTCTTCGAGCGATCGCCTCATGCGGCTGACGGTTTCTTCCCACGTACGGCCTCGCACGGTGAGCTTGGCTAAGAGGGCGTCGTAGTAGGGCGGGACCACATAGTCCTTGTAGACCGCTCCGTCGATGCGCACGCCGATCCCACCCGGTGAGAGATAGGCCGTGACGGTACCGGTGCAAGGCCGGAAATTGTTCTTGGGGTCTTCCGCGTTGATGCGGCACTGGATGGCATAGCCTTGGAGCGTGACCTCCTGCTGCGTGATCTCAAGAGGCAGACCGGCTGCAATGGCAATCTGATTGCGCACGATGTCGATCGCCGTGATCTGCTCGGTCACCGTATGCTCGACTTGGAGGCGCGGGTTCATTTCCATGAAGTAATAGCGGCTGTCCTGATCGAGGAGGAACTCGACGGTGCCGGCATTGTCATAATCGACCGCCTTGGCGATGGCGATGGCTGCGTCACCCATCTCGGCGCGAAGACGTGGCGTGAGGATCAAGGATGGGGCAATTTCGATGAGCTTTTGGTGCCGGCGCTGAATCGAACAGTCACGTTCGCCCAGGTGGATGATGTTGCCATGCCGGTCGGCCAGGATCTGGAATTCGATATGATGCGGTCGCTCGATATACTTTTCGAGAAAAATGCTTCCATCGCCGAAGGAAGCCTTGGCCTCTCGTGATGCCACGGCCATGTTCTCACGAAGTTCGGCATCCGACCGCACCACCCGGAGTCCGCGTCCTCCTCCGCCTGCGCTGGCTTTAATGATGACAGGGTACCCGGTGTCTTTTGCGAACGACAGGGCGTCCTTGACGTCGGTGACTCCGCCTTCGGTACCGGGGACGATCGGGATGCCGACTCGTTTGGCAAGATCTCGGGCTTTGACCTTGCTCCCCATCAAGTCGATGGCTTGTGGCGATGGACCGATGAAGGTAATGCCGGATGTGTGGCACAGCTGCGCAAATTGCGAGTTTTCCGAGAGAAATCCATAGCCTGGATGGATGGCATCGGCGCCGATTCGCTGTGCCAGGTTGACGATCTGTTGGCTGTCCAGGAAGCCTTTGACCGGCCCCGGGCCGACCATGTAGGCCTCGTCCGCCTTTTTGACGTAGATCCCGGTCGAATCGGCTTCGGAGTAGATGGCGGCAGTCGCGATGTTCAATTCGCGGCAGGCGCGGATAATCCGCATGGCGATTTCGCCGCGATTGGCCACCAGAATTTTCTTGAACATACCGGTTCCTGTCCCCTCAGATCGTTCGCGATTCTGCGAGAGTTATCAGGCGAAAATGAGCGCGTAAGCTAGCACAGGGTTAGGAGGCCTGTCGAGGGAGGAGGGGGTAGAACAGGCTGGTTTTTAGAGTGATATGGATACAGTTTGCCGGTGATCTTGCCCCGTGACGTGCGAGACCGTTTGTCTTGTTTGTGTAGTTCGAAGAACAAAAGAGACCAGACAAACCGGGCTAGGGAGAACGTGCCTACTTGGCCTTGATCAAGACCGGTTTTGACTGGGCGCTTCCGCCGCCTGCAACGATGATGATGAACGACATCCCCGCTTTTGCCTCCGGCACGATGGCCTCAATCGTCGAGTCGCTCATGAACTTGAAGGCCACGGGCAGGTTTGAAACCGCGCTGAAGGTCACAGTATGAAAACATTCCTTGGTGCCGAAGTTCTCGCCGGTGATGACAACTTTGTCGCCCGGCTTGGCTTCGTCCGGTTCGACCTTGGCGATCCGTGGACGCTTGTTCCGGTCGCAGACAGGGTCTCGTTCGACTTTTGCGGCATCGAAACCCTTGATCGATTCGGTACCGTAGAGGGTAAATCCTGCGCCATCAACTATCGCCCCTGACTCCTCCGCGTGGGATACGGTCATGGGTGAAGCCATGGATACGATGAGTCCCAAGAGCATGAATCTCAATGATCCCCACGTCTGCATAACTGCCTCCTTCAATCACAACGGCGCATGACTACTTTCCTTTGATCGGAACATACGTTTCGGCAATGAGTTGTTGACCGGCTGGAGATAGGACGAACTGGGTGAATGCTTCGGCCAGGGGATGCGGTTCCTTCTTGGACAAGAGAAGAACGGGTCGTCGGAGCGGATAGCGACCGTCTTTGACGGTGGGACCCTCCGGTTCGATCTTGTCGACAGGCAAGAGTCTGACGGGAACGCCGCTTGAGACGACGGACAGTCCCTGGTTGAGGGACAGGTAGGCGACCGCAGACAGAGGAGGCAGCGTTCCCACGACGGTGGTCACGACCTGGTCATCGGATCCGATCATCTTGGCTGCGGCGGTGATTTTTCCGGTCATGCCGAGTTGGGATTCAAACGCATCGCGGATGTTTTGATTGCGCGGCCGGTCAATGACCAATATCTTCGTTTCGGGACCACCGACGTCGGACCACAGTGTGATCTTGCCGGAGAAAATGTCCGCAACTTGCTGCTTTGTGATGTCTTTCGTGAAATTGGAGAGGTGTACGAGCACACCGATTCCATCCCACGCGATGGGCACTGCCGAAAGGCCTGGAGCTTCGGTTCCTGTGACGGCGATGTGGGCCTGGCCGGACTTGACCATCTCTATCGGCTTCGAATTCGAGTCCCACACGACATCAAGATAGGCTCGCGGATTGGCTTTTTCAAAGGCGCGGGCAAGAGGATCGATGGTCGTCAGTTCCGGTCCGTTGCCGGCGATGGTCAGGCTTCCGGCGACCTCCGCAAGGGCGACAAGGGTCACTCCCCAGCTGAACAGCATGCTGAGGCCTAGCGGGAGCACGAGTCTCGCGATCATGCGATCTCCGTGGGGTTGGGGTGGATATTGGGAAGAGGGCGACGCGTGTTCGCATGCCGGCCACAGTCAATGTCGGACAAGCTCTTAATTCAGTGCTCCGTTGTGCCGCCGGTGGAAGGATCGGAAGGTGGGGTCGCGTCGGGCGCTGCGCGTTTGCCCATCAGCGGAGGAAGTTTGGCGAACTTGTCCATCCGTTCGTCCAGCATGCTGTAGGCTTTCATTTCGGCGAAGCCGGTCTTTTTGGTCCCTTTCACTTGTGTCGTGCAGGCGGACAGTAATCGCGTAGCGTCTTGGGCCTGACAGTGAGGGCATACGGTGTCTTCAACTCTGGCATGGACGGATTGGGTGGCGTCGAAGTGTTTTTCGCATTGTCCGCAACGATATTCATAGATCGGCATGGTTCGTATCCTTCAAATCAAATGAACACCGAATAGGCAGAGAAAGCACCCTTGACCGGCCGTTGAGCTTTGTCTTATTGTATCCACCTTGTGGATAAGACTTCCAGTGGTTTAAGAGGAGGATTTCGATGTCCCTGTTGATTCGTAAGTACAAGAGTGTGAGTGGCATGATGCAGGAAGAGCGGATCGACGATCCGGATCGGATCGAGCGATATATGAGGATCTTTGAGAAGGACGATATTAAGAAGCTCGAGACGGGCGTAAAGGTCTTTATCGAGAAGGATGAGTGGCAACTCCTACCCTAAACCAGTGAGGGGTAAAGGGTGAGGAGTGAAAGGTTGCTGAACCTTTGTTTTCTTACTCCTTACCCCTGACACTTCATCCCCTAACTGTTCCCACAATGGCCTATTGGATTCACATCGCGCGTTCGATTGATCGGGTCACGCTCCACAAGGATCGTTGTTCCGAGGTGCCGTCTTCGTCGATCGGTTCCTCAAGCGATTTCTGGGAAGGCGGGTGGTTCGATTACCCTGACAAGACGCGGGCGCTAGCGGCGATGGAGCAGGCCGGGACGACTGAGCAGCGCCGTTGTCCGCTGTGCAAAGCCTAACTGCGAAGTGCTGTGTACTGAGTTCTCAGTAGGGCCAAGGGATCTCGTTACTCAGCACTCAGCTCTCGGCACTTTTCTGACTTAATGCAACGAATTGCACTCTTGCTGACCACGTTCGTTTGGGGCGCGACGTTCCCCGCTACCAAAGCGGTGCTGGAGCAAACCCCACCGTTTGCGTTTCTGTTCCTCCGATTTCTCTTGGGCGCCTTGCTGGTCGGGGGCGGATATCTCCTCTGGCGATTTCGCTTGCACCGCGAGCCGGCGGTTTTACGGGCAAGCGCGATCGCTACCTGCTGGCTCTTTCTCGGCTATGTCCTTCAGACGGTCGGGCTTCAATATACCTCTGCATCCAATTCTGCCTTCATTACTGCGCTCTACGTCGTCATCGTGCCGTTGATCCTGCGCCGATTTGACCGGCGCGTGTGGTGGGCTATCGGGATCGCCATGGTGGGGCTCTGGCTGCTGGTGAAGCCCAGCGCATCCGGAAATCTTGGCGATCTCTTGACGCTCGGCTGTGCGATTGCATTCGCCGCGCATATCGCCTGTCTGGAACGGTTTACGCGCGAGGTCGATGCGCCGTCCTTGTTTGCCTGGCAAATGATGGCGATGGTCGTCCTGTTGTTCCCCACTCTTCTGATCGAACAGGCGCCGGCTCAGGCGTTTGCGCCGACGACGCTGTTGCTTGTCGGGCTCGGGGTGACCGGAGGGCTTGCGACCGGGGCCTTTGCCGTTCAAATGTGGGTGCAGCGTATTGTGCCCGCGCAACAGGTTGCACTGATTTTTGCGTCAGAACCGGTCTACGCGGCTGGGCTTTCCTGGTATTTTCTCGGTGAAACATTGGATGTTCAGGGATGGGTTGGAAGCGGGCTCATCTTGTTAGCGGTGTTGGTGGGCGCTTTTGGGAGCGGCCCCCAGTCGTCATTGCCCGCAACCGGCACGGCCCAGCCAGCTTAGGAGGATTATTCATAACCGTGTCTGCTGCAACCGCCGATGTGCTGACACGTACTTCGTCGCTCGTCGTTCGTGAAGCGTGAAGCGCAGGATGGAAAGAGTGTATCTGTATCGTGGCATGCGAGATACGAGATACGCTTCACGAGGAACGCGCGCTCGAGCTCGGCAAACCGACATGAACCCGATAGGCTAACTCGTTACAAGGAGTCAGATGGCGCAAAAGTTTGGCAATGGACGCTGGGTGCAGGAAGGGTTCCTGGATAATCGCGTTGACGGAACGATCGTGGGGCGGATCGTGTTCGCAGTGGTTGGTCCTGTCGATGTGTATTTACGGGGAAACTTCAAGGCCGATATCGTAGGACAGGTCATTCAGTTTCGGAATCGTCGGTTTGAGGACGAGGATATCGCCGGGCAGGTGATTGGTGACATGGAAAATCCACAGATCGGGGATGTGAACTTGATCTCGTTCGACCCTCATCCGAATCTCGTTCCTCATCCGTATATCGAATGGTTCTCGGCGAGGAAGAATCACTATCGAATCGAACTGGAACCGGCAGATGCCTGGATCGTTCCCGTGTCGGAGATGGGAGAGATCGATCGGGTGAGTCGAACGATTCGTGAGGCGCTTGCTGGGCGGGTGACTGAACGGCCGACTCAGGAGCCTACTGATTGGGTGTAGCGGACTAGAACTGGTCTCTCGTTCCTCGTGAAGCGTATCTCGTGGGAGGAGGGAGCTGATGGCTTATGGCGTATAGCACGGACAAGGACAATCTTGTGTTCTTTCTGCGGGCATGCAAACGGCCATAAGCGATACGCTCTGTTCTCAGGACGAGAGACGAACGACGCTTCATGAACGACGATCAAAATCCACGCCGTGAAACTCGGTAACCGCGCGGAGACGCTGCGGGCTAGGCGATATGGACGGTCGCGATTTCGGTACGATCGGTATGATCTGCCGCCTGCATTCCTGTCAAACGTCGTGTGGGTTCGGTCCAGATATCGGTAGGAGGCAGTCGAAGGGGATGGACTAGCAGCGGATCCAACATGTTCCTAGCTGAAGGGTAGGGCTGGGTGGTTTCTGAAGGAGCTTGCTCCGGCCCGAGAATGAGGGCGACCGATACGGTCTTCATGGCTTCAGAAGAGAGAAGAGCTTCGGGTCGGCGTTCTCCAACCAACTGAATCCGTACATGGGAAAGGCCCCCTTCCACCATCCCTAACCGAGCCGCCGCGCCACGGGAAAGATCCAGGATCCTGTTGTTGACATAGGGACCCCGGTCGGTGATCCGTACATGGAGATATTTCCCATTCGCTAAATTTACGACCCTGACCACGCTGCCGAGTGGGAGGGTTCTATGGGCCGCGGTCAATGCCTCCATGTCGAACAGCTCACCGTTGGCCGCCTGCTTGCCATGAAACGACCCGCCATACCAGGAAGCTACCCCACGATCCTCAATCCCCACGTCCAATTGAGACGCTCCCTTAGGAACCCACGAACAGGCGCTCAGTAGCATCCCTAGGCTGAGAACCATTGCCCATACCAGTTGCCGACTGCTTCCCTGAGTTCGACTGACCATCTAATACCACCTCTTGAGCCTGGTTGAACCGACTGTCACACAGGATCCAGCCTGTGTGCCATCACAGTACAGTACGGTCCGGCCGATAGTCCTGCAATACCGAAAGGGTAGTCCTGACCCCTACTTTATGGTGAAGTGATAAGGAGAGACCAATCACGAACCGTACGACAATGAACCGACAGTCTCATGTCAGTGATCTAGCAGGGCCATACATATATAGAAGAAAGTACGTGTGCCAGTCAACCCAGGGTCTACCCTAGCGCGGACGGTGTGATGGGAATCGGTGTGAAACCGTCACACTATCACCTCCCGCGAAGCTAACCCCGCGCCCTGTAGTCTTTCAACCAGGTATGGTTGTAACAGCTTGAATCAGAAGCGCTATTGAATCTTGATAACTCGAGCAAATACTCCATCCCGCTGTTTGATATAGGTCAACCACACTCCCTCACCCACTCTGATGTGCTGCAAGGAGATCCGCTTCCCCTTTCGCAGAATTTTAGTTTGAGCGGTGACCTTAGCCTCCACGATCATGTCGTTATGCTTGGACAACGGCGTCTTGACAACAATCAGATGGGGAGACTGGGAGACATTCACTGTCATGACTTGGCCATGAACCCGATAGGTCCGTTTGCCGGCTGCTTCACTGTCAGGCGGAATACAGACCAGCATCATCAACGCAGCGATGGCGAGTAGTGCCCCGTTCATGTGACGCATCGATTGGTCCCTTCAGGCAGGTCTCTCTAGGCGCGAGCGGACTCTAGCAGGAGGGGAAAAAAGTGTAAAGTTTCACCCGCAGCGGAACACGATATTGACTGCCCCAATCCGACTGAGTAAGATGCCCACCTGTTGCCAGTGAGGGTGCAACGACCAACCCGCCGGCAGTACTCCTCAACTCAATCGACCCCATCACCCATATGTATGATTGAAGTCCAACAGGTCACGAAGCGGTATGGACAACATACCGCCCTCGATCGCGTCAGTTTCTCCGTCGCCAAGGGCGAGGTGTTGGCATTCCTGGGCCCGAATGGGGCGGGAAAAACCACCACCATGCGCATCCTGACCTGCTTTATGCCAGCGACGGAAGGCATTGCACGGGTGGCGGGATTCGATTGTGCGGACCAGCCGATGGAGGTGAAACGCCGGATCGGCTACTTGCCGGAGACTCCGCCGGTCTACCAGGAATTGACGGTCACAGAGTATCTTCAGTTCGTGGGCCGTCTCCGCGGTCTGAGCGGAAAAACCCTCACTTTATCTATGCAGCGTGAAACCGAACGGCTCGGACTTGGCACGGTGCGACACCGGCTTATCGGGAATCTCTCGCGCGGATATCGTCAACGTGTCGGGCTGGCCCAAGCGTTGTTGTGCGATCCCCAGGTTTTAATCCTGGATGAACCGACCGTCGGGCTCGATCCGAAACAGATTATCGAGATCAGAGAATTGATCAAGAACCTGGCGGGATCCCATTCCGTCATTCTGAGCACCCACATTCTTCCCGAAGCGACCGCGGTGTGCCAGCGTGTCGTCATCATCAGTGGCGGGCGTATCGTGGCAGAAGACACACCCGAACAACTCTCCGCGCGTCTGCGCCAGTCCGAAAAGATCTCGCTGACCCTCAAATCTCCCGCCACGGACACTGGTAGCCGCTTGAAGACGGTGCAGGGGGTCCAGAACGTGTTCACGAGCGGCGACTCCGGTACGTTTCTCCTAGAATGCGAACTTGGTCGGGACGTGCGGGATGAAGTGGCCCGCCTTGTGGTCACCAGTGGATGGGGGCTGCTCGAACTGAAAGCCATTTCCATGACGTTGGAAGATGTATTTCTCCAACTGACGAGACATGAGGAAGGCCTCGCGCCGGACGCAGTCGTTGCCTCAGCAGACCCGGCAGGCCAGCCGGTATGACACCAGTTCAAGCCATCATCGCAAAAGAGCTGCGGTCCTATTTTGTGTCGCCCGTGGTGTATGCGGTGGGATCCGTGTTTCTCCTGATTGTGGGACTGCTCACCTATCTCTACGTTGTCTATGCCGGAGCTCAGGCGATTCAGCTGATGCAGGTGCAGGGAAGCGCGCAGCTCAACCTGAACGATCTGGTCTTCCGCAATCTGTTTGCCAGCACACGGTTTATCCTTCTGATTATCCTGCCGCTCCTGACGATGCGGCTCTTTGCCGAAGAACGCAAACTCCGCACCTTTGAATTTTTGCTGACCTCTCCCGTGGGCATCAACGAAATCGTAATCGGGAAGTTCATGAGCGTCTTTATTGTCTTTTTGGGCTTGCTCGGGCTGACCGGTCTCATGCCGCTTATGCTCGCTCTCTTCAGTGATTTCGATTGGTACCCCGTACTGACCGGCTATCTGGGACTTGTCTTACTCGGCGCCCTTTTCCTTTCCGTCGGCGTGCTGGCCTCGGCATTGACCGAAAATCAGATTGTCGCGGCCTTTGTGAGCATCGGCATATTACTGGTCCTGTGGCTTCTCGCCGGCGTGGGCTCACTGCTCGGGGATACGGTTGTCGGACAAGCCGTCTCGTACCTGTCGTTCATGGAACACTACGACCACTTGGTGCGCGGATTGGTCGATACGAAAGACCTCGTGTATTTTTTCAGCAGTCTGGCCTTGATGCTCTTTTTATCTCACCGGGTTGTCGACTCGGCGAGGTGGAAATGAACCCCAAGACCATTCCCTTTGGTGTGATCGGAGTCGCGTTGGCTGTGGCCGGAGCGATCGGCTACAGCGTCGCGCCGGACAATCTCTGGCTGGCCGCCCTTCTGGAAGGGTCGGCTCTCCTCTGCCTCATTATATTTTTTGTGGTCAACTTCAGTGGCCTGAAAGCCTTCTCCATCCGCCGCTCGACGCGCATAGGCGCCAATAGTCTGTTGATGGTCCTCCTCTTCGTCGGCATTCTTGTCATCGTCAATTTTCTGGCTGCCCGTCACTCCATTCGTTGGGATCTGTCGGAGAACCAGAACTTCTCCCTCGCCCCGCAAACGCATCGCGTGTTGCGGAGTCTTCCGCGCAATGTGACCATCACCGTCTTCACCAGAGAAAAGGACCCCGGCTATCAATCCTACAAAGAACGGCTCGATAGTTTTCGGCAAGCCAGTTCGAAGATTTCCGTGGAGTTCGTCGACCCGGAGCGGCAGCCGAAAATCGCCCAAAACTACGGCATCACACGAACTGATACGGCCGTGTTCGAAAGCGCCGGGCACAGTATTCGGGTCACCGCTCCCTCGGAAGTGGAGCTGACAGGAGCACTGATCCGTGTCTCCCAAGACAGCAAGAAACGCGTGCTCTTTCTCGAAGGGCACGGTGAGCCGAGTCTCGACGATCGGGAACGAACCGGGCTGTCTGCCGCCAGAGAGATCTTGTTCAAGCAGGGTTACGACGTTGGTACCCTTAGCCTGCTCAAAGAAGAAACCGTGCCGGATCGCACCGCTATTCTTGTGGTAGCCGGCCCTCGGCGGCCGGTGACCACAGAGGAACAAGACCGGATCTACGCTTACGTGGAGAAGGGCGGCCATCTCCTATTACTCCTCGACCCGGATACGCAGGCCGACCTGAATCCGCTGCTCAAGCGATGGGGCCTTGGAGTCGGCCCTGGAGCCTTGGTCGATTTGCAGGATCGATTAGCCCAAGGCGATCTGACGTCCCTGCTTGTCCGCACGTTCACAGAACATGAAATTACGCAGGATCTCACCGCCGCTGTACTGTTTCCCCTCGCGCGACATGTCACCTTCGACGAACAAGCCGGCAGCGCATGGGACTACGTGCCGCTCGCCAGAACGTCGCCGAACAGCTGGGCAGAAACCGACATGAAAGGCCGCGTCGTCAATCTCGATGAAAAGGAAGACATCAAAGGCCCTCTGCCGATGGCCGCGGCCCTTGCGCCGAAGCTCGCACCGGAGGAAGGCAAGCCCAGGCCGGCGATCGTGGTCATCGGCAATTCCACGTTCGCGACCAATGCCTATGTGAACTTTCCAGGCAACAGCGATTTTTTTCTCCGCTCAGCCGCGTGGTTGGCTGAAGAACGGAATATTCTGGCGATCGTCCCGAAGGATTCCGCGCTCAGACCGTTTACCCCCAACCCCTTGGAGGAGCGAGCCCTGCTCTATCTCCAGGTCATCCTTCTGCCCGCCACCATGATTATCTCCGGCATCATTGTGTGGCGCAGACGCCGGCGCCTCTAGCTCGATGCGATACTGGCCCACACTCGTTCTGGCACTTGTACTGGCCGGGCTCGGTTTGTACCTCTATGCCATCGAACTTCCGCAGAAAGAATCGCACGAACGACAAGACACCGCCGACATGAAGGTGCTGCTCTTCGACCAGGACACCCTCTCCGGACTCACGTTCAAGACCGACCTGCACGAACTCGTTTTCGCCCGGACTCCCGATCGGGGCTGGGTGTTGACCGCGCCTCTCAACACCGAAGCCGATCAACGGGAAGTACAAAGTCTGATCCGAGCCTTGGTGACAGGCACCGTGACCCGCGCCGTCGCAGATCACCCCACCGATTTGACTCCCTTTGGGCTCGACACCCCGGTGACGACCATCACCGTCATAGCCGGCGCCGCACGGGAGACCTTCTCCATCGGGGATAGCGGTCCCCTTACCAACACGCTGTATGTTCTTCGTGAATCGGATCGCAAGGTGTTGCTCACCAGTCTGGCCCCCAAAGATTTCGTGAACAAGACGTTGATGACGTTTCGCCGCAAAGACCTCTTGCGCCTGTCGCAAGGCGATGTCGATCGTATCCGTCTCACCTATCCGGTTACCGAAATCGTGCTCTATCAAGGACAGCAGAAACCCAAAAGCAAATGGAAGATTCGCTACCCGATTGAGGCCGAAGCCGATCAAACAGAGGTACGAGCCCTGCTGTTCAGGCTTGAAGACCTAAAAGCGATGGGCATCATCGACCCAGGACCTGAACGCGATGCCCTGGCCCAAACACTCACTGCCCCAAAAGTGAAGGTCACCATCCATATGGCCGATGGCGACCAGACGGTCAGACTGTATCAGCCGGATCCGGCCAGCGGCGAAGCCTTTGCGGAAACGAGCCCGACCGGGCCGCTCTATCGCGTCAATCCCACCGCGATTAGAGATCTGACCAAGGAGCTCTTTTCGTTTCAAGACAAGCGGCTACTCGGCATCGACTTTACCGACATCGCCATGCTCTCCGTGAAAACCCCGACCGAGCAATATGTCTTAATCAACCAGCAGAACGAGTGGGTCTTGGAGGATCAGCCGACCAAGGATGTGGACCAACAGGCCGCCGACTTGTTCGTCAGCCGTGTCGCCAATGTCCCGGCCGAGGAGCGCGTGGTGAAACAGGCCGGACCGCTGGCGCCCTATGGTCTCGTGACACCTGCGGCAGAATTTATCGCCACGGGAAGGGACGGGAAGATCGCAGGGAAACTCTCGATTGGGAGTCATGCGAACGGACTGGCTTACGCCATGGGCCAACGGATCCCTGGCATTTTCCAGATTCGCGCCGACCTACTCACACAGATTCCTATAAAGAAGGAACTCTTGGCTGCCCAAATGGAGAAGACACCCGCTTCACGTTAGGAGCCGGTCAGTCTTACCTTCAAGGAATTCCGTGTCGCGTAAGAATTTCCCTTGTCTTTTGAATAATACTTTCTCGTTCTGCCCAATTAAACGACCACGCTAGTTGGCGAGTGAGCTCTGCAACATGATCCGCAAATAGTAGGTCGTCACCCAGACTTTCCGATGCACAATAATGCTCTCCCTGGATGAATTCCTCAATCGCTGTCCAGACTCCCTGACCACCGCTCGCCACCAGAAGACAACCGCCAACCCCCTGAAGAGACACTCGAACCAGGAGATTTTGATTAGTGTCTTTGAGAAAGTACTTCACCAAATTCAGCGCTCTCCCTATTTCCCCCACAATTTGATCTAGATGAACGCGTGGTCCTTCCTCTACTACAAGGGGAACATAACATGAGAGAACGCCATACAGGTTTATCTCAACATGGAAGTCAGGACTATGCGATGACATAGTGGGAGCGAGCGACATGAAACCTTGTCGAACGAGCCGGAAGCGTCCACCAAGGCTGCTGTAGGTCCCAGCTTGCGCGACATTCTGAAGCCGAGTTTTCAGGTCGTCTTCAGGAAAGATTGGACGCGAAGGATAGCGAGGACTCACCACGACTCTGAGAAATGGGGAGCCGATCGGAGTTCTGGAGGCCATACCGTGGATCATGTCTTCTCGCATCCGCTCTGGCTGTTGCCGCCGCTTCAAGAGGTATTCGATTCGGTCAATTTCAGCCAGCTGGATGATTTCAGAGGTGCTATTCGTGCGGATATAGATCTTCGTGGAGTTTTCGATGGCGTGCGGTGCTTCAACACTCTCTGATATCTGAACGACCACGACGACATGCCCTTCGTCCCCAGGAACATCGATGATTGTGATATCCGGTAACAATGGAGGATAGAGATTGTGGTAGCAAGACTGTGTGATTCGTTCCTCGATACCAGACATGCGGGAAATTCCACGGATCGGAAACACCGCGCGGTTTTCCACATCCGTCGCGACACCGATAATCCAGACGCCCCCCACGGTGTTCGCAAACGACGACACGATCTTGGGGATGTGCCTGGTATCAAGCTCTCGCTTGTATTCGACCCTGACACCCTCGGGCCAGTTGCGGCAAAACTGTTCGATTTGTCGAAGCTCAAGACTGTGAAGTGGGGAGGAAAAGAGCATGGGAATGAGTACAACTTTTCAATGGCGAACTCAAGAGGCAGGACTAGCAAAGCTTTACCGGTGGCGATGAAGATCTCCAGGCACGAGACCCGCAGCGTATTGATCGCGATACAACATCATGAGCAATGCCGACCTGTGAGAGGCGGCCCGGAAGCTCCATGGGTGGGCACACTGCCCGCACTCGCCCCTTCCAATCCTCCCGTAAGTGCGCTAGATTCAAGCCATGCCCCCGTAGCTCAGTTGGATAGAGCAGCGGTTTCCTAAACCGTTTGTCGTACGTTCAATTCGTATCGGGGGCACCAATTTTTCAATAGGTTGCGCCGTTTAAAATCGGGGATGCCAATTTACTGTGCTCTAAAGTGTGCTCACTGAATTCAATGTCTTTCTCAAAATCTCGCCATTTCACCTATAAATCTTTGAAGCAGGCCTGCTGGCAAAAGCAGTGTTCGTGTAATTCACACCCTCACCTCACCTTCAGAGCTTTCCACAATCTGTGATATGGTGGAACATTTTATTATGTTTTCATACAAACTTCTCCCGGGAAGTACCGAACACTTCAAATGAGAGAAGCCAATGGGTTGATTGAAATAGATGCCAGGGCAGATACACCTGATGACATTAAAATGATGGTTGATTTGCTGATAAAGGGATTGGAGCTCGTGAGGCCTCGGACGAAGCCTTGGCCAAGGCGCGGGGCCCTGATCGAAATGCAATTTCAGAATGCTTGGCAGTCCTTGAGAAACTTGTTCTTGGCCCAAGTAGAACCTTGCGTTGCTTCCTTTCCTATCGGTTCACACCTGACTATGAAGATCCTGCGAGGAAAAACCCTGAGCGAACGGGCGCGAGCGAGCATCTGAATAATCAAGATGTTCTGATTTTGAAACCGTAGGGTCAAAAACAAATGTTTCTCCGCATTGGATAAGTTTCAGGGCTCGTTGACCAGTTGGTGGAACTGGAAGAGGAGCAGCAAAGTCACTGAATCGGCGAGATCTGTTTAGGAGCTTCGAGGTTATGACTCTAAATCATTCTGTTTCCCGTAATCCTTTCTCTTCCCTGGTCGGTCTCCTTTTCGTGGTTCTCATAGGTTCTTTTTTGGTGGGATGCGTAACCGTGCGCATGATGATGCCAGACGGAATGATGCCGGTCCTTGACACAAAAGGATGTACCTACACGGTCTTTAAAGGGGACGCCCTATGGACGGTTGTCCCTGAAGAGAAGGTACTCCCTCCTCGGGGCTCCTATGCCCTGCGGGTCGATCCGAAAACGAGCCGAGTGGCGACACGAGTGTATATTCCGGAGCAAATACTAACATCATTTGATGTCGGTGAAGGAGCCTTGTGGGTAGCGGCAGGAGACTACGCGCCAGAAATCTACAAGCTCGATCCAGACACAGGCCGCGTTGTGGCTTCTGTCCGCGTGGGGCCCATAAACATCTTCGGCAGCCCTATCCGTCTTGCTGTCGGTGCCGGTGCGGTTTGGGCTGTACGTGGAGGCGATCTCTTCCGTATGGATCCACAGAGCAACGAGGTCATCTCCATACCGTTAAGCCGCTACGTTCTGGATGTAACTATTGTAGAAAACACCGTGTGGGTTCATCTCTTTGATCAAAGCTCGATCTCTCGGATCGATGCCCGTACAGGCCAGCTCGCGGCAACGATAGTAGCTCCTCCAGACGATTTAGGCATAACTTCCCGCGAGTTCTTTGGCTCGTTTTCAACTGCGGAACGTCCTGCTTGGAGTCGGTGGATGGCTGCAGGCGCAGATGGGATGTGGGTTCTCCTGCATTTTGGCAAGAGACTGCCGCAGTATGTGGGTCGAGTGGACTTGCAGTTAAACCGGATTGTAGCTACTAACCAAGGCCAATTCGAAGCGATCATTACTGACATCGCCGCCAGTGAAGCGGCGATTTGGGTTTCAGTCTTTAACAAAGGATGGTTCTCGGGCACCACTCACTACTCGATCGTTGAGCTTGATCCGAAGACAACCTTTGTAAAACGAAAAATCCCCTACGCCTCCGTCTCAAGTATCTATTCAGCAATGCCAACCATGGCAGTCGGGGCCGGCACCATGTGGGTTTGCTTACCTGACTCTGGGCTCTATCGTGTCCCCCTGAGCGCAGGAAAAGAGACGGAGACTCATTTCTGACATGTTGTCGCGAAGCATAGAAGATCATCAAAAGATGTTCTTTTTGAATACTCAGGAGGATTAGGAGAAAGCCCTGAAAAATCGATGCCTAGGAACCCAGAACCGAACCAGGATTTTGGACAGCCTCAAGATTCATGACTACCATTCCGTGTTCAGACCGGAGTTCTAACAAACTGCAGGTCATCACAAGGGGCATATAGCGCTGCAAAAGCGTCGGGTTTCTCCGGCCCCGTCGTTTCCATCCTCGACTGCGACAGCTTCGAAGTCCTGCACACCCAACGCTCCGAACGCATTCCGTCAGTTGCATCGACTGCTCGGAGACACGCCAAGCCAGGCGACCGTATGGGGTGGACCTCTTCCTCGTCTCACGGCTGTATGGTTTCTCTCTCTTCGATATTGATTCCCATACAGACGTCCTGCGCCTAAGTACCTTCCCCCTTCACAATTCACGTACTTGCGACTCTGAAAGAACGGTGTCCGCTCGGCATCAGAATTGCTTTTCTGCTCGTGCATCACAGGATGCAGACCGTGAAGGAGAAATTCGCCATGGAGGGAACGTTACCCATGTTGTCCGAACAGGAACCCCATATATTCGGGAGAGATCGACGGCAGTCTGCGAGAGCAGTGGTTGATTTTCGCATGATCGCCGCGGACAAGGCAGGACTCGCCAGTGGGCAGGTGATCGATGTAATGAAAAATGGGTGTGGACTACGTCTGACGAAACCCCTTGAACGAGGGCAGTACCTGACGCTCAAGGTATATCCGAACGACGGGACCGCTGCCGTGCAATGTGATCTGGTGAAGGTGCAGTGGGTGGAAGCGGAACGGGCGGGTGTCACCTTCCTGTCTATGACGCGTGAGAACGAGCTTCGGCTGTACCGACTCTGCGGCGAGAGGCTCGGATTCGCGGTCGAAGCCTAGACGCTCATGGAACGTTTTGTGGGGTTAGGTTATCTGTGTGTGGGGCAGATGAAATTCGTAAACCGCAGGTCAAGTAGGGTCCGCGAACCTCATTCCAACTCACTCAGGCCTACTCCAGCCAAAGTCGATTTTTTCGTAGCTCTTGGCTAGGCTTGGCCTGAGTGGGCTGGAGTAGGGTGGTGAGAACGCTTTCCTAAACCGTTTGTCGTACGTTCAATTCGTATCGGGGGCACCAATTTTCAACAGCTTGCAGTACCGCCTTCGGACACGACCCGCAATTGGCTAATGAAATGGACCCAGCCTTCTTCCCACACGTGCCTCACACGAGGCAAGATGGGTGGTGTTGAGCACGCAACCGACACTCATCGTCAGCAAGAAGGGAGGGGCTGTTATGCACATCACGACATTGGGGATTGATGTCGCGAAAAATGTGTTCCAGCTGACGGGGTGGATGCGCGAGGGCGAGCGGTGCTCAGCCGACGCGTGAAGCGTAGTCAGTTGATGGACAAGGTGGTGAGTCTGCCGCCCTGTGTGATCGGGATGGAGGCGTGCGGGAGTGCGCAGCACTGGGGGCGGGCGTTTGAACAGCGTGGGCATACCGTCCAGCTGATGCACCCTAAATATGTCAAGCCTTACGTCAAGATCAACAAGAATGATGGACGAGATGCGGAAGCGATCTGCGAAGCGACGAACCGGCCTACCATGCGCTTTGTCTCGATCAAAACGGTGGAACAAGCCGACCTGCAGGCCGTGCACCGGACGCGATCGCTCTTCGTGAAACATCGGACCGCCGTCATCAATCAGATTCGAGGCTTGTTGTCCGAGTATAGGTTGGTGATTGGACAATCCTCGCAGAAGGTCCGGCCCGCCCTCGTCCGTTTTCTGGATGAGGTGTCATATCCCCGATCGTGCTGTGCGTCCGTTCCTCGTTGTATTCTCACCGCCAGACTTCGATCACCAACTGGGCTTCCTGCAGGGTCAGAAACCAGTGCTCGTTTAAACATTCGTCGCGAAACTTGCCATTGAAGCTCTCGATAAACGCGTTCTGGACCGGCTTTAGCCAAAAACGTTTGTCTTGACCCTGGTCGAGGCAAATTCCCAGATCGATGCAGTTCCTGCCTACTTGGCTCCACGAAGAGTGCGGGAATTTTTGAGACTGCCATGACTTGAGCCCGCGGCATCCTCTCGACTGTCCGCCGATGTTTCGGCACGTGCCGGAGTTTCGGCAGTCACTTCCCTCATCCCATTTCGTGTGATCCGAAACCATTTACAACGATTTGTACAAGTGACGCTCATTTCCGCGGACTTTCACGTCTGCATGGGGCGCTGGCGGACTGGGAACAATTTATGCTCACACGAGAAGTATGAAGCGTCGAATCGGAGAGGAATAGCGATGATGGATTAACCGTCATTGAGAAAAGGAGACTCCAATGCTAGCCCATGATGATCATGCGCCACGTCAATTGACCCACGATGAGTGTAAAGCAGCCGAAGCCGCGTTTCAGGGATGGGAATTTAACAATGCTTGGTCCCAGGCCGCGCGGAATGTCTACATCGGCATTCAAGTTGCGATGATGAAGGTTAATCATGAGCGCCTGATGCAGGAGGTACACGATACCGACCGCCATCCGCTCCCAGAACTTGGTGATGGGGTATTGGTATGAAGTGCGACAACGTCGGTCCTATCCCCCAGTTTCATATCCGGCGCACCGATATGCCGATGGTGCGGCGACAGCAGCAGGCGGATGAAAAATTATTTCAGGGTGGGGCTTGACAAAATATATTTGTATATGCAATATTATGCCATGGCGAAAATGGAAACACATAAACGGATGACTCACGGGAACGAGATCATTGATCAGATCGCGCATGAGTGCCTGCTGATGCGCGTACGCAAACTTGATCGGGTGCTCACGGGCATCTACAATGCTGAACTCCGTCCATTCGGCCTGAAAGCAAGCCAAATTACTCTTCTGGTTCTTATAGCCAAGGCTGGTCCCATTCGCCGTATCGAGATTGGGAAGCGTCTGCGCCTCGACCCCTCCACGCTGACCCGGAATCTGAAGATCATGCTGACCAATGGTTGGATCCAAGAGATTGCGGATGAGGAAGACGGCCGCGGCCTTCCCGTACAGATTACGGCCCAAGGTCGTGACCTGTTGAATCAAATCGGTCCCTCTTGGCGAAAGGCCCAAACTCGCACGGAGAAGTTTCTTGGGGCTGCTGGCGCGACACTTATGCGAAAGCTTGCGGCAGATAGCAGCGAACTGCCGGCAGGGTAGCTTTTTTTTGGCCATATACTTGCATATACAAATACATGAATTCTTCCCTCACCATTCTTACAAGGAGGCACATCATGAAACTCACTCGACTCAGCCGTACCTGTCACGCCCCCTGTTTCGTGGGCGTCTTCCTTCTGGCGTTGACCACCCTCAGATACAACACTCAGGCAACTGACAACATACGTCCTGGTGAATGTTCAGAACTGAAAGGTGGTCACCGCGATCTCGCAAAGTGCGAGGAAGACAAAAAGCTGGGAAT
>CBDDRH010000161.1:0-10817 GCA_965233025.1 uncultured bacterium
CAGTTGGAAGCACGAAGAGAAGTTTCGCTCCAGGTTTGAAGTGCCGGCCGCTCCTTAATGTGATGCATTCTATAGGCCTTCCGTGACCCAGCATCCTCTAAATCTCCTGATGGTCTCCTCCGAAGCGGTCCCCTATGCCAAGACCGGTGGGCTCGCTGATGTCGCTGGCGCGCTGCCTCTTGAGTTGGCGAAACTTGGCCATGATGTCATTCTCCTGCTCCCACGGTATCGTTGCCTGAGTGAGTCAGGCCGATCCTTCCGTCCCGTCTGTCGGCTGCATGTGCCGACACCGCAGGGGCTTGTCGACACGCTGATCGAGGAAGATGTCATTTCTGTCGGGGAAAAGGATTGCCGAGTGCGGGTGTGGACGATTCAGAACGAGGCCTTCTTCGATCGTCCAGGGTTGTACCAAGATCATGGTATCGACTATTCCGATAATCTTGACAGGTTTTCATTCTTCTGCCGCGCGACGATAGAGGTGATAGCCCATCTCCAAACTGCCTGCCGATGGAATACCCATATCCTCCATCTACATGATTGGCAAACAGCGTTGTGCGCAGTCTATCTCAATACCGTTGATCGAGATCGGCCGGAGATGATGGGAGCGCGCACCGTACTGACGTTGCATAACGTGGGGTATCAAGGTCTTTTCCCTGGAGATCAATTCGAGAAAACGGGTCTGCCCTCGTCGCTATTTACTCCTGCGGGCCTTGAGTATTACGGCTTGGTGAATCTGCTCAAGGGAGGAATGGTGTTTGCTGATTATGTGACGACGGTCAGCCCAACCTACGCGGGAGAAATTCTCACACCCAAATTCGGTTTTGGGCTTGAGGGCGTGCTGCGCAACCGTGCGGACCGACCCCTGGGTATTCTGAATGGTATCGATATCGATCGATGGAATCCGGAAACCGATTCCTACCTTCCGGCCAACTACTCAGTCATTGACCGTGCAGGGAAATTGGTGTGCAAGCAGGCGCTTCAACGGGAGTTTCAGTTGCCGGAAACATCGGCTCCGCTTCTTGGCGCAATCGCACGTCTGACCTCGCAGAAGGGATTAGATCTTGTAGCAGCCATTATTCCACAACTGATGGCGATGGATCTGCAGCTGGTGATGCTGGGAACTGGCGAGCCGGAACTCGAAGCCAAGTTTAAGGTCCTTCAGGCACGCTACCCACATCGCATGGGGCTTCGTATCGGTTTCGACGAAGGGCTCGCCCATCGTATCGAAGGCGGCGCAGATATGTTTGTGATGCCGTCACGGTACGAACCCTGTGGCCTGAGCCAGCTTTACAGCCTCCGCTATGGCACTGTTCCCGTAGTGAGAAAAACCGGTGGGTTAGCAGATACGGTCCGGCCGTTGACCGCGTGGGCGCGACAGGCAGGACAAGCTACCGGGTTTCAAGTAGAAGAGGATACGGCAGACGCGCTTCTGTCTGTATTGCGTCGAGCTGTGGCGGTATATCAGAATCGATCAATGTGGGGTCAACTGGTTCAGGCAGGAATGACCACAGATGTGTCCTGGGCTCGTTCAGCGAAGGCCTACCACCGACTGTTTGTGTCGTTAATCGGAAAAAGGCGGCCGCACGTGTTGTAATGGTTCACAAACAGTTTTACAGGGAGGAAGTGCGTTGTCAGGAGAGTAGGAAGGAGACGTGAGAACTCTAAGGCAGATTGAGGGTAACCTGAATGACGTTTGTCTCGAGTTCAGAAAGCAACGCTTTTGCCTGTAGCGCGTAGTAGGCATATTCAGATTGAGGTTGGTAGCTCAGGATTGTTTGGAGAAGGTCTTTGGCAACGTCGAGTTTTCCTGCTTCTACGGCAGCGGATCCGGCTCGTAGGGAACAGGCTGCAGCCATCGCTTTTACGTCCACCGCAAAGCGAGCTGCAGGAGTTGACACAAACTGTTCAAGTTTGCCCGGTAGGGGAAGCACAAAACCTTCCTGAATGAGCGAGCGATTGGCTGCTTGGGTCAGAGTCAACGCCTCTTCTCTCAGTTGATTGAGATCGGTGCTTGTTTGGCAATGGGAGTAGCTCTTCCAAAGACTCATGAAGCTTCCGTTGTCTATGGCGGCTGCTTGTGTTGGTAACCCAAGCTGGAGTGCAGCTACTGATACCAGAACACTCATCAATATTACGCGAAGGTTCTTCATGCTACCTCGGGTTCACTTTGTTCTAAAATTGCTTCCACCCATCAACCAATACAGCGTCACTACTGATGTAGTGCAATCAATAGACCAAAATTGCGTTACATAAGACATTGATTTAAATGGTAAAAATGACAGTTCAGGAGCAGACCCCTGTGTTGAAGATAGCGCACCATGGTATTTTTGACACGGATACTGTGGCAGATTATGAATTGAAGATATGAACGAGGATTCCCGTTCTTGTGGTGGAATTCGTTTTTCTCATGATGTGCTTGATGTGTTCTTTCACGGTCTGTTCAGTAATCTGGAGAGCGTTTGCGATCTCTTTGTTGGTCCATCCCTTTGCCAGGTGCTCAATGACGGATTGTTCGCGATTGGTCAATTGAAACTTTTCTCTGGCTTGATCGGTATTGAGCTGTTGTCGCCGTGCTAATTCTTCCAGTGTGACCACGAGTCTCGCATACTGAACTCCTCCTCGATCCGGCAGGCCGAACCCCCGCAACAGGATTGGTTTTTCAGGATTACCCGCCACCCGCTTGATTTCGAACTGTTCCCAGTCCTTTGCTTCGGTACGAACGTGGAGTGCTTTGATGATTTCTCCACAGAGCTCTGTCAGTGCAGTCGGCAGGACCCCATGTGCAGACTTCAGGCTCCCTCTGCTATGTTCTGCCGCGTTAATCTGTTTTGACAACTCTGAGGCGTGACGATTCATATGGAGGAGTTGCATGGAAGCCGAGAGGACGACAATCCCTGAACCCACGCGCTGGTCGGCGAGAGTATCTGTTGGATCTACGGGGGGTGGCGAATCAATCATAAATAGGCGGACGCTTTCGAAGTCGTGGCAAGAACAACCCTAGACAATCCAATATGTTCTGATAGAGTGACATAGAGAAGAGAGTATGAGGCACGTATCGTTAACATTGAAATAGTACCTAACCCTTTAGGGGGAGTCAACACCCACCTTTGGAGAAGCGAGGCCTACATCGTCGGTATTGTTCCTGTTGTACGTCCCGCCTATAGTCCACAACATAAGAAATGAAAGAGAAAAATCGGGGAGCGGGCAGGGTTACTTCTTGGGTCCCGTTCCGCATTTTAGAAAGGAAAGAGGGTGTGTGACTTAAACAGATGAAACTCTGAACATCACGAGGCTGAAACAAGAATATACCCATATACCAGGAGGCGATGTGGCACAGACAGAGTGGGAGTGGCCGATGACAGACAGTCAAAAAAGTCACAGTGAGCGGGCAGCGTTGTTAAGGCCGATACTGTATGAGATGACGACACGGGTAGAAGACCCCGCTGCGTCGACCCACAGTGGGAAAGCGCTTTCCCTGAACATCAGCACTGGAGGGATGTTGGTCTTGATGGAGCAGGCCCCGGCGATCGAGCAAGTACTGAAGGTGTATGTGCCGACACCCATCAGCGCCGCCGAAACTCCAACGTTAGCAGAAGTTCGTTGGACAAGGAAATTACCGCTCGCAAAGACCAATGGCAATGGGGTCTACTTCGTCGGATTAAAATTCATGTTTTAGGGACGCAGGATTTTACCTTTCCAATGTTATGCGCTCCTCTGCCAGATTTCATCCTATTTGGGCTGATTCAAGAGCGATCGTTAGGGAATTTAGCGATAGAGCGTACCAAAGCCGTATGAGACAAAGGATAAACTTATGAAGGTTGTGATTCTTGCCGGTGGGATGGGAACTCGTCTCTCAGAAGAAACTCACCTGCGTCCGAAGCCGATGATCGAAATCGGGGGCAAACCGATCTTATGGCACATCATGAAGATCTACGCCGCCCACGGCATCAAAGAATTCATTATTGCGCTCGGCTACAAAGGGGAAATGATCAAGGATTATTTCCTTAACTTCTATGCCTTCAACAAAGACATCTCGGTTGATCTTGGAAGTGGAAAAACGACGATCCATAACGGTAAGCAGCACGAGGACTGGAAGGTGCACCTCGTGGATACCGGTGTACACACACAAACCGGGGGACGTTTAGGGCGTCTGAAGGAGTGGCTTGAAAAAGACGAGACGTTTCTCTTTACGTACGGTGATGGAGTTGCAGACATCGACATCCAGGCACTCGTGAAGTTCCACCATTCCCATGGGAAGCTTGCCACGGTCACTTCCGTGCTGCCACCGGCTCGATTTGGCCGTTTGGAGTACGACCAAAACCTGATTACCGGGTTTAAGGAAAAGCCGCATGGTGATGAGGGCTGGATCAACGGCGGGTTCTATGTGCTGCAACGCGAGGTGGTCGATTACATCGCCGGCGATGACACGATCTGGGAGCGTCAGCCCATTGAACGGCTCACGAAGGACCACCAACTCATGGGCTATCGGCATGACCGCTTCTGGTCCTGCATGGATACCTTGCGGGAAAAGAATTACTTGGAAGAGCTGTGGCAGTCCGCGAGGGCCCCTTGGAAGATCTGGTAAGAAGCCGTGCGATCGGATTTTCTCGTCATTGGCGGCGGTGTCATCGGACTGAACATTGCGCGCGGACTTCGGCGCACGTTTCCCGGCGCGTCGGTGCACCTCCTTGAAAAAGAGGTCGATTGTGGCCTGCACGCGAGCGGCCGCAATAGCGGTGTCCTGCATGCCGGGTTCTACTATTCTCCCGACAGTCTCAAAGCGAAATTCACGTGGAGAGGCAACCGTCTGCTGACCGAATACTGTGCGGAGAAAAAGATTTCGCTGAACAAATGCGGGAAGTTGGTCGTCGCCCGAGATCAGGCCGATCATGCAGGACTGGATGAACTTTTGAAAAGGGGACGTGCGAACGGGATACCCCTCGAAGAGATCTCGGAGAAAGATGCCAAAGCCATTGAGCCACGGGTCAAAACCTGCGAACGGGCGTTGTTTTCTCCGGAGACCTCGACTGTCGACCCTTCGCAGGTGATGCAGGCCATGAAGAAGGACGCAGTCGATGAGGGTGTGCAGCTCCATTGCGGCGTCCGATATCTCGGATCATCCAAAGAGCGGGTGATGACAACCCAAGGCACACACGAGGTCGGGTATCTTGTGAACGCAGCTGGACTCTATGCAGACCGCATCGCGCGCGATTACGGGTTTTCTGAACATTATCGCATCCTTCCCTTCAAGGGGCTCTATCTATATTCCAGTGAACCCGCTGGGTCGATTCGCACGAACATCTATCCTGTGCCGGATTTGAAGAATCCGTTCCTGGGCGTTCACTTCACTGTGGCCGCCAGTGGGAAAGCCAAGATTGGGCCGACAGCCATTCCCGGGTTCTGGCGTGAGCAATATGGTGGAATGGCGAATTTTCACTGGGGCGAATTTCTCGAAGTGGCTGTGCGAGGACTTGGATTGCTGGCGAATTCAAATTTCGATTTTAGGACCCTCGCTGTCCATGAGCTGGCGAAGTATTCAAAGTCGAAGATGATCTCGCTTGCCGGTCAACTGGCCGAAGATGTCAAACCTGAGCATTACCAACACTGGGGAAAGCCGGGCATCCGTGCGCAATTGGTTGATATCCGAAAGCGTAAACTCGAAATGGATTTTGTCCTGGAGGGAGATCGCCATTCGATGCATGTATTGAATGCCGTCTCTCCGGCGTTTACGTGCGGGCTTCCGTTTTCAGAGCATGTGTGCGAGCGGATTCAAGCCATCTTGAACTGAGGGAGTAAGTATGAAGATCCTCATCACTGGAAACATGGGCTATGTAGGACCGATGGTGTTGCGTCGTCTACGAGACTCTCATCCGGATGCAGAACTTATCGGATACGACGCCGGCTACTTCGCGCATTGCCTGACGGGGCCATCTCGTTTTCCCGAAAGTAGAGCTGATGCTCAACACTTCGGAGATATCAGAAACGTACCCACAGAACTCCTCAAGGGAGTGGATGCCATCGTTCATCTTTGTGCGATTTCAAACGATCCGATGGGAGCGCTTTTTGAAGATGTGACTCTGGACATCAATCATCGAGCGACGATCGACCTTGCGATGAAGGCAAAACGGGCTCGGGTAAAAAAGTTTGTATTTGCGTCAAGTTGCAGTGTGTATGGCTTTGCAGAAGGCGGTCCACGTCGAGAAGAAGATGCGCTCAATCCCCTTACGGCATATGCCAAATCGAAGATTAATACAGAGCGAGATCTCGCAATGCTTGCGTCTGAAAGCTTTACCGCCACGTGCCTTCGTTTTGCAACAGCCTGCGGGATGAGCGATCGACTGCGACTCGATCTTGTCCTGAACGATTTTGTCGCCGGTGCGCTCGCGTCCAAGCGTGTCAGCATTTTGAGTGATGGCACGCCCTGGCGCCCGCTCATTCATGTAAAAGACATGGCACGGGCGATCGATTGGGCTGTCCAGCGGGATCATCGAGACGGAGGAACCTGCTTGACCGTGAACGTGGGAAGCGAGAGTTGGAACTATCAGGTAAAGGATTTGGCAGCGGCGGTGGCAAAGCTGGTTCCGAATGTAGAGGTATCCATCAACAAAGATGCGCAGCCGGATAAGAGATCCTACCGGGTGAATTTCGATAAGTTCACCAAGTTGGCGCAAGGATTTTTACCTGCCGTGGATCTTCATGGCGCCGTGGTCGATCTTCGAGACGGTCTTACGGCCATAAAATTTGCCGATCCGGATTTTCGGACGGGTGAATTCATACGGCTTGTGACCTTGCGACGACTTCGTGAAAGTGATCAGCTCACCGACGCGCTTATGTGGAAGGACCGCCCTAACCGGATCGGAGCATGAACAGCATGAGTCGTTCACACTGTCGGTCATGCGGTGCGACGCTCGAACACACGTTCGTCGATCTAGGTATGTCTCCGTTGGCGAATTCTTATATCAAACCGGAGCAGCTGGGCCGGATGGAACCGTTTTATCCGCTGCACGTGTACGTATGTGCGAAGTGTGTACTGGTTCAATTGGAGCAGTTTTCAAGTCCACATGATATTTTTTCCGACTACGCGTATTTCTCGTCTTTCTCGGATTCATGGTTGGCCCATGCAAAGACCTATGTCGACATGATCACCGATAGATTCCGGTTGGACCACAACTCCAAGGTGGTCGAGATTGCCAGTAATGATGGATACCTTCTTCAAAACTTTGTGGCGCGGGGGATTCCCGTACTCGGGGTTGAGCCGGCGGCGAACGTGGCTGAGGTTGCGAAGAAGAAGGGAATTAATACCACAGTGGCCTTTTTCGGGGAGAAAACGGCGGTCGACCTTTGCGCAGATGGATGGTCGGCTGATCTGATAATCGGGAACAACGTGCTCGCCCATGTCCCTGACTTGAACGATTTCGTCGAAGGCCTCAAGGTATTGTTAAAACCTACAGGGCTGATCACCATGGAGTTTCCCCACCTGCTTCAACTCATGGAGCAGAATCAGTTTGATACGATCTACCATGAACATTTTTCCTATTTTTCATTTCTTGCGGTAGAGCAAGTATTTGCTCGCCACGGCATCAAGTTGTTTGACGTTGAAGAACTACCGACCCACGGAGGGTCGCTTCGAATCTATGGCTGCCATGAAGAGGATAGCGCTAAACCCATCGGGAGCCGTGCGCGCGAATTGAAATCACGAGAAGAGGCTGCCGGATTCGGCCGGCTGGATCACTACCTTTCATTTGGCCCCCAAGTCGAGACGACCAAGCGGAAGCTGCTCTCATTTCTCATCTCTGCCAGACAGGCAGGCAAGCGGGTTGTTGGCTACGGAGCGCCGGCGAAGGGCAATACGTTACTCAACTATTGTGGCGTTCGAACGGATCTCCTCGACTACACGGTAGACCGTAGTCCTCATAAACAAGGGCATTTTCTGCCTGGCGTCCACATTCCCATTTACACCCCTGAGCAGATCCGCCAGACCCGGCCGGATTACCTGCTCATTCTCCCATGGAATCTTCGCGAAGAGGTGATGCAGCAGATGGCGTACATTCGAGAGTGGGGTGGGCACTTCGTGGTGCCGATCCCGGAAGTGAAGATATATTCGTGATCATCCATGAAACCGCCCTCAAGGGCGAGTGTGTGATCGGAGTCGAATGGAAGGAAGATGACAGAGGGCCTTCGCTCGTAGTCGGTGCGCCAAGAGGGTTTCATCCCACGGATTGAATACAGCCATAGTGCAACTAAGTATCGGGCATAGCTGCAAGAGGGGGGGGTACGCCGAGGTTACGGTGGCGCATTGCGGCAGGGAAGCACCGTACGTCGTGATTATCCATCTGCGCCGGGTCTCCTACCAGGAGCCAGCGGGATAGAGTTGACGGCAGACAACGGATGAATGCGCTATGTGCCGTCGCGCTTCCTCATGGCTATCAAACATTGCGCGGTGAGACGAGCCTTGTCTATCAGACTGCGCACCACTATTTGAAGAAAGCGGTGAATGGTGTGCGATAGTATATCCCGGCGTTTGGAACTCCCTGGCCACGTCCGTGAGCATCATCTCAAGCGGGGATAAAACCTGGCCGGACTATTGATGGCGATGGATAAAACCATGAAGGTGTCTGAAGGGTTGAAGCGGGTGTTGGTAACCGGAGGGATGGGATTCATCGGCTCCCATTGTCTGGCCCCACTAGTCCAACGAGGCTATGAAGTTCACGCGATATCAACGAGATCAGGAATGAAGTCGGAATCGTCAGTGGTATGGCATCAGGCGGATCTTTTGAATTCCTCCGCCGGGGAGCGGCTGATGGAAGAAATAAAGCCAACTCATTTGCTCCATCTTGCCTGGTACGTCATTCCTGGGAAACTCTTCTCGTCCGATCTCAACTTCGACTGGGTCCGTTCGAGTATGGAATTGTTGAGGGCGTTTCAGCAGCAGGGAGGACGACGGGTGGTCATGTCCGGTTCCAGCGATGAGTACGATTGGAATTACGGGTATTGCCACGAAACAAGAACGCCGACAGTTCCGAACACGATTTACGGATCGTGTAAGCATGCTTTGGAGGTAATGGTTAGAGCATTTTGTCTGGCTCACGGGGTCAGTTATGCTTGGCCCAGAGTCTTTTTTGTGTATGGCCCAAACGAACATCCCGACCGGCTGGTGTCTTCTGTCATCCGTTCGCTTCTGCTGGGGAAAGAGGCGCGTTGTTCGCATGGAAAACAGATTAGGGATTATCTCCACGTCCAAGACGTGGCGAACGCCATTGTGTCCGTTTTGGATGATGGGATCGAAGGGGCTGTCAATATCGGGTCGGGCACAGCGGTGACTTTGCGAGATATCGTGATGACGATTGGACGTATGTTGAAACGAGAAGACCTCATCAAATTGGGAGCGATTCCAAGCCGGGCGAACGATATGCCGCTGGTGGTGGCCGATATAGAACGGTTGGTTAAAGAGATACAGTGGCAGCCTCGGTTTTCGATGGAAGAAGGACTCACTCACACGATCGAGTGGTGGCGTAAAGCTCTGACACAAAGTAGGTAGGAGGAATTGTGGAACGTATCGCGATATTGGGGTCAGGGATGGCAGGGTTTGGCGCTGCACATCGGTTCCATGCCGAGGGCCATAGAGCGACTTTGTACGAAAAGCGACCACACCATGGCGGACACACATCGTCCTATGTTTTCGACAATGGATTTACCATCGATGAAGGGCCACACATTTCTTTCACCAAAGTCGAGCGAATCCAGAAGCTTCTGGCGGACAGCGTCGAGCAGAAGTTTGAGCGCCAGAGAGCAAAAGTTAACAACCATTGGAAGGGCCACTGGATCAAACATCCTGCACAATGCAATTTGTACGGGTTGCCACAAGACCTGATCGTCAACATTCTGAAGGATTTCATCCATGCTCAGCATCACGAGTATGGAGAGGTCAAAAACTATCAGGATTGGCTCTATGCAAGCTTCGGCAAAACGTTTGCCGAAACCTTTCCTATGGAGTACACGGTCAAATACCACACGACGGTCGCAGCCAATATGAGTACCGATTGGGTTGGTCCGCGACTCTATCGAGCGAAGATTGAGGAGGTCCTGCAAGGGGCTCTCTCACCGTCGACACCTGACGTGCATTATGTCGACGAGTTCCGCTATCCATCGCACGGCGGGTTTGTATCATATTTGCAGACGTTCCTGAAACGGGCAGATCTTCGGGTAAGCCATGAGTTAATCGAGATTGTTCCGAAGCGCAAAGAACTCCGGTTCAAGAACGGCAATATTGTACCCTATGACCATCTGGTTTCATCTGTGCCCTTGCCGGAGTTAATCAAGATGATCACTGGAGTGCCGGCAGACGTGCTGGAGGCGTCTCAGAGGCTGGCCTGTACCACGGCCGTCATTGTGAGCATAGGGGTCAACCGTACAGATCTCATAGATGCGCACTGGACCTATTTTTACGATCGCGACTACTTCTTTACGCGACTGAGCACTCCCCATTTGCAGTCGCCGCACAATGTTCCTCCGGGCTGCGGAAGTATTCAGGCGGAATGCTACTATTCGGCGAAGTATCGTCCGCTCGACCGGAAACCGGAAGAGTGCATCGAGCCGGTCATCGATGACTTAAAGCGCTGCGGGATCCTTCGTGAAGATGACAATATTCTCTTCAAGCATTCCATGCTCGCTCCCTACGCGAACGTGATTTTTGATCTGGATCGCGCCGCCGCTTTGAAGACTGTTCATGGGTATCTGGACGACATAGGACTGGCGTATTGCGGGCGATACGGTGATTGGGGCTACATCTGGACGGACCAGGCGTTCATGAGCGGCGA
>CBDDRH010000162.1:0-4137 GCA_965233025.1 uncultured bacterium
GATATCCTCAAATCGCTCTATCTTAGCCAACAATCCATCCTTCGACTTGACAACCTAATGACTTGAGACTTGATGACTTGAGACTTGATGACTTGACGACCTTCCGACTTTCAGATCTTTTCAATCAAACAGACCGCTTCGGCGGCGATCCCTTCCTCCCGGCCGATCATGCCGATCCCCTCACCACTCTTTACCTTCACGTTGACGAGGTCGGGATCGACACCGAGCACCTGCGCCATCTGCTTCTGCATGGCGGCCAAGTGCGAACTGAGCCGAGGCGCCTGCGCGATAATGATCGTGTCGACATTCACGATGCGATACCCCTTTCCCCGCATCTTCCCAACGACATCCTCCAATAATTTCAGGCTCGAAATATCTTTAAATCGCTGATCAGAGCTGGGATAGTGCCGCCCCAAGTCTCCTTCACCCATCGCTCCGAGCAGCGCATCGCAGAGGGCATGGACCAAGGCATCGGAATCGGAGTGTCCCAACAAACCCTTGCTGTGGGGGACCTCAATCCCGCCAAGAATCAGCTTTCGTCCTGGCCCCAACGGATGGATATCGTAGCCGCAGCCCACTCGCATCGTCATAGACTCTCCTCTATCTCAGCGAGATTTGCGGGATGGGCGCGAAGAACGAGACGCGCTAGTCCCGCGTTTCTCGCGCATCCCGCTTCTCGTCATCCGCGATGCCAAAATTGCCTCGCCGATCACCAGGTCTTCAGGCCTCGTCACTTTGATATTCTCCCCGCTTCCCTCAACCACTGCGACCGAATGCCCCAGCCATTCCACCAGAAACGCGTCATCGGTGGCCCGCACCCCTTCGGCATGCGCTTTCCTGTGAGCAGTCTCAATCCAGTCCCGTCGAAAGGCCTGCGGAGTTTGAGCGAGCCACAAGGGAGTACGATCGACTGTTCGCTCAATCATCCCATCTGTCCGTACCTGCTTCACGGTATCCCGCATCGGAAGCGCAATGATCGCCGCTCCCTCTTTTCTCGCTACAGCCACCACCTCGTCGATCATCCGAAGCGTGACAAACGGCCGGACCGCATCGTGTATGAGCACAATCTCCGTGTCTGAAGGTACCTGATGGAGCGCACACCGCACCGAATCCTGGCGCTCTACGCCACCCACCACCACCTTCATCACTTTGGTGAAGCCATGCCGTGAGACGATCTCGCGTTCACAGTATTCGACGTCTGCAAGAGGAACAGCAAGAATAATCCGGTCGACCGCGGGAGCGGCTTGCAACATCCGCAACGACTGAATGATGAGCGGCTCACCACCTAACGAAAGAAATTGCTTGGGGACAGAGCCACCCATCCGAAGCCCTCGGCCGGCAGCCGGCACGAGCGCCACCACCAGCGGAGTCTGATGAAGTATCGGTGCGACACGAGGCGCGCGAGTCGAGGTCATAGACAAAGTGGCCTGTTAGCCTGCATGATTCGCGCGAGACAAGCGAAACGGGTCGAGCATTTCATCTTCGCGAGGCGCGCCTGTCGCGCACGTCTTGCGCGTCTCGCTTCACGCGCTACGGTCGCAGCGTGAGATAGATCGCTTGGCCCTTCCGTTTGAGCAACAAGAGGACCGCTTGATCCTTGGCAAGGCCGGAAGCGGCTTGTTCATAGGCCTTCAGCGAGCCTACCGCCTTGCGATTGACTTCAAGTATAAGATCGCCTTCGCGTACGCCCATTTCCTCCGCCGTGCTTCCGGGCTTGACCCTGATCACGACCACGCCACGATCGGCGGCCTTTAATCCGTACCGAGTAGCCAGTTCTTCGTTTATCTCGCGGACATCAAGATCTGAGAGTATCCCCGTCGGTACCGCGGACTCCCTACTCTCCTCTGCGTTGGGCTGTCCTAACGATTTCGGCTGTTCCACAATTGTGACCTCGATCGTCTTGGGCTTCTTATCTCGGATCAGCTTGACCGAGACCTTCTTCCCGATCGGAGTCTGTGCGACCGCATTCCGCAAATGCGTCGGCGAATCCATCGACTTGCCGTCATATTCGATAATGACATCTGCGCGCTCAAATCCCGCCTTCTTCGCAGGACTATCCTCCATGACATCACTGACGAGCACACCTTTCGTGTCGGTGATCCCAAACTGTGTGGCCAATTCAGCCGACAAATCTTGAATCGCGACACCGAGCCAGCCACGAACGACCTTCCCCGTCCGTACCAACTGATCCATAACGGTGCGCGACAGGTTGCTGGGCACCGCAAACCCAATCCCCATATTACCGCCGCTTTGACTGAAGATCGCCGTATTGATCCCGACTAATTCACCGCGCACATTGACTAATGCGCCTCCAGAATTGCCCGGGTTGATCGCCGCATCGGTTTGGATGAAGTCTTCGTATTCAGCAATGCCCATACTGGCTCGTCCGACTGCGCTGACGATCCCCATCGTCACGGTTTGGGTCAGCCCAAACGGACTCCCTATGGCCAACACATATTCCCCGACCTCCAGCTGGTCGGAATCAGCCCATGGAACGGTTGGGAGCCCTGTCGCTTCTATTTTCACAATCGCGATATCCGTCTTCGTATCGGTTCCGATCAGCTTGCCCTTAAACTCCCGCTTGTCCGACAAAAAGACCCGAATCTCGTCGGCCTTGCTCACGACATGATTATTGGTGATGATCAACCCATTGGCTTCCACAATAACCCCGGACCCCTGACCCCGTTCTCTTGGCTCTCGCTGAGGGGCATCACGCTTAAACAATTCGTCGCCGAAGAACTTGCGAAAAAACGGATCGTCGAGCGGCGAACCGTGCGGACCTTCTCCGGATTTTCCACTTCGACTCGCCGAAATATTGACGACCGCCGGCTTCACCGACTTGGCGATCTCAACAAAGTTTTTCCCGCTCCCCCCTGCCATCGGCGGCTGTGGCGCGGTCGCCACGGGACGAACGATGGGGCTGGGAACAGGCTCAGGCCCGGCTGTGCCGGACGGCAGCCAATCCATCTTGGAAGCCACCACAATCCCAATGATGATCCCTCCGGTGACCAAGACAACCGGAATCAGCCCCGCACGAACGAGTTTCATAGGTGATCCTTGTGTTTCATCCCTCGTGACCTGAACGACTTACACACAATCGGCACATCACTGCATCTCACCGGAGTAAATCCCCATGATGGTATGAAGAAACTTCATCGCGTCCGCTTTCGGACGCTGGAACGAGTTCCGCCCAATGATGGAGCCAAACCCGCCGCCGTCACGAATGGCGCGCGCCTCCTCAAACACATGTTGGTCCTCGCTCTTGGCCCCTCCGGAGAAAATGACGATCCGCCGCCCATCGAACGAACTCTGGACCACATGCTTGACCCGCTCCGCCAGCGTGGCGATCGGAATCTTCGCCGATTCGTACACCTTCTTCGCCGCAGCCTGTTCAAGGTGCGCAGTGGGAAGCTTGACCTTGATGACGTGGGCGCCGAGCTGAGCCGCAATCTGCGCCGCATAGGCCACCACATCGATCGCCGTCTCCCCTTCCTTACTGAGGACCGATCCTCGCGGGTACGACCAGACCACGACCGCCAAACCGGAGGCCTTGGCCTCCTCTGCAATCGCGCGCAGCTGTTCATACATGGTCTGGCAGTGTGACGACCCTGGATAGATCGTGAATCCGACCGCCGAACAACCGAGCCGGAGCGCTTCCTTCACACTGCCCGTCACGGAAGGCAACGGATCTTTTTCGTCGTGTAACGTATCGTGGTTATTGAGTTTCAGGATGAGCGGGATTTGCCCGGCATACTGACTCGCCCCAGCCTCCAGAAATCCCAGCGGCGCAGCATAGGCGTTGCAGCCGGCATCGATGGCCAGTTGAAAATGATAGAGGGGACTGTACCCACCTGGATTGGAGGCAAAGCTCCGCGCCGGGCCATGCTCGAATCCCTGGTCCACTGGCAGAATCACCAACTTGCCCGTCCCTGCTAATTTTCCATGACGCAACAAACGGGCGATATTCGTTCGTGTTCCCGCATTGTCGCTGCTGTACCAGCTCAGGATCTCTTGAACTCGATCAGCCATATCTTCCCTCCCCTGGATTCGTGAAGCGTTGTTCGCTAGTGCCTACTCAAGTGTTCAGACTGAAGGCATTAAGGCTGAAGGCCGGAGTTCCGAACGCTTCAGCCTGAA
>CBDDRH010000163.1:0-5901 GCA_965233025.1 uncultured bacterium
TCATGTGGCCGTTCATGGTTGTACCATGTCCGCACATCCCGCAGGACGGTGTTGAAATCTTTTTCATCTACGATCGAGTCCATCGCCAACGCCCGCTTGACCGGGCCGATGAATCGCTCGACGCGTCCATTTTGCCAGGGACAGCCCGGGTCGGTGCGCTGCTGGCGGATACCCAATAACCAGAGGCCCCACCTGAACACGCGGGAGACCCATACGGCCTCATTGTCCGTTCGGACGAACCGTGGCCGACCATACCGTTTCACGACGTGAATCAGTTCCTGCAACAGCCTCCACGACGATTTATCCGAGAGCTGCTGCAACCGTAGGCAGGCACGACTGGCATGATCGACGACGGCCAACGCGAGATGCGGCTGGCCGTGCCGATCCGTCTTCATCAACAGATCGCAGCCCCAGATCCGATTACGTGGGACGGGCCGGGGCACGCGATGTTTCAACTTCTGGCGCGCCTCATAAATCAGATATTGGTGGCGCCGGCACAGGTCTGCCACATAGGTCTTGCTCACCGTCATGTCTCGTCTGGCGGACCACCGCCGATTAAAATGATGGGCAATCGTCCGGCAACCCGCCTGCGGCATGAGGGCCTTCAGTCTCACCACTTCATTCTCCACCCACTTGGGTTTGGGCACAGCCCGGAAGCGGCGAGACTGTGACGAGGCATTGGCCCGTACCCAGCGTCGCCGTGGGGACTGGTAGAACCACCGCAAGAACCATCGGAGGAATTGGAGACAACGCCTCCAGACATCTCGCAGTTGTATAAGCATAGGAGCGCTCCCGTCGCTGCATACCGGTAGACCGCTGGATGGGCAGTTCCACGTTCGATGGGTGGTGTCTTACAGGTTCGAGAGCGGCACGATCGTTAGTCCAGGAAGGTGTGGAAGGTGGGTATCGTTGGTGAGAAATCGTTCACAGCCAGTGAGTTGGGCGGTGGCGACATGGATGGCATCCGGCAACTTAATGCCCAACTCTGCCCGGAGGCGGGCTGCGGCCAGCAGCACCTCACGACTCACGGACACGACCTGTAAGGAGGCAGACGGTTGCAGAACCTGGAGGTAGGCGGCTTGACGTTCGGTGTGCCGGTCCAGGAATGGTTTGACCAATACCTCAGCCAGTGTGAGTTCGCTGGTCACAGCCGAAAGCTCGTGGCGATCAAGGGCATCGAAGACTGTGGTCAGGATCGCGCGAAAGACGGGATACCCTTCGAGGGCGTAGATGAAGATGTTGGTGTCGAGATAGACACGCCCGGACAGGGTTAGGCCGGCCATGCGTCGCGTTCTCGACGAATGAAGGCGTCCACCTCGGCCGGAGAGCCGAACCCCCCAGCCGCACTCCCGATCAACCCGGCCAGTGTGGGGGCTGCGACCGCACCGGCGTCAGGAATGATAATCACGTCGGCTGTGGACCCTGGAACCAGCTCCGATGATTGCACATGCACCACCCCGCCCGGTTGTACCGTCACCTTTTGTTTCACCATCGGTGCCATCGTGGGCCTCCTCGTCTTCTGGTTGATACCATGCTATTGTACCGCACTTGCCCCAGGATGCTGCAAGCGAGGAGTACCATTGGGCACCGCTGAAGTGTCTACGATGCCGCGGGCTACACACTCACCAGCACCGATGCCTACGGTCAGCCCGAAGCACAAACGACGACCTATGAATGGCAAGCGACGACGAATCTCCTCCTCAGTGTCACCGACGCGCTCAACCGCAAGACCGCCTATACCTATGATAGCAAGGGCAACGTACTGACCGTCACGAAGCTCCATGGGACGGCCAATGCCGTCACGACCACGTTCACCTATGAATCGACCTTCAATCAGATCGCCACGGTCACCGACCCCCTGAGCCACACCACCACGTTCGGCTATGATGCGAAGGGAAATCTCACGACCATCACCAATGCGCTGAGCAAGACGACGACCCTCACCGTGAATGCCCAAGGCCAGCCGCTCACGATCACCGATCCACTCACGAACGTCACCACGTTCACGTATGAGCTGGGCGATTTGATCACGGTCAAAGATCCGCTCAATCGGGAAACCCAGCGCATTCTCGATGCCGCCGGACGCCTCCGAAACATCACCAATCCGCTTGGCCAGAAAACCATATACACCCCCGATGCCCTGGACCGGATCACGCGAATTCAACTCATAAGTGCAAGTTCTGCGGGCTGAATGAGCGGCATGAGCGCTTTGAGCCGAACGATGTCGTTCCTGACCCATCTGGGTTTGGGAGGAGCGAATACGCGTCGGGGTGCCGAAGCCTGTCCACAGACGTGTGGCCATTGCCCTCGTGCTGGTCGGTGGAGCCATTGCAATAGCCATCGGAGACAGCGAAGCCACCGCGTCAGTACGCAGATCAGCCAAGTATTCATGAGCCAACCTTCCCCTACGCCGTTTTGAGTCCCACAACCGACCAGGTACGCTTTCGTAGGGCGTCAGAAGAATTATTCTTTCGGTTTCAGCTCTTCGAGTGCGAATTGCTTCGGCAAGAGGACCGGCACCACGATGCCGATGGGGTCGCCTCGCTTGATGGTCGTCGGCTTTGTGAGTTGCAACAGAAAGTTGGCGGTGAAGGCATCATAGTCCGGAAGCCAGTCGTACATATTCGGCGTGCGTTTATACTCTTGGGTCTTCATTCCCTCCCACACAAAAAACGTCCGATCGGGATAGTGATAGAAGTGGTTCGGCACATCCTTCATCATCAGCCCCACCTGCTTGGGGTAGTAGAACCGAATACCGCAGCAGAGCTTGGGATACCCGCTGTTTAAGATCAAATCGACATAGGTCCCTGAAAACGACTTGTAGCCAAGAATCCGCTCTTCCGGCAGGATCGGCGGGGCTTGCCATTTGACCCCATCGGCTGTTCGCCGAATCTTACAGTCCGCCGGAGACCGAATGAGCCAGCCGTACTGGCCCACTGTCCGCACCGGTCCACAATCGTCGGGAAGTACCTTGTAGCCCTCGACCGCCACCGTCCGCTGCTCGCTCAGGGACATACCGGACAACAACGGCCGATGCGGTGTGAAGTCGAGCTTTAACCTCTCCGGCGCGATGGCCGTCGAATACTCCCGTTCCCAATAGACGATGATCTTGTCGCCAGGTTCCTCTCCGGTAACTTGTTCTGGAGTCGGCTCGCTCATCTCGGCAACCGTAGTCGATCTGGAACACCCGGTGCAAGCACGTTAGACTTTTTTGAGATAGAACAACGTCAGCCCTGCCCGCAGCCTTGCTTTCGGCAGGATGGTTCGGTGCATCCGAAACGTGGGAAGCTGTTCGACTGGTTCTTCCCAGCAGACCTGGAGTCCATAAGTGGCGCCATACTGACCGAGCTGTGCCGGACCGATGACGAACGCAGTGCCCCCTCCATGAAGACTTTGGCTGATCCGCTTCATACGTTCGGCCAGACTCGCCGGTCGGTCCCCACTGTCATAGGGCGCCCAATGGTAGACCACGTCATAGGAGTGATCAATTTCCCGATCGTGCGGCGCGTCGTCCGAAACGAATCGAATGTGCGAGAGCCAATCCCACCGCTGCAACTCGGCGCAGATGCTCCAGAGTCGTTGCGCCTGCTTTTGCGCGAATGCCGGATGCCGTACCAGCACGGTATAGTCTCTCAGCCGATCAAACGTCATGCAGGTCGTAATGACAGCATCGCCATTGTCGATGAGCACACGCTGGGCTCGCGAAAGGACCATGCCGATTTCTCGATCTTGCTCGCCGATATCTTGTATGTAATCCGCCACGAACGGTTGCGCCGAGCACTCGCCGATCTCAGACTCGTCGTCCGGATAGAGCAACACCGCTCCGTAGGCGTCGGCAGGCGGAATGTGCGGAACACCCCGGACAAACACCGACCGCCAGTCGACCGGACTCATGGCCACAGGCTCGCCCGACTGTTCCAGACTCTCTTGCGGCAGAGCCACAGCCAACGTCGTTTCACGATCATGATCCTTCAGTATGACATGCGCCCCGGTGATCTGTGCACTCCGATCGCACGGGACGAATCGACGACCTTTCGGCCTTATGTAGGACAGCCCGGCGGAATCCGACGCTACCGTCACCTTGTGCAACACACCACCTTGAATAGTTAGACACGCCCCCGCGCGCTGATCGAAATATCGAATCGGCGGCGTACCAGTCGGCAGCCAGATGACGCGATTGGACCGTTCAGGATTCATGAAGAGCGTGAACGGATTATTGCCATCAGACGCCTGCGGGGTAAAGAAACTGCTAAACAAACGAAACGCGGCTTCTGATGGATAGGGAGGAATACCCCGATATCGCAAGGGCCGGGAGGTCGATGCTCCCCCATTTTGATCGTCGTAGAGTCCGCGAATCAACTCAAAGACCGCAGACCCGGTTCCCGGCAATAGCGATTGAAAGAGTTCGACGACCGGGAGAAAGTCGATCGAGGACCAATGCATCGCTCCCATGCAAGACATGAAGCGGGCCTGTTCAAAATCCCCGTCTTGGAGCACATAGAGCGCATCTTTTCTCTGGCGGATCATTGCGTTGCCGGTCGGTTCGATCAGGAGATCCTCATCCCGATAGAAAAACCGCACTTCCTCGAGCGGAACCCGGAGCGCCTGAGCGGCCATCGCCCGCAAATCGTCCGCCGTGAGCCGTTGCCAGCCAGGCTTACTGGCAAGATTGAGGCTGATTTCGTTCACCATGCCAGCCGGCTTCAACCCGACCCATTGCCCCCAATCCAGACGTATCCGAGCGCGGAGGAGGGTTACCTCGCCTGTGAAGTCGATGCCCCACTCACATTCATGCAACGGGTTTCCTTCTGGATCGGTCGCCAGAAACCGGCGACCGTCTGATCGATAAAACACGAGATGCCCGGTGGCCTGGCGGACGACACGTCCACCCGCCCGGTCGAGATCCTGTGCAAAGGGAAGATTGGTTGAAAAGCGAAGGTGACCGGGGGTCGTCAATGCGGCACAACGTGGATCGGAGGGCATCTACTCGCGGACTTGCCCGCTTCCCATCACAATAAACTTAAAGCAGGTCAATTCTTCCAGCCCCATCGGGCCTCGGGCATGGATACGGGACGTACTGATCCCGATTTCTGCTCCCAGCCCGAATTGATAGCCATCGTTCAACCTGGTCGAGGCGTTCACCAGCACCGCGCCGGCATCGACCTCGCGCAAAAACCGCATGGCCTTCGGATAGTCGGATGTCACGATGGCTTCCGTATGGCGCGAGCCATACTTGGCAATGTGCTCCATCGCCTCATCGACGTTCTTCACTACTTTTACCGCAAGCGTGAGATCGAGAAATTCTTTTCCAAAATCCTCGTCGCTCGCGGATGTGGCCGACGATGACAGCTGGCAGGTTTTCTGGCAGCCGCGGACCTCAACGTTGGCCGCCGTCAACTTCTCAATAAAAGGAGCGAGCCAATGACGCGCAATGCTCTGATGCACTAAGAGGGTCTCCATCGCATTGCACGTCGATGGCCGCTGCACTTTTGCGTTGAAGCAGATCCGCTCCGCCATGGCTGGATCGGCATCGGCATCGACATAGATGTGGCAGACACCGGCATCGTGCCTGATGACAGGGATCGTCGCATGCTCGGTGATGACGCGCATGAGCGATTCGCCGCCGCGCGGGATAATCAGGTCGATGTAGCGATCTTGCTTCAGCAGAAGAGGGACCAGCTCACGGTCTGGCCGTGCGACAAAACTGATTGCCCCGGCCGGGACACCGGCTTTCTCTGCCGCCTCCGAGAGGACCGTCGCAATCGCGGTATTCGAATGGATTGCCTCACTGCCTCCTCGAAGCACACAGGCGTTCCCGGATTTCAAACACAGGGCGGCGGAATCCGCCGTGACGTTCGGACGGGACTCATAAATAATGCCAATGACGCCGATCGGAACCCG
>CBDDRH010000164.1:0-10769 GCA_965233025.1 uncultured bacterium
CTGGCAACCGTACGAGCTCTCGGGAGGAAGGACGTGACGAACCATGCTTGGTTGCGGCCTCAATGGACCTTGGAGGAATCGGTCTATCACGTCCCGTTTACTTGAGGTCGGCATAGTAGCAACTAACTTTCAACATACAAGAGAGGTTGAATGTGGTCACAAACTGTGACCACAAAGAAAAACAGCGATAAAAAGGGGGAGATGAATGAGCAGTCTTCCAGTGGTTGAAAAGATCGAGCGGCGTGTTCTTCTAATACGTGGCCATAGGGTGATGCTGAGCACAGACCTTGCCAATCTCTACGCAGTCGAACCGCGTGTCCTAATACAGGCCGTGAAACGTAACAGGGAGCGATTTCCAGCCGACTTTATGTTTCAACTGACGGAACAGGAATTCGACCGTTTGAAATCACAGATTGTGATTTCAAGTTGGGGCGGTCTTCGGAGAGCCTATCCCTATGCCTTTACCGAGCAGGGAGTCGCAATGTTATCGAGTGTTCTTCGAAGCAAGCGAGCCATACAAGTGAACATAGAGATTATGCGAGCGTTTGTTCAGCTTCGAGAGATGATCGCCTCGAACAAAGGGCTTGCCCGACGCTTCAATGAGCTGGAAAAGAAATGCGATGGCCAGTTTCGTGTCGTTTTCGAAGCCATTCGGGAACTCATGGCGGAGCCGGAATCCAAACCACGCCGTATCGGATTCAAGACCTGAGGGAAGCCAGGAGGAGTAACGATGCCAAAGACAAAACATCTCACAAATGAGGTTGACGACATGTCAGATATGACATATTATCATGTCAGTCAAGGGATCGTCGTGTGATGATGGGAGGAGGGACAGACCACTTGTCTGGTTGCGTGGCGAAGTCAAGACGCCGCCTTTTTCGCAAACCGCGCGACTCGAAGCGGGGTATTTGCTCAGGTTGTTGCAGCAAGGGGAATCTCTTGGGCTCCCGCACTCATGGCCCATGCCGGCCATTGGACCACGATGCCACGAGTTGCGGATCAACGATGAAGCCGGCACGTTTCGCGTCATATACAGGGCAGATACTGACGCGGTGATCATTCTCGATGTGTTTCTGAAGAAGACACAGCAAACACCACAATCGGTTGTCGCAGCCTGCAATCGCAGGCTGCGTGAATACGACAGAATTGGTGGGGCAGAGGAGTAGCCATGAGAAAAAGTAAACGCGCCAGACTGAAAGCGGCCGGTTGGGTTGTCGGGTCAGTGAAGGAGTTTCTCGGGCTGTCGGAAGTGGATGCAGTCCTCATTGAAATGAAGCTGGCGCTCAGCCAGAGTCTCCGGGACCGTCGGAAGAAACAGGGCCTGTCGCAAGTCCAGCTCGCCGTACGACTCCAATCCAGCCAATCCCGAGTGGCGAAAATGGAAGCCGGCGATCCGTCAGTGTCGATGGATCTTTTGGTCACTTCCCTCTTACTCCTTGGAGCCAGCTCCGCCGATTTGGCTAAAGCCATTCGTCAGGGAGGAGAAAAGAGAACAGGCCCTCACGCAGCCTAGGGCACGTGCACGTCTCTCTGGTTTATCTGGTCTTTCTGGTTTATCTCGTTTGTCTCGTAGCCGCACCGGAAACCCAACAGAAGAACCAGACAAACCGTATTCGCCATCTTCTCCAACCAGATAGACCAGACAGACCGAATAGACCTGATAGACCCGTTTCGCGCATTTCCTGCTAGTCCCGTCCGTCTCGCGCACCAGATAGACCAGACAGACCCGAGTCGCGCGTTTCCCGCCAGTCCCGCTCGTCTCGCGCACTTGATTCCCCGCCTGAACTCTTGAGAACATACGTGCCACGTTCATGACCCACCACGCAACACAGCATAAGACGAGGGCAGGACGGCGGGGCCTGTGGACCTTGTGTGCCGCCGGGTTGTTATTCTTCCTCGCCGGCTGCTCGTTCCTCTCGCTCTATCGTTATGCGGACTGGATCATTCTGTGGCAAGCCGATCAATACCTCGATCTGACCTCAGACCAACGCCGCGACTTGTCTCAGCGGCTCGCGCCGTTGCTGGCCCGGCACCGGCACGAAGCCATTCCGCAGTACGAAAGCTTTCTGGTGCAGAGCCGGCAACGACTCGAACGGGGACTCACGAACCAGGACATCGACTGGGTCTATGCCAATTACGATCACCTGCGCGCCGATCTCTTCGACCGGATCATCGCCGATAGCGGCGTCGTCCTCGCCTCCGTCGGTTCTCGCCAGGTGCGCACCCTTGAAGCAGCCTTGCAGAAGGACTACGCCAAAGCTGTGCGATTCGTGCAAGCCCCCGCGCAGGAGCGGCTCAAGAAGCGGGCGGACGCCATCATCGACTGGCTCGACGATTGGCTTGGGTCCTTGTCCAAAGACCAAGAGGCTCAGATCCGCCAATGGAGCCTCGCGCTTCCAGACAACCAACAATTCTGGGCCACATACCAACAACAGCGCCAACAGGAACTTCTGGCCCTCCTCCGCCAACCGCGCACGCCCGAACACGTCACCCGTGAACTGAGTGCCTTGCTGGTCGTGTATCCCGACCAGACTGGCCCCCCGGCCTATCAAGAGGCCATTCACCAGATGCGCATCGCCGTCAAAACCATGGCCCTCGCTGTCGATCAGCAAGTCACCGCCAACCAGCGCCGCCACGCCGTCACCAAGCTCCAACGGCTCATCGACCAGCTCCACGACCTGCAGACTGAATAGTCTGTCTGGTCTATCTGGTCTATTCCGTCTGTCTCGTTGTCCGGACCGGAAAACTAACCAGAAACACCAGACAGACTAGATAGACAAGATAGACCAGTTCCTTGTCCGTCTCGCGGCGCAGTCCTTCGACGCGCACAGGGGAAGATCAATCAGCCCTCAGCCAAGAGAGAGAATGAGCAAGCCTGTCCGGATCATTTACATGGGTGATGAACGCCGCGCGCTTGTTCGCGTAGTAGCATATATGCTATGTTCCCAAGAAAGGGAGAATGGCAGATCCATCGAGTCAGCTGCCGTCAAGTCGCCTGGTCTATGACGGCGCGGTATTCCGAATCGAGTTCTACGTCGCTCCAAGCCGGGCTGCGCCGGCGGAAGCATGGCTCGAACAGCTATCTATTAGTGGTCAGCAGAAGTTTGCTGCGCTGTTTTCGCGCATGGGAGATACGGGGAAGATTTGGAATGAACGCAAGTTCAAACATTTGACCGAAACAGACCAGATCTTTGAGTTCAAGGTCGAGGCCGATCGAATCCTGTGCTTTTTCTTCATCGGTCGGCGACTGATCTTGACGCATGGATTCAGGAAGGCCGGCGACAAAACTCCCAAACGAGAAATCGACCGAGCCGAAGCCTGCAAGAAAGATTTTGAAGGGAGAGTGAAGCATGAAGACTAAAGCGACGCGAGCGGGCAAGGGTTGGCTAGATAGAAAGCTGGCGAGTCCAAAGTTCCGCAAAGGATTTGAAGAGGAAGTACAGAAGTTGGCAATCGGTGAGCAGCTCTCTCGGCTGCGCCAAGAAGCGGGACTCACTCAGGCACAAGTGGCGCAGCGAGCGAAGACGACGGCCTCTGCCATCAGCCGTTACGAAAACGCGGAGTACGATCGCTACGAACTCCGCACGCTTCAGAGGATCGTCCTTGCCTGCGGAGGGCGACTCGATATTATCCTGGAGCCTGGCCCGAAAACTCACCGGGCTGCTTAGCAGGATGCAGTCTTTCTGGTCTATCTTGTCTATCTGGTCTATTCCGTCTGTCTCGTCTGTCCCGTTGTCCGGACCAGAGAACTAACCAGAAACCCAGAGAGACCAGACAGACCAGAAATCCCTATGCAGGCAACACTTCGCCTCATCCCGCTGCCGCTCTACACGCAAGTGCTCATCGCGGTGGCCTGTGGCACGTTGCTTGGCGTGATCTTCGGTCAAGAGCCGTATCTGGGTGGTCTGAAGAATGAACATCTAGGCTGGCTCGGTCTGCTGCTCGTCACGCTGCTCAAGACCCTCGCCATCCCGCTCATCTTCTTTGCGATCCTCGATGCGCTCGTCCGCACCAGCCTCCCGCTCCGTCAGGGGACCAAGCTGCTCCTCATCTGTCTCGTCAACGTCACCGTGGCCATGACGATCGGCCTCGTGATCATGAACACCTGGCAGCCAGGCCTAGCCTGGAATGGCCACGTTGAGGACTTGCTGAACGTCGTGCCAACCGCCAAGCCATCGGCGGGCGCCTCCGCAACAGTAGAGACAGGGACGCAGAGTCCGATCGAATACCTCGCATCCTATATTCCTCGCACCATCATGGCTCCGTTTTCTACCGGCAACATCATTGGAGTCGTGCTCTTAGCCCTCTGCCTCGGCGCCACCCTTCGCCGCTTGCGAGGCAATACTAATCAGGGTCGGGGAGTCGTTCAGACCCTCGTGCGGGTCATTGAGAACGTGTATTCCTGGCTCGTGCAGATCCTCGGATGGATCATCCTGGCAGTGCCGCTCGCCGTCTTCGGCGTCGTCGCGCAGGTCGTCGGCAAGGCAGGCATCGGAGTCTTCGCCGTCCTCTGGATCTTCCTCGTTACTATGCTCGTCGGACTCGCCATCCACGCGCTTGGCTACTACCCGCTCGTCGCGTGGCTGATCGGGAAGAAGTCGCCGAAGGTCTATCTGGGACAGGGAGCCGACGCAATCATGACCGCCGTGTCATGCAACAGCAGTCTCGCCGCCGTGCCCGTCACCCTCCGGTGCCTTGACCGAATGCAGGTCTCGCCTCAATCGGCGCGCCTCGCCGCCTGTGTCGGCACCAACCTCAACAACGACGGCATCACCCTCTATGAAGCGATGGCCGCGCTCTTTCTCGCCCAAGCGCTGGGCTTCGACCTGCCGATGGACAGCCAGGTGCTGATCGTCGCCGCGTCGATGATTGCCGGAGCCGGCGTGGCCGGCATTCCGGAAGCAGGAATGATCGTCTTGCCGCTCGTCCTCTCAGCCGCCGGCTTGCCTCCTCATGTCATCGGCGCCGCCATTCCACTCATCATGACCGTGGATTGGATCATTGCCCGAGCCCGCTCCGGCGTCAACGTCCTGAGCGACATGTTGGTCGCCATCCTCCTCGATGTAGGGCGAGTCACACCCGAAACTGAACCAAGCACGATTCAGTACGAATCTGACGGCAGTCCTCCCACTGAGCCGCAGATAACATGAGGAGAGAGATGGTTTGTCTGGTCTATCTGGTTTCTTTGGTTCATCTGGTTGGTTCGCCCGACCCGACCAACAAGTCAGACCAGTCCTCTTTCGCGCAATTCCCCCCGATCTCGCTGGTCTCGTTTTCGGCCTTGTATTGCCTTGCCGATCTTCTAACCACATAGTAATACTGGTATTTTTGGTTTCCGTTCGTTGATTTCATACAGTGAACAGGGTATCTAATTGGCCTTCTGGTGGATTGCGCAGAGTGGAGGGGAAACATGAAGGCCCTATTGCCCAGTGAACGAATCGAACGAGCCATTCTGCTGATCCGTGGCCACAAAGTCATGCTGGATACGGATTTGGCACATCTCTACGGAGTCACAACAAAACGTCTGAATGAACAAGTCAAACGGAATAGGAATCGCTTCCCCTCAGATTTCATGTTTCAGCTGACCTCGAAGGAGAAAGTCGAGGTGGTCGCAAATTGCGACCACCTTACAAAGCAAAGCTCAAGTTTTCGCCTGCAAAGCCCTGTGCCTTTACCGAGCACGGCGCGGTGATGGTGGCCAGTGTGCTCAATTCGAAGAGGGCTATCGAGGTCAGCATTTACGTAGTCCGGGCCTTTGTAAAAGTGCGTGAGGTACTTGGGGCCCACAGGGAGCTTGCACAGAAGCTGACCGAGTTGGAAAGAAGGGTCGAGTCACATGATACCCACATTCGTTCCTTGTTCGATGCCATCCGCCAACTCATGGAATCGCCCATGCCAAAATCCCGCCGGATCGGTTTCAAGACCTGAGGAACCCCTCAGTCCTCGTCTCTCTTGTCTATATGGTTTATCTCGTGTATTTCGTTTTTCTGGTTGATTTGGTTCATCTGGTTAGTTCTGTCTAACCAGATGAACCAGACAAACAAGATCCCAGACCAACGAGATTAACCACCGCGACTGGTGGGTTTGCCGTTCCGGCCAACAAGACAAACCAGACAAACGAAATCAACGAGATAAACGAAACAAACCAGATAGACGAGACCGACCTCCTGGCTTAGCCTCGGCGGATGCCTCGCCCCTCCAGTCATGTTCACGAAACGCAAAGGCATCCCTGTGGAGAAGCGTGATTTCTCTGGGGGAAAGGGGTATTCTGCGGCGGCAACGAACGACTTGGAGAGGTGAGGATGCCTGAACTCTGTCGTTTCTTCGGTATTATTATCCGGATGTACTTCAATGACCATGACCCGCCACACTTTCATGCGGTCTATGGAGAGGATGAAGTCTTGATCGAAATTGACACCTTGGTCGTGGTGCGGGGTGAATTGCCTCGCCGAGCGCTGGCGCTAGTGGTAGAATGGGCCGTATTGCATCGGGACGAATTGCGGCGGGATTGGGAACTGGCACGGAGTGGCCGCACGCCCGCACCCATCGCCCCGCTTGAGTAATACGAGGAGACTCGCCTGTGTCCTTGCTTCGGATTCGTGAAGTCCTGCCGGTGGAAAGCTTTCGACTTCGACTCACACTGACAAATGGGTCGATCGTCGAGCGCGATATCACCGATCTGCTGACGGGCCCGATGTTCGAGACCATACGCAAAGACCCTCTCGCTTTTCGACAGGTTAAAGTCGAATCAGGGACGGTCGTTTGGCCGAATGGGGTCGACCTCTGCCCCGATGTCCTGATTTGGGGTGGACCCCCGCCAAAGAGTTCCGCCGTTCCTCCTCAGTCCCTGACTCTAAAATCTCCCGCGCTCGCCCGCTAAGTCGCCTACACGTAGAACTCGTGTAACGTCCGTCCTCCAACGCAGATAGCTCGTTCATCTGGTTCATGTGGTTTCTCTGGTCTGTCTTGTCTATCCGGTTCCTCTGGTTGGTTCCGATCCGGCCAACAAGACAAACCAGATAAACCAGCTCCGCTTCTCGGCTGTCCCGCTAATCATGTCCTGTTCTCCACCAACCAGATCAACCAAACAAACCTAACAAACCAGAGAAACCGTCTCCCCGCTCCTCGGAAGGCGGGGTGATTTCTCTAGGGGAAAAGGGTATTCTGCGGCGAAATTCTAGGCCTGCTATCTGCGTGAAGCATGATCAACGAAGCCGATACCTGTCGGAAATATGTCCTCCCGAAGCTCATAGCAGCAGGCTGGGATAACGACCCACGCTCCTTTACCGAACAGAAAACATTTACAGATGGTCGGATCGTCTTAATCGGCGAGACAGTCCGGCGTCGACCTCAGAAACGAGCAGACTATCTCTTGCGCTACACGCGCGATTTCGTGACAGCCGTCGTTGAAGCCAAAGCCGCATACAAATCACCAAGCGATGGGTTGCAGCAGGCGAAAGACTATGCCGAAGTCCTCGGTCTGAAATTCGCCTATGCGACCAACGGGTATGGCATCGTGGAGTTCGACTTTCTGACGGGTAAAGAACGGGAGCTTGAAAGCTTTCCAATTCCTGACGAACTCTGGCAGCGACTCCGCACAGGCGAGAAGCTCAAAGACAATACGGCAGCCGAACGGCTGCTTACACCCTACAACCATCTCTCAGGTAAGAGTCCGCGCTACTATCAGGACATTGCCATCAATCGAACTGTGCAATCGATCTTACAAGGCAAGCGTCGCATTCTCCTGACAATGGCGACAGGGACGGGGAAGACGGTGGTCGCATTTCAGATTTGTTGGAAGCTGTGGCAAGCGCGTTGGAATAAGCCCGGCGAATACCGTCGCCCCAAGATCCTCTATCTGGCAGACCGGAACATTCTGATCGATGATCCAAAGGATAAAATCTTTACCCCGTTCGGCGATGCGCGCTGGAAGATCGAAAACGGCGAAGTGAACAAAGGCCGCGAGATGTACTTCGCCATTTACCAGGCGATAGCCAAGGATGAGCATCGCCCCGGCCTATATAAAGAATATGCGCGTGACTTTTTCGATTTGATCATCGTGGATGAGTGCCATCGGGGAAGCGCACGCGACGAGAGCAATTGGCGGGAGATTCTAGACTACTTTGAGCCCGCCCATCAGCTCGGCATGACGGCAACGCCGTTGCGAGAGGACAACCGCGACACCTATGCGTACTTCGGCAATCCGATCTATACATACAGTCTGCGGCAAGGCATTGACGACGGGTTCTTAGCGCCCTATCGGGTGCATCGGGTAGTCAGCGCATGGGACGCCGCCGGATGGCGTCCAAGCCAGGGCGATCTTGATCGTTATGGCCGCGCAATTCCTGACGACGAATATCACACCAAGGACTTTGAGCGTGTCGTCGCACTCCGCGCAAGGACGCAGGCGATCGCCCGCCACCTGACAGATTTCATGAAGAAGACGGATCGCTTCGCCAAGACCATCGTGTTCTGCGTGGACCAGGAGCATGCCGCTGACATGCGACAAGCGCTGAACAATCTCAATACGGATTTGACCCAGCAATATGCTGACTATGTTTGTCGGGTGACTTCGGAGGAGGGAGATGTCGGGCGAGGGCATTTGGGACGATTTCAAGAATTGGAACCCACCACGCCGGTGATCCTTACCACTTCCCAACTCCTCACCACCGGGGTCGATGCGCCGACGTGCAAGAACATCGTGCTGGCAAGGGTGATCAATTCGATGACCGAGTTCAAGCAGATGATCGGGCGCGGCACGCGCGTGCGTGATGATTACAACAAACTGTACTTCAATATTCTGGATTATACCGGTTCAGCCACACGCCTCTTTGCTGATCCGGACTTCGACGGCGATCCGGTGCTGATTACCGAGGAGCAAGTCGATGAGGCTGGTGTAACGGTACCGAAGACCTATGAGATCGTCGAAGAGCAGCCGGTCATCGCGGAGAAGGAAGACACATTTCAGATCTCAGATGACAGGGAAGGGGAGCGGCGCAAGTTTTATTCCGATGGCGGTCAGGTGGAGATTGTCGCGCATATCGTTCATGAACTCGATCCGGACGGCAAGCAGTTGCGTGTGGTCAGGTTTACAGAGTACACGGCAGACAAGGTGCGCACGCTCTATCCTTCCGCGCCAGAGCTGCGTGAGCAATGGGCCAATCCTGAGAAGCGGTCGGGTATTATTCCGCGCCTAGAAGAGCGCGGAATTGATTTCGACAGCCTGGCTACGGCGGCCAATCAACCGGATGCCGATCCCTTTGACCTCCTCTGTCATGTGGCATTTAATGCGCCCCTGCGAACCCGACGGGAGCGAGCAGATCGGCTGAAGAAAGAAAAGAAAGACTTCTTCGACCAATACGGCCCCGAAGCCAAGGCGATTCTCAACGAACTTCTGGAAAAGTATGCCGAACATGGAACGGCGCAATTCGTTTTGCCGGATGTGCTGCATGTCCCGCCGATCTCAGAGCGAGGGAATGTTGTGGAGATTGCCAGCCTGTTCGGAGGACCGGACCAATTGCGCCAGGCCGTTACGCAGTTACAGACCTTACTTTATGCTGCATAGCGAAACGCATAGGCAAATCACAGATTTCAGATCTCAAATATGTGATGTGCGATATGAGATTTGAGATTACGAATCGCGGGACACGATGAAGTATCGACGCTTCGAAGATCTTCCCGTTTGGCAAGCAGGCATTGAACTAGCGAGGAGAACCTACGCCTTCACTAGTCACGACGCGTTCCGTCGCCACGCCGGCTTGCGCGATCAACTAGAACGCGCCACGCTCTCCATCTCGAATAACATCGCCGAAGGGTTCGAGCGCGGTAGCACGAACGAACTCCTGGCGTTTCTGTACATAGCTCGTGGCTCCGCCGGTGAAGTCCGGTCCATGCATTGTCTCCTGGAGCGCGTCTCCGAATTCTCCCCTTTGCAATCTGAGATCTGCGATCTGAAATCCCGCGCTGAGCAGGCATCACGGCAGCTGTACGGCTGGATCGAGCAACTCAAGAACAGCGACATCACCGGTCAACGGCATCTGAACGACAACACCCGCGCCCGAACGGCAGCAAAGAAGGATCAAGACGCCTTCCTCCAAGAACTAGACCGCATCCGCCAATCCGGCAAGGATTCATCCGGCAGTTGAAATTATTATTTGTGATCTGAAATCTGAGATTGAACTCCATGCCAAAAACACTCAACAATTCCATTTGAAATGTGCAATCTGAAATGTGAGATCTGAGATCGCTTTATGGCTAAACCAAAACAACCAGCAACACCGCTAACAACCGCCCAGCAGCTGGGCTCCCTCATCAAGTCTGCGCGCGATATCATGCGCAAGGATAAGGGGCTGAACGGCGACCTCGATCGTCTGCCCATGCTCACCTGGATCATGTTCCTCAAGTTCTTGGACGATCTGGAGCAGATTCGCGAAACCGATGCCAAACTCGCCGGCAAACGATTCCGTCACACCATCGAACCGCCCTACCGCTGGCGCGACTGGGCTGCCAAACCTGACGGCATCACCGGCGACGAATTGATTGCTTTTGTGAACAACGAGGAAGCCAGAGGTCCCGACGGCAAGAAAGGTCCCGGCCTCTTCGCCTATCTGCGCAGCTTGCAGGGCGCCATCGGTGGCGACCGCCGAGACGTAATCGCGACCGTCTTCAAGGGCACCGTCAATCGCATGATCAACGGCTACCTCCTTCGCGATGTGGTCAACAAAGTCCACGGTATCCACTTCACATCCTCCGGCGAAATCCATACCCTC
>CBDDRH010000165.1:0-10497 GCA_965233025.1 uncultured bacterium
CATCATCTTCGTGACGGAACCTCGAGCGATGCGGAAGTCGAAACGTGCCGCATCGATGACGATTCGCCTGCGCAGGGGAAGACGTTGGCTGATATTGCTCTTCGCTCACGCACGGGCGCTTCGGTGATTGCTTGGACGCATGTTGGGGTGACGCAAGCCAATCCGTCGGACAATACCCGGTTAATGGCGGGCGATATTGTGGTGTTACTCGGTACACGTCCCCAGATTCAGCAGGCGATGGGGCTGTTGGTGCAGATGGATGCGAAGTGAGCCGCTAGCAAGCTGCGGAACAACTATCGTGGCACTGCGATAATTCAACGACCCACACATCTAGGACTACTTGAGAGTCCCAGCATCCTGCTAGCGTCCTGGCGTCGTCATGAGCAGATACGCCTCCTCCAGCGTTGCCACTTCAATGACGTTGATATTCCATCTGGTTGCCAGCTGGGAGAGGTCCCAGTCAGCTGTGTATAGTTGCCCTCGAGGTACCAGTATGGTTTTAAACCGTGCGCGTACAGCCGCTTCAGCTTTGATGACAAGTGCGTCCACGAACTCGATCTGACCGTCCGGCATGATTTTTCCGGTCAGGGCGACGTCTGATTTGATGTGGTCGCCTCGCCAGGCTGCCACGAGTCCGACCGCGACGGCGCTGCTGGCACTCGTTCCCTCGGTCAACGCATTGTATGACCGGTTCTTGATCGTGATCACCCACTCTCGTCCGTCCTCTCCCACCGCCTTCGTGGCAGCCACAACTGCTTGCCTAACGCCTTCCTTCCAATCCTCGCTGACGATTGAACCGCCGCCGAGGTTAATCTCATTGAATTGGACCGTCGGGCCCTCTCGTCGAGGGCCTTTGTCGATTTGGAGCACGATGTAGTGAATAATTCCGGTCTGTCCGCCGGCGAGCACACCCAGTGCAGGCACCGTTGCGACATGACGGCTGTCGGCTGACCAGAGCGGGACGGCTTGCATGCAAAAAACGACCGCCGAGAAGGGAAGAACAAGGTGAAGCGTGACCCGCTTCGCGCGTCTGTTCGCCATGGTGTTCATTGCGCGTAAGTCTTTCAGCAAAGCGTGATTCGATCTTTGAACGGATGGTCGAGCAGCGGTCCGGTTTGCGTCAACGCAAGATGCGCGGCGTTCAGTTTATCGTACCACTTCGCCGGTGTTATGGACTGCAGCAGCGTGATCGATCGTGAACATAGCGAGAGGGTCAGAAACTTCAAGCCAGCCGGCACCGAACTTCCCCTCTCTAACCCAAGATAGGGAACCGCCAGACTATTCTTCGTTGCACGCACCGCAAGACTGTATCTTCGACCCCTTCTGCCACGATCCAGTACTTCCCATAGCGGGTTGATCTGCTCGGTCTCCCTCTGCGTCTAACTTCCCCACGTTCCATACCCTCCGACTGCTTCGCAATCGATGTCCCTGGACGTGCCAGTAGCCCAGGCGAGAGCTTCCCGATTTTTTCCACTTTACCCTAAGGGGAGCAGCCAGACTGTCCTTCACTGCGCGCATCGAGGGAGCACATTCTGATCGTGCGGCCTCGGCGAGCAAGAAGGATGGTCTGGCTGTTCCCCTCCCACCCCTTCCTTGACAAGAAAAAGAAGCGGAGACTATAGTCAAAATCGGATTAAAATCGCTGCATTCATGCGGATCTGATAGGAAAGAGGGTGTCATGACAATTGCACAGATGGATCCAGCGGTGGCGTTGGCAGATTTGCAGGCCTCCAAGCCCGAGAAGGTGACCATTGTGCTGTTGAGCGGCGACATGGATCGAGCGATGGCGGCATTCATCATCGCGACCGGGGCCGCTGCCATGGGGATGCAGGTCACCGTTTTTTTCACCTTCTGGGGCCTCAACGCCATTCGCCGGAAAGGAGCGAGCAGTTCTGCCAAGGACTGGCTTCGTCAGATGTTCGGCCTGCTGAATAAAGGTGGCGCGGACAGTCTTCCTCTCTCGCGGTTCCATATGTGGGGGTTGGGCACGAAGATGATGCAAAAGGTTATGAAGCAAAACCGGATGCCGGGTGTGCCGGAACTGATGGAGACGGCGCTGGATCTCGGGGTGCACTTTATTGCCTGCACGACCACTATGGGACTTATGGGGATCACCAAGGATACGCTGATCGAGGGCATTGATCAGTTCGCTGGAGTAACCACCTATCTTGCAGAAGCCAAGCAGGGCAGCGTGAATTTGTTTATTTAAGGTTGAGGCTAAGGCTAGGCCAAGCCTTGACCTCAGCTTTCAGGGAGTTGTTGATGCCACATGCCGATGTGAAGCTCGATACACTCGGATACTTTTGTCCGATGCCGATTATCATGACCGTGAAGAAATTCAGGGAACTCACGTTGGGCCAGGTCCTTGAAGTCGTCTCAGACGACGAAGGCATCAAGAAGGACATGCCGGCCTGGTGCGACACGACCGGTCATCTGATGGTCGGGCTCGAAGAAGAGCAGACGAAGTCGGGAACGATCTATAAAGCGTTTGTAAAAAAAACGAAGTAACTGCACAGGCAGGGGCTGAGCGGAGAGAGAAGCCGGAGGGATGACCGACCTCCGGCTTCGTTGTTTTGACTCTTGATGGGGCGTGGACGTGGATCGACTCATCGAATGCGTGCCTAACTTCAGTGAGGGGCGAAACCAGACGACGGTGCGCGCCTTGGTGAATGCCGTGGAGTCCGTGCCGGGGGTTTGGCTGTTGGACCACACGATGGATCGGGACCACCATCGCTCCGTCTTGAGCTTTGCCGGCGAACCGGATGCGGTCGTTGAGGCGGCCTTTCGCACAATTCGGGTGGCGACCGACCTCATCGACCTTCGGAAGCACAAGGGTGTCCATCCGCGGGTGGGGGCGACGGATGTCGTGCCGTTCGTGCCGTTGCGTGGTGCGACGATGCAGGACTGTATCCAGCTGGCGAAGCGATTGGGGCAATGGGTAGGAACAGAGCTGGAGATTCCAGTATTTCTCTACGAACAGGCCGCCATGCATCGCGATCATGCTCCGCTTGAATCAGTTCGTCGAGGGGGACTTCAAGGCCTTGCCTTCCGCATGGCCTCCGATCCGGACTGGACACCGAACTTTGGTCCCGCTCGCCTTCACAAGACGGCCGGCGCCCTGGTGATCGGTGCGCGACCGCCCTTGATCGCCTTTAATGTGAATCTCCGCTCGACAGATCTGGCGCTGGCCCGATCCATTGCGAAAGACATTCGCCAATCGAACGGAGGGCTGCCCCATCTCAAAGCGATCGGGGTGGAGTTAGCCAGCCGACGGATGGTTCAGGTTGCCATGAATCTCACCGATTACATCATCACACCTCTCCATGCTGCGTTTGAAGCGGTCCGAGCCCGTGCAGCCAAGCATGGTGTCGAGGTAGCGGGGAGCGAAGTGATCGGGCTAGTGCCTCAAGCAGCGTTGGTTCAGGCAGCCGGGCATAGTCTCGCGTTTGAGCAGTTTGATTCAACACAAGTACTGGAAATGAGGTTGGAGACTCGGCTATTAGGTAGGCCGTCACGACAGAATCCGTCTCGTGAGCAGGAGCCGGTTGATTGGCACGCGCAATCGCTCGCGGATTTTTTGGACGCGGTGGCCGCTGCGACTCCGATGCCGGCCGGCGGCACGGTCGCGGCCTTGGTGGGCGCTCTCGCGGCCTCGCTGGGAATTATGGGCGCGCGCCTCAGCCGGCAGCAAGGAGTGGAACATCAGCTGAATGAGATTGTCCGGCGGCTTCGCGAACTCATGCGAGCGGATGGCGATGCCTATCAGCGATTTACCCAGGCAGCGAAGCTTGCGAAGACAGACCGGACTCGTCCCGCAGTCTTGTCGTCTGCGCTCCACCTGGCGACGGAGATCCCGCTTGAAATCGCCGAGCTCGCGACGAAGGCCGGAGCCCTTCTTCATGCATGCTCGTCAGGTGTGAAGCCACGCGTTCGGTCTGATCTCACCGTAGGATTGATGCTGGCGATCGCTGCGGCGGATGCCGGGTATCATACAGTCCAGGAAAACATAATCATTCAACATAATCAACGCCTTAAGTCTTCTCTTTTCATCCGGATTCAGCAAATGACAAACCGTCTTGAGGAACTCAGGGGGGCATGTTACACTGCGACCCTTAATAAAGGTCAGGCTGGCACGAGAAAAAAACCTGTACAGGCATCGCCTGGGAAAGTACACAGTCGAAAAGAATGGAAATCAAAGTCTTCAATAATAACGTCGAGAAAGCCCTCAAAGTTGCCAAGAAGAAACTCGCGGGGGAAGGACTCTTCCGCGAACTGAAGCGTCGGCGGTTTTACGAGAAGCCGAGTGTCAGGAAGAAAGCCAAGCAGCGCGAAGCGCAGCGGCGGCGTCAAAAGTGGTTGTCGAAGCGTAAGCCAGAGTAAGCGTCTTTCCACAGGCTTGCCCGTTCGGTTGATCGCATTCCTCCCAAGGTCTGTATACTCCTTTCTCATCCATGCGCCAGGATCAGATTGCTGCTGCGCTTCGAATCGTGAAGCGCGAGATTCGGCAGTGGCAGGAGCCGGTCCTCGGCGTGGTGTCGCGCGAGTCGAACCGAGATCCCTTTCGCATCCTCATCTCCTGTCTTCTCAGCCTCCGAACCAAAGATAAGACGACTAGTGAAGCCAGTGTCAGGCTATTCGCGCTGGCGCATCAGCCGGTTACGATGTTGACCCTCCCGCTTCAGAAGATCGAACATGCCATCTATCCCGTCGGGTTCTACCGGACGAAAGCCAAATCCATTCATGCCATTTGCCGTCGTCTGCTGGATGTCTATGGAGGCATAGTTCCCGACTCCATCGATGAGCTGGTCACGCTGTCGGGGGTCGGTCGGAAAACGGCGAACTTGGTGGTGACGGTCGGTTATGGCAAGCCCGGCATCTGCGTAGATATCCATGTGCATCGGATCACCAACCGGTGGGGCTACGTAAGGACGAAGACGCCGGAGGAAACTGAGCAGGCGCTACGCAGGAAATTGCCAAAGCCGCATTGGATCACCTTCAACGATTTGCTTGTCCCCTACGGGCAGAACCTATGCCAACCGGTCTCGCCATTCTGCAGTAAGTGCAAACTCATCGAATATTGCGATCGGGTAGGAGTGACGCGCTCGCGATGAGCGAGCGCGAGCGAGATGTGCGGGACGGGCGAGAGAGGCGAGAAACGAGAAGCAAGTCGCGCCTGTCTCGCCTTTCGCGCGAGTCTCGCGCTAAATAAACAGCTTCGTTTCTGCGTCCGAGGTAAGTGCAATAATGGCAGGTAGCCCCATGACTTCGTCAACGTTCTTTTCGACCGCCGCACTATCCACGCCCATGTATTCCAGGCCGGCACTGCAGGCGATCAGACGAAACTTTCCGACGTGTTTTGCGTCCTGAAACATTTCAGAAATCTTCGGCACTTTTTTTTCTTTCAAGAGCCGCGCCACTTCACCGGCTGAGTCAGCATACTCAGGGGGAAAGTCCACCTGATCAATCTTTCCCTCGGCCAGCTTCTTGATCGTCCAGAACAATAAGATCACGATCACGTCCTTTCCCATTGCCGCGGCAGTGAGACCAAGGGTTGCGACCTGGTGCAGCGTGTCGTAGGTGGCGTGATGGGCGAAGATGACGAATTTGGGTTGAGCCGGCATGGTCGGTGGCTACTCCTTCGTGGCGCGCGTCTTCACGCTGTTCACATAGTCGGTAATGGCTGCATCGACTTCGCTCGTGGTCATGGGACGATCATGCGTTTCACTTTCGTCCACGAGATAGAGATCGCGCTCTTTCTCTTGCCGCAGGATCACGGAATTCTCCGGCGTCACCTCAATCAGCATGAACCACTCGCGAGTTCCCTTCGTGATCACGACCTCCTTGCCCAGGCCTTTCTTCGTAATCTCGATATGTAGATCATCGGACGCGCCGACCAGAAAGGGGCAGGTCAGGAGCCCTATACCTAGACCCGCAACTCCTAGCAAGGTGCTGATCCGAAGCGTGATGAGCGAACGAAGCGACATGGCGGAAAGATTATAGCCCGTGAGAAACGTGCCGTAAACACTCGTCAAGGCTTGGTTTGTCGGCTTGAGTGCCCCCAGGTCGCATGCTAGGATACGGAGCGCATGGAAGACTTATATGCAACAATACAACAATGGGTTCCTGTCGATGTGCTTATCGGTCTCACCGTGGCCTCGGTCATCGGATTTATCGGATCTCTGATTGCCATCCCGCTGATTCTGGTTCGCCTGCCCGCCGACTATTTTGACACGCGTACTCCCCGCCATTGGATGAAAGACCATCATCCAGCGCTGCGTCTGTTTGGCTTGGTCGTCAAGAACGTCGTCGGCGTCGTGTTCCTCTTGGCCGGCTTTGCCATGCTTTTCTTGCCCGGACAGGGCCTCCTGACGATGTTGATCGGAATCTCGCTCATGGATTTCCCCAAAAAGCGTGAGTTGGAGGCGAAAATGGTCGGCCAGCCGACCCTGCTGAGTGTCATCAATGGCATGCGCCGTCAGTTTGATAAACCACCCTTGACACTGGCTCCCGGCCCATAGCCCGCTTTATCCATGAACACTTCTGCTGCAATCGCCGATCCGCTGCTTTTGCGCGTGAAGCGCAGGAAGGAAAGAGTGTGTCTGTATCTTTTCATGCGAGATACGAGATACGCTTCACGAGGAACGCGCTTTGGGGCGATTTCGCGACGAACCGTCATGAATAATGCGGGCTAGTCCATGCCAACCACAGAGCCCAGCCGTAAGACGCTCTATCTGATCGATGGGAGCGCATACATCTATCGTGCGTTCTTTGCCTTGCCCGCCCTGAATAATTCCCAAGGCCTCCAGACCAACGCTATCCTTGGGTTCACAACGACGTTGCTGAAGATTATTCGTGAACGGAAACCGGATGGCCTCGTCGTGGCGTTTGACGAAAAGGGCCCGACGTTGCGTCACACGGAGTTCAAGGCCTACAAGGCGCAGCGGCCGCCGATGCCGGAAGGCATGAGCGCGCAGATTCCCTACATCCATCGTGTGGTGGATGCCCTCAACATCCCCGCAGTCCGGCAAGCCGGCTACGAGGCGGACGATTTGATCGGCACGCTCGCGCACCAGGCAGAACAGGCCGGCTTCGACGTCGTCATTGTCACGGGCGACAAGGACATGTTCCAACTCCTGACGCCGCATGTGCGGATGTACGATCCGGTGAAGGACAAGTGGCTCGGCGAAGTGGAGTGCCATGAACGCTTTGGTGTAGAACCGGCGCGCGTCGTGGAGATCATGGGGCTCATGGGCGACGCGACGGACAATATTCCCGGCGTGAAGGGCATCGGCGAGAAGACGGCGATGAAGCTGATCGCCCAGTTCGGCACGATAGAAGAACTCTTGCGCCGTGTGGAGGAGGTTACGCCGCCTCGGATCAAGGCTCTGCTGATCGACCAGGCGGACAATGCCCGTCTCAGCCGGCGGCTGGCGACCATTGAAGTGGATAGTCCCGTCACATTCGATGCCGCAACCTATCATCTGAAGCCTCCGCATCAGGACCAGCTCACCGATCTGTTGCGCGAGCTGGGGTTCACCACACTCCTCAAATCATTTCAGCCATCGTTCACGCAGACTGAGGCGAATGCGGTTGAGACGGAGATCGTTCAGGATGAACCATCCGCACAGCGATTTGTGGAGGAATTACCGAAGAGCGGCGCCCTCGGCTTGCAATGTCTGCTCTCCCCTGGGCCAGGTGTGCAGGCGGATGTGCAGGGAATCGCACTGTCGATTGGAGGGAAGACCGCGTTCATTCCTCTCGACGTTCGAGCCTACATGCGGCCCATCATTGCGTTGCTGCACGATTCCACTAGAACCAAGGTGGTCCATGACCTGAAGGCGACCTTACTGGCCTTTCACCGCATTGGAGTGACTCTCGCCGGTCCCTACCTGGATACCATGGTGGCGGACTATCTCCTCAATCCCAATCGTCGCGATCACCAGCTTGAAACCATCGCATGGGAAGTGTTGAACCATCGGCTTGGGACCGGGCAAAAAAAAAGCACCGCACCACAATCTCTTTTCGACGAAGACACCGGATCGCGAGAGGGGGCAGCGGAGGCCGCATCGGTGCTGGGCAATCTCGCCCAGCCGATGACAGAACGATTGTCGGAGCAGGGAAGCCTCGCGCTCTTTACCGACGTGGAAATGCCGCTGGTGCCCGTGTTAGCCGAGATCGAGCGGAACGGGTTTTTACTGGATGTCGAGGGTCTGCACACACTCAGCAAAGAATTGGAACGGGACCTCGACCAGATGATCAAGGCGATCGAAGGATTGGCCGGCGGCGAGTTCAACATCAATTCGCCGAAGCAGCTCGCCACGGTGCTCTTCGAGAAGTTGGGACTCAAACCGATCAGGAAAACCAAGACTGGCTACTCAACCGATGAAGACACGCTGACACAACTCGCTACTCAGCACGAGTTGCCCGCGCAGATTGTGAACTATCGGAGCTTGAGTAAACTCAAGTCCACCTATGTGGACGCGCTACCGGAATTGGTGAATCCGGAGACCAAGCGGCTCCATACGTCGCTCAATCAGACCGTTGCGGCGACCGGACGGCTCTCCTCTACCGATCCGAATCTGCAAAATATTCCGGTGAAGGGCGAATACGGATTACGAATCAGAGAAGCGTTTATCGCGCCGGCAGGCCACACCTTGCTCTGTGCCGACTACAGCCAAATCGAGCCTCGTATCCTTGCGCACTTATCGCAAGATCCGCGCTTGCTCGCCGTGTTTGCCAAGGGCGAGGATATCCACATGGCGACGGCCATGGAGATTTTCGGTCTGCCCTCCAGCCAGATTACGCGAGATATGCGGCGCGTGGCCAAGACCGTCGTCTTCGGCATTGTGTATGGGATCAGTCCGTTCGGTCTGGCCTCCAATATCGGCGTGCCGCAGGCGGACGCAAAGAAGTACATCGAGACGTTCTTTGAGAAGTTTTCGGCGGTGCGGGCGTTGATGGACCGGAATATCGAAGAAGGAAAAACAAAAGGCTACACGACCACGATCCTCGGCCGGCGGCGTCCGATTCCCGAGTTGCAGAGCGGCGACCCCGTGCAGCGTGGATTCGGCGAACGCATGGCCGTGAATAGTCCGATCCAGGGTTCAGCCGCGGACCTCATCAAAGTGACGATGATCGATGTGAACCGGCGGCTGTGCCATGAGCTGCCGCATACGAAGATGATTCTGCAAGTGCACGACGAATTGATTTTCGAAGTGCCGGAGAAGGAACTGGAAGAGGCGAAGCAACTTGTGAAAACGGAGATGGAAGCGACAGGGAAGAAGCTGGGATTGTCGGTGCCCTTAAAAGTCGATCTAGGGACAGGTCATAACTGGCGGGTAGCGCATCCATAATACATACATACAACGCGAGGTGAGATATGCAGAGCGTACGTCTTTCGGGGGCGTGGGTGATAGCAGGGGTCAGTCTTTGCGCGTTGGCATTCCTGCTGTTCATGGGGCAGCCGTTTGCGGCAAAGGCGCAAGAGCCGAAACGGTTCCAGTACAAAATCGTCGAGGTCCTTCCTGACACCCAAAATATGCAAACCATGCTGAACGAGTTTGGAGCAAGCGGGTGGGAATTGGTGGCGGTCTCGATGGGGAGCATGACGGAGCCGAGGCTGATCTTTAAGAAGTGAGAGGAGGGGATGGAAGCTGATGATCTTCTGTGCTCGCGCAACGCGCGGCCTGGGAAGGATAGAAGGGAGTGGCCAGGTGCCCTTCTTGCTCGCAGAACGCGCACGGTGAAACTGTGCTCGTTCGATGCGCGCAGTAAAGGGCAGCCTTGGCCACTCCCTTGAAGTGAGGTGTGGCGAACTGGAAGGCCCTCGCCCGGGCTCATGGCACGTCTCGGCGTGCCAGTGGGTGGGAGGGTGAGAAAGCCGCACGCAGTGGAAGATCAATCAGCCCCCTTTCCTGAAGAGATAGCGAGCCTGGAAGGGAAAAGGGTGGGGGTAAATTTGAACGTCCGACCAACGGTTTAGGAAAGCGTTGTCACGACCCTACTCCAGCCTACTCAGGCTCATTCAGGCCAAGTCCAACCAAGAGTTAGAGAAAAATCAATCTTTGGCTGGAGTGAGGTGGAGTTGAGCACAAAATGAGCACGGTCAGTTGGGGTGAACCCCTCCGGATTGATACTAACCTTGGGAGTGGCTTGAGTACTGTTAGGCGTCGGGTATCCATTTGAACTGGATGTCCGAAGCCTCGATAAGCCATGTGCTGTCTCCTTCGAAACTACTCCATTCGATCTCGTGAACCAGATTGCCAGTTTCTGAAATTCTGAATTCATCGTAACGCCAGTCTCCTAAGCCGCGGTTCAGGTTTGGCGCAGAAAGAGCCAACGAGTACACCTTTGGGTAATGGAGTTCTAAATAGCCATCGTGGTACGCGCCCAGCAGACGGACAGTAAGACATGATTGGCGACCTTCGCTGCGCTGCTCTGTTTTCGTGCGCCCAGAATTGGGCCGATGCGATGCTAGCTCGCCGGGCCGGCTACATT
>CBDDRH010000166.1:0-28682 GCA_965233025.1 uncultured bacterium
CGCAAACCTTCCTTCGGACACAGATCCGGAGATGACACAACAACTGGTGGCTGCGATCGAAGAAGCCAAGAGCCGCCTTGGCGGCGGTCAAGAGGCGGTGGCTTCATTGACGGAGCCGGAAGTAGCGTCGGCTCAACCGGCCAGGCGGACCGGACAACCTCGTACGATCCGAGGTACGGTGACCATGGCGCCGGGCCTCGCCGGCAAAGGATCTCCGACAGACACATTATTTGTGTTTGCACGCGAGATGAATGGCCCACCCATGCCGGTGTCGATCGTGCGCGCGTCGAGAAAGGATTTACCCTTCACGTTTCAGCTCGATGACTCGACCAGTCCGATGCCCTCCAGAAAACTCTCCAGCGCAGGCCCGGTGGTGATTGTGGCTCGTCTGTCAAAGTCGGGCCAGGCCATGCCACAAGACGGAGATTTGGAGGGGACGAGTCAGCCGATACAGTCCGGAGTGGATGGTATCACCGTCGTCATCGATCGCGAAAGACCATATGCGGAATCGGCAGCGCCAGTCCAGCCAGCCGGGCAATCCGGACAGCCACGTACGATCAGAGGCACGGTAACAATGGCGCCAGGCCTCGCCGGCAAAGGATCTCCGACGGACACATTATTTGTATTTGCCCGCGAGACGAGCGGTCCCCCCATGCCGGTGTCGATCATACGGGCGACAAGAAAGGATTTACCCTTTACCTTCCAACTCGATGATTCGACCAGCCCGATGCCGTCCAGAAAACTCTCCAGCGCAGGGCCGGTCGTGATTGTGGCTCGCCTCTCGAAGTCCGGCCAGGCCATGCCGCAAAGTGGAGACCTGGAAGGAACGAGTCAACCGGTGCAATCCGGGGTGGATGGGATCACCGTCGTGATCGATCGTGAAAGACCCTAGTCAATCGCGCTCCAAAATCGTCCTGCCGTTCCCTCGCCACATTCTTGTGAGTCCCCTGCCGTTGAACCCTCAAAGGTTCTTGGGATGGCTGGTTCCTGCAATTTGCTGGACGATTTAGTTCCAACCCCCCCTTGACATCTTCCGATGCGTGCTGAGATATATGCGCGCTGGCTGCTCAGCGAGAGATGCATCCAAACCACGATACGATGTGTCGTGATAAACAGGGAGTACTGCCCATGGTCGACAAACATCGGTTGAAATGTGGTCTGCTGGTTGGTGGCTTGTTGCTTGCCGCGACGCTGCCTGCGTATGGCGAGCCGGCTATGTCATCCGGGCCGGCTGTGCAGGTCGCACAGTCGCTTGCAATCAGCGGAACGGTGACGATGGCACCGAGCCTGGCAAGCAAGGGATCTGCAACGGATACGTTGTTTGTATTCGCCCGCGAGACGAATGGCCCACCGATGCCCGTAGCGATTGTTCGCGCGACGAAGAAAGATTTGCCATTTGCCTTTCATCTCGACGACTCGACTAGCATGATGCCGTCCAGAAAGCTTTCTGATGTGGGCATGGTGGTCATTGTGGCTCGTCTCTCGAAGTCCGGCCAAGCCATGCCGCAGAGTGGAGACTTGGAGGGAATGAGTCAGCCGGTGAAGCCCGGAGCAGGCGGGATCACCGTCGTGATCGATCGCGAAAGACCGTAGTCTCAAGAATCAGGAGAGTTCTCGATTACGATAACGTGCGACTAGGCTGCCCCCTGACCATTCAAAAATACTTGATGGCACTAGACTTGCAAAATTCAAAATTATGAGACTTTTTTTATACTAAGCTCACTTAATATGTTGACATCGAATTTATGCTGAGATATATATGCGCGGCACGCTAATTATAACTGCTAATCTGAACAATAGTAGACGCGAATACCGCACATACACACGTACAATCATTAGACGGCTTGGCTTATAAATAGAGCAATTATCATCTGTGGGAGGATGTTAGTATGACCAACAAATTCTGGTTGAGATGTGGCCTAGTAGTTTGTGGGGTGATGCTCGCAGGGACCGCGCAGGCCAACTTCCCCAGCGTTCCCAAGGAGACCTATGAGGCCCTGAACCTTGATCGGTCCGCCAGCCCCAAGGAGTTTCATGAGGCGTTGACGAAGCGCTACAAGGATCCAGGCAAAGGAGCGGGGAAGGGGCAGTACGGCCAGTATTGGGAGCCGATTGCCATCACCAAGTACCTCGATCCTGCGACCTTCTACAAGCCGCCGCAATCGGTGAAGGAAGTGGCGACGCGCGAGCAGTGCGTGAAATGCCACACCGATGAGTCGCCGGGGTGGGTGCATATGTGGAAAAGAAGTTCCCACGCCAATCTTGACAAGATTCGCAAGTTGACCCCCAAAGACGACACGTTCTATAAGAAAGCGAAGTTGGAGGAAATCGAGGCAAACCTGCGCTCGCTCGGCAAGCTCGGTGAAAAAGAGAACTTGAAGGAAGTCAGCTGCATCGATTGCCACGTTGAAATCAACACGAAGAAGAAGGCGGATCACCGGGTTGACCTGAAGATGCCCACTTCCGATGTGTGCGGTAACTGCCATCTCATGGAGTATGCCGAGCGCGAGTCTGAGCGCGACACGATCTTATGGCCGAAGAACCAGTGGCCACGGGGTCGTCCGTCGCACGTGCTGGATTGGCGCGCCAACGTCGAGACCGATATCTGGGCGGGCATGTCGCAGCGCGAGATTGCTGAAGGCTGCTCCATGTGCCATACGAATCAGAACAAGTGCGATAACTGCCATACCAGGCACGAATTCTCAGTGGCCGACTCCCGCAAGCCTGAAGTCTGCGGCTACTGTCACAGCGGGGCCGATCACAACAACTGGGAAGCCTACAGCGGGTCGCAGCATGGGCTGGGGTACCAGTCCTCTAAAAATAGATGGAATTGGGATCTACAGCTTAAAGATATGGTTGCTAAGGGCGGGCAGAAGTTCCCGACCTGCCAAAGCTGTCATATGGAGTACCAGGGTAAATTCAGCCACAACACGGTGCGTAAGGTTCGCTGGGCGAATTATACCTTCGTGCCAGGGATTCGCGAGGCTGTATTTGACAACTGGGGTATGCAACGGTACGAGGCGTGGGTCAAGACTTGCACCACGTGCCATTCCGAGACCTTCGCCCGCGCCTACTTGGAGATGATGGATAACGGCACGAGCGCCGGCCTGGATAAATACGACGAGGCGCACAACGTCGTGCATAAACAGTTCGAAGCGCGCCTCCTGACCGGGCAGAGGACCAACCGGCCGGCCCCGCCGGCCCCAGCGAAGGCGCTGTTCGACCAGTTCTGGCAGATCTATTGGTCGAAGGGCAACAGCCCGACCGCGATCGAGCTGAAACTCTTCGAGATGGCGGAAGACCATCTGGTGCAACTGCACGTGAGTTTGGCGCACCAATATCCGGGGTTCACCTATACGGTCGGCTGGGCCGCGATTAACCGGGCTTATGTCGAAATCATGGATGAGGACACCAAGCTGAAGGACCGGATGCTGTTGATGGAACGGGTCACCAAGCTCGAAGAAAAGAGCAAGACGAGCCGGCTCCTGGATTTCGACAGCACCGACGGCAAGCTGACGCTGGGCAGTCTGGGCGGCGGCATGCTGCTGACCGGAACGCTGGCGCTGGCCGGATGGAGCCGACGTAAGAAGAACCAGAAGTGAAATAGGGCGCCGCGCAGACAATGGAAGCAACGCTGACGCGGCCGAGTAGTAAAATCCTCCCGTCACTAGGAGTCATCCTGGCGGCGGGAGGTTTTTTATTGCTTGGTTGGTTTGCATTTTTATGGTTCGATCCGGGTCCGGCACCGTATCAATATCGGTTAGTGGAAGAAGGCGGGATAGAAAAGTTTCCCAAGCTAGAATTAGGGGCTTGGCCGGATCTTAAGCTCACAAAGCAAGAAATCCACGTCGAGGGGATGGAAGAAGCGATAGCCGCTGCCTATATTGCACGCCGAGGAAATTCGAAGCCCGTGATGATCGGATGGGAAAATCACGTTGGCGAACCAATGCTCTTTCTTGATAGTAAGCTCTCTGAGCTGTCTATCTTGGCACCGGCCATCTCCAAACATATGCCCAAGGATGCGGCTATTCTGGCCTGGTGGGACACCTCGCGTCAGATCCAGCTTCTCACCGGATTAGATCCTGTCTTCACCACTCAGCTGAATGAACCTCTCATTATGCCGATGGTCTGGAAGCCAAGAATGGAATCCATTTTGAAGTATGAACGAGACTTCTGGGCGGCTCCACCGACAGAGGAAGAGCAGCGTAAATTCCAACGATTTGCGGACGCGTTAGCCTCAGAGCCCAAAGAAGGTGTCGAGATCCTGCGTGAGCTGGTCGGCGGACGCGAAGGGTATGTCGTGGTTCACATCGCAGACATCTATAAGCTTGGGCTGATGCGTCCGGATCATATTGGTGTTGCCTATAAGGACTTCCCTGTGAAGGGGAGCGGCGATGTGCATGGACTCAAACCGATGGTGAAGCGTTGGGAAGAGGACAACAAATTTACTGCCCATACGGTACATGGATTCTCGCAGAATATCATGCGCGCGTACTTCCTCACAGATGAAAAAAGCACAAAGACGCTGCTCGCGCAGATGTTGCCCATGACGACCTCGCTGATTCTTGAATTCGAACCCCTCCAGATGGTCTATAAAGAGGGAGGTTATTTGGTGTATAAGATACCATCTGCACAGCCATCGAATAGCTGATCCTTTGGATGGCCGAAGTGGAAGGACGGTTATTGTAAATCTTGCACAGTCACGATAGAGTAACGCATATTCGATTTTTGAGTACGACCGCGAATAGTTTTTCTGATGAAAGGAGGCCCCGTGAAGTATCCGAAGCATCCTATTCTATTTGCACTAGCGGCTGCTGTGGTATTTATGGTCTTTGCTGGGAGTGCTTCTGCTGAGACAGCTTTTGAGGGTCGGAAGAAATGCAGTAATTGCCACAAGAGCGAATCCGACTCATGGATAAAGACCGCCCACGCGAAAGCCGTCGACTCGCTCAAAGCCGATAGGAATAAAGAAAAGAATGCAGCCATGGTCAAGGCAAAACTCGACCCGAAGAAGGACTACACCAAGGATAAGGATTGTATCGGCTGCCATGTAACTGGGTTCGGGTCGGAAGGCGGGTATGAAATTTCGGATCCCGACAAATTCCTTGTGGGTGTCGGTTGTGAATCCTGTCATGGCGCAGGCACGGATTATCGCAAGATTCATCGCAAGGCTGGTGAGGCCTTTGAAAAGTCGAAAAAGGTCACAGCGCGCGAGTCCCTCGCGGAGGCAGGACAGGATTTTGAATTCGTCGAGAAGTGCAGTGCCTGTCATCTGAACTACGAAGGTTCACCGTGGAAGGGTGCCAAGAAGCCATATACGCCGTTCACCCCTACCGTGGATAAAAAGTATGCGTTCGACTTTGAAAAGTCCGTGCGCAACAACAAAGCCATGCATGAACATTTTAAACTATCGGGAACGTTCGAAGGTCCGCCTACCCCGAAGTTCCATGAGGAATTCCAGAAGGATGCGAAGCCGGCGGAGATAGGCAAGGAGGAGTAATGTCAGAGAGAGGCACTGTGACAGTTGGCGCCTTGGCTCTTGGCGCAGTGATTGCCGTTGGAACGATTGCTGTGGTATTCGGCGGGGAAGCTGCGATATCCAGGACCGAGTTCTGCGTGAGCTGCCATTCCGAGACCTACCCGTACGAGGAGCTGAAAAAGTCCTCGCACTGGGGTGCGCTCGGCGCTGACCCTGGCTGCAAGGACTGTCACGTTCCGCAGGGCTTGCAAAACTTCCATCTGGCTGTCTACACACACGTAGTCGATGGGTTACCGTTCTTGATCGATGAGTTCACCAATGACTACTCTACGATCGAGAAATTCAACGAGTTCCGTCCAGCGGCAGCCTACAGGGCGCGCATGAAATTGAAGGGCTGGGACAGCATGACGTGCCGGGCCTGTCACAAGAACACCAAGCCTCCAGGGGCGTCGGCTAAAGCGGCACACAAGAAGATGGAAACGGAAGGCGCAACCTGTATCGATTGTCATCAGAACCTGGTGCACAAGAAGGTTCCCGAGCATGACCTCAATGCCAGTCTGGCGCAAGGCAAGGCGGTATTGAAGGAAGAGAAAAAAGAGAAAGAAGAGAAAGACTGATTCGAGGATTTCCCTTCTCGAACCGGTACCAGACTTCGTTATTCTTGGCGGGAGGCTGCATACAACGGCAGTTCTCCCGCCATCATCGTATTTGCAACCCATCCGGTATCTTTTTAAGACATGTTGGTCCGTTCTTACCCATTCGTGATCTGATGATCAACCTCCCACGCGTAACGCTGCCCTCGATGACGAACTCATGGTTTCGACAGATCTCAGTCGAGTTGACGTGAGACCGGCTACAGGTTAGATTTCGGTCTCAGGAAAATTGAATGAACAATTGAACATACGTGACAGATTCATGAGGGGTTGAAAGTCAATGAGGTCAGGTTTGCTACGTCATTTCCCGGAGATTGATGCCGTTTCTGCGCATAGGAAACGGGATTACGTCATAGCGGCGGTCACGTTTGCTTCTGTAGCAATCTGCATGGCGTTTGAAGTAAGCGGGAGTGTGTGGAAACAGTATGCCCTAGGGTGTATCGCGTTCATATGTCTGATGGGGTTTTTGCGTGGTGAGACAAGAGAGGTGAGATTGCAGGTCGCCGTGGCTGTCGCGTTTACGACAATCGGCGAATACATAGCTTCTGTTTGTATGGGTGGCTACACCTATCGATATGAGAACGTACCGGCCTATGTCCCACTTGGTCACGGCATGGTGTATTTGACCTCCATTGCCTTGGCGCGTTCCGGGCTCTTTATCAAATATGCCAGAGCCATCGCCGCAACGGTGATTGTGGTGTGCGGGGCATGGTCGATTTGGGGGATCAGCGGTATTCCAGAGCAAGGGGATGTAGGGGGAGCAGTACTATTCTCTGTGTTTTTGATCTGTCTGTTTAGAGGTCGCTCGCCGTTGGTGTACCTCGCGGCATTCTTTATTACAACTTGGCTGGAGATACTGGGCACAGCAGCCGGCGCCTGGAAATGGGCGTTGGTAGACCCTGTGTTTGGCTTGGCCCAGGGAAACCCTCCAAGCGGGGTTGCTGTCTGGTATTGCCTTGTTGATGCGGTGGCCCTCACTGGAGGGCCTCTCTTATCGCGTGGCCTGAACCATGTCGGTGAATGGCTTACATCTAGGGGCTATAATCATGAACGAATGGGGAGACTGTCGGGCTTGTTAGGTTTTCGAGGTTATGTACGTGAGGATCTTCAAACGCAGATCCGTCTTACCTCCCAGGCCATCAGCACCTCATTTAAAAACCATGATCTTGCCGTTGAGCCTCTCGACAAAACCTAATTCACGCACCGCCAGAACGAGGCTCATTCCAATTCTCCAACCACACGACTGCATTGTGACGGCGCTAAAGAGTGTTGGCCGACACACTTCGTTTGCTCAAACTCCCGCCCTACTCACCAGGGCTCAACCCAGTCGAGCACCGCAAGGCTGACCTGCGGGAGAATCCCTTGCATTACAAGATTTTCAGCAGTATCGATGTGCTTGATTCAGGGAGGGACGAGCAGGGGGTGGCTTGCGCCACCCCCAAATCAGACAATGGCCTAAGAGTCGCTCGGATTCTACTTGTTATCCCGCACACACCAGACAAAGTTCTTGTTGATCTTAAAATCGTTGCCGATGATGCCATAGTCGAAGTTCACGTCCCAGGCGCTGAAGGGATACTCTTCGTGCTCCGTTGACGTCCAATAACCATGAAGCTCGATGTTGGAAAAGGGATGGCCTTGCACGAGGGCGGGGGGAGGATAGATCGTGTGATCCGCCAGGGTCTCCAACTCTTTGAGTGAGGGCAAGCGCCAGTCGTTCTTGCCGCCGACGGTCTTTTTCGCACAGACAGCGGCGGCGCCTTTCCACACCGTCGTGACTCTCGTCGGGATTGTCTCCCACACCAGCCCCGTCTCATTGTCCAACGCCGCCTCACCCTTCATGGACTCGAGCACGGTCCACCTCGCGGACTGGGCCACTGCCTTGCCGCCTTCGAATTCCGCCAAGGGACCGGCTTGCGCGTCAGAAGCTGTTGTTCCTAAACCAAAACCAGCCAGCCCCAGGCATCCGACAACCAGCCCCGCAGCGCCGATGCCGCCCAACCATTTACTTCTTCTGCTTTTCATGTCGACCCTCCTGTATGTGATATTGTTGCACCGCCCGACTGCCGCGTGATTGACATCAGACCACGCAGCGAGGGATGCTGTTTACGTTCGGGAAAATGATTGATCGCAAGTCGGAAGCCGCTGAGATAGAAATGGCTGACCCTCCTGCCTGATTGCCGATGGTTGAAAATCGAGAATCGGCGTAGGACATCTTCTCAGATTCATGACAAGTAAAGCGTATGCTTAATAGCAGGAGACTCTTTGCTTTGTCAATATCTTCTGCAGGACCGATCTGTTCTATCCGCTTTGATGGCGTTGGTGGCGGTATGGATGAGCCCCTTACCGAGGAGCCTTCCTGAGCAAGGCCATCCGAGTGGCTGTAGGGGGGTGATGGAAGCGAGCACGCCGTTGTTATGTACAACCGGTTGCACACGAGATGCTATACCCTCTTCTCCCAATCGTAAAACGGGGAGGAAGAGGCTCATCCTCTCCCTCCCCATCTTATGTTACTCTGGTACGACCGTGCTGCGCTGAGCCCACACTGCTATTGAATCAGCTGTGTCTTGGCACTATCCTAATCCTCTCCCTGCAGATTACTACAGACCCTTGAAGAGGCTAGGATTGGTTGGACCATCGATCTTGAGCAGGCCAAGGGCGCCCTTTTCGGTGCGGAAGAGCGAGTGGTCAACCGACACGAACGTGCCGGGCATTTCGCCTTTGAATTCTCCGATGGTCGCTTCACCCGTCCCCACCAGGGTGCTTTGGATAGATTCAAGCGGCGGTTTTGACATGTCACCCGCCGGCCATACCCGGTCTAACATTTCTCCGATGACATGCCACGAAGATTCAAAGTTGACTCCTGCGTTGCCGAAGAACCATCGAGTGGTCTCTCCCACTCTACTGCGGAGTGGAACCTTGACCAACGCGGTCATGTGGCCGTTATGCACGATATACGACGCATCCGCTTCCTTGACCTTGTCCATCGAGAAAGGCAGGGTGTCGTTCTTCTTCCCGTCCTTCATGTAGAATTCGCTCTGCATGACATAGAATTCTTTTTCGACAGGCTTAAGCCCACCAACCGGCTCCACTAAGATCAAGCCGTACATGCCGCTTAACAGGTGTTGGATGTTGGATGGCGCTGCAGTGGAGGACTGATAGACAAAGAGACCTTGTTTGGTGGCCTTAAATGAGAGCTTGGTTTCCTTCCCGGGCTCCGCAGTGACCAGGGCGGCTCCGTCGGTCGCCTTGCCGAAGTCAAGATTGTGACTCTCCTTGCTGTCCTTCTTGTTCTTGAAATTGACTTCAACCGTATCGCCCACCATGACGCGGATCATGGGCGCTGGCACCATTCCATTGATGCCCCAGAACTCATACCTATTATCATCGCTGATCAGACCGACCCACTCGGATGCTTCCAGGTTGACCACGACGGTGGCTGGCTGGGTTCTGGTGATGGGAGCGGGAGCAAGGGGTGCCTTCAGGAGTTGGGCCTGGATGGTCTCCGCGGACACCACACCTGCATTGATGGCGAGACACGGAGCCATGACCAAGGCGCTGATCAATCCGGCATGACGCATGTTATGCAACAAACTCTTGAGCATGACGCCTCCTTTGATTTGGGATTACTCTTGTAGATATCCTAGTCGGTTAGATCCTCTAATCTACCTTCAGCTGACCAAGGGCGCCGATGTCCTTACGATTCTTCACTGGGTCAACGAGGGTATAGGTGCCGGCCGTCTTGACTTTAAACTCAACCATGACAGCGCCACCTGCTGGAACCTTGGCAACCTTGACATTTTCCGCCGGTGGTGCGGTCAAAGAACCCTCGGTGTACACCCTGTCGAACGGCTGTTCGAGGAGCTGAAAAGAATCGACAAAGTTGGGTCCTGGGTTGGTGACGAAGATCCGAACGGTTTCTCCGGCCTTGGCTCGAAGAGGATTTTTGACCAACGATTTCGCATGGCCATTAAAGACGACATGGGAGGGAGTCTCGTCTAACCCAGCTTCGTATGAAAACTCCATGGTCTCGCCCTTGGAATAGCCTTCTTTCGTGTAAAACTCGCTTTCAGTGATCTGGAATTCTTTATCGACAGGCTTCAGCCCACCCGCCGGCTCAACGATGATTGTGCCGTACATGCCATTCGCAACGTGCTCAGGAATGGATGGTGATGCGGTGGCGCAGTGATACAAGAAGATGCCGGGAATGATCATCTTAAACCTTCCCCCGCTCTCCTGCCCCGGCTCGCTGTTGAGCAGGCTGGCCCCGCCGCCTGGTCCCGTGATCGCATGGAAGTCGATATTGTGAGATTCTTTGCTGTCCTTATGGTTCTTCATACGGATTTCAACCGTATCGCCCACCATGACGCGGATCATGGGCCCTGGCACGCTCTTATTGAAACCCCAGAACTCATATTTGTTGTCGTCGCTAAGGTCACCGACCCACTCGTTCGCTTCCAGGAGGACCGTGATGTTGGCGGGTTCGGTCCGCTTGATGGGAGGGGGAACATTGGGTGCGAACGCCAGTTGCGCTTTGATGGTCTCCGCCGACGCCACGCCTGCACTGATGGCAAGACACGGAGCCATGACCAATGCGCTGATCAATCCAGCACGACGCATGCTACGCAACAAACTCTTGGACATGACGCCTCCTTTGATTTTGGATTACCCTGACGGGTTCTTCTTTCATTCTTATTCTTAATTGCCAGGTTTGTAACACGAGTGGTCGTGCGGCTTGCCGTCGTTCGAGAACTGGTTCTCAAACGCCATCACATGCCAAATCTGCTCCTCCGACAGGTTGTTCTTAAAACCTTTCATTTTCGTCTTCGGGACACCTTCCGATATCCGCCAGAACCAGAAACTGTCAGACCAACGGCAGATATTGTTAGGATCACGCATATCCCGCGCACCTTTCTTGACCGGTTTACCGTCCTTGCCATGGCAGCTGCCACAGTTGACCTGCGGATGAGCCTCGCCGCTGAAAATCAGCGCTCCGTCTTCGATAGCCTTAGGATCCGTCCACCCTCCAGCCGGCATATGTTTGTCTGCATACTCGGCTGGAACCGGAGGCAATGGGGGGAGGTCTTCGGCTAAGGCCATACCTCCTGATAGAAATAGCCCACACCCCATCATCATGATCGACGTACCGAAATTCCTTCCCGTCATTCCCGCCTCCTTATTTGTATGAATGGTGAGTCTGGTCTATCGACGAGGTTCCGCCTCATGGGACATATCACAGGTGACAAGTAGGATGGCACCTGCCTACCGGCGTTGAACTGGTTGAATAGGGAGAGGCCGATTGTTTTGTAAATGCTGTCTGTGATTCAAGTAACGCGATCATCGAAAATTATGATACCAGTTATGGTTGATAATGAAAAGAAGGGCGCTCAAGACGCCTCACGCCCTTCCGTAGTCGATGATTCCTGCATTGCCTGCGTGGTGTGGTCCATGTGTGTCGGTAGCCACGGTTAATTCTCAGGTGAGGAATAACCTTTGTTCTAGATCAACTGTTCCGCTTCTAATAGACTCTTGATCCAACCGTTGGGCATCAGAATTTTATTCGTGGTGTTCCTCTTTGGAACACCACATCGAAGATAAGCTAGTCCTGCCACACCGACGGCAGCAGAGACTGTCTTGGCACAACCACACGGCGGGAAAGTTATCTCCCCTGGCGCCCTTCTCTCGACCCGTGGGGGGCGATTTATCATACGAACTAACTGGTAGTCAAGGGGATTGTGCAACAGGCTCCTATGTGCCGGAGCGAGGACGTATTCTAGAACCTATCTCAAAATCGATTGAGCAACACTGTGACGGACGCGAGCCGTACGAAATCCAGAGTGTGATGCATAATACTTCCAGTAAATCGGTCAATTGTCCGTCGCTCAATCGGGACATTTCGATGACAGTAGGACTGTGCATTCATAGGAACATGATTTTGAGATAGGTTCTAGTGAGGGAAACAACGGGGACATTCTACGTTATTGGGCTGCGGCATGAGTTGAGTTCAATGGGAAGACGTGGCCATTTTTTCTGTGGGTCATAACTACGGCCTGCATGACATATCGCATCGCGTATCGGGTCGTCATATCCATGGCGATCATTTGATGGCTCCTTAGTGTCGCAACAGTCCTTTGAGCAGGTCTCGGCCCTGTTGCTTTAAGTCTTCTGGTTTTGTCGTCCCTTTCAGCAGTCCATCGATTGTTTCCTCAACTTTCTTCTGCACTTGCTCCTGAACTTTCCCTGATAAGCCCTTCATATCTAACCCATACGATGGCGCCTGTGCTGTTCCGGTAATTACCAGCGGAAGGCTCAAGCGGTTTTCTTTTATGGCAAACTTTGCGGCAGGCGATGACCGTGCGATTTTCTGGCTTAGGTCCTGCGAGAGGTTTAGGTTCACGATAAGGTTTAGCGTCTGATCGAATCCGATGGTGCCTCCTCCTGTGGCCTGGAAGTCGTGACTATCCATCAAGAGTCGCTGGACATGGATGGTCCCTTGCTTGATGGCGAAATCGGTCTCGATCGTGGAGAAAGCCGTGGCCTTGACGTTCTCAAGCGAGATGCCGGCGACTTTGAGAATGGAGATGGCTTCCTGGAGCAGATTCACGCCTTCGATCTTGCCGTCTCTTACTGCCACATGCCCCGTACCGTCTAAGGATTTCGTGAGGTCCGGCATGGACAACCCACGGCCTTGCACGCTGAGGTCGGCTCCTGCCGTTCCACTGATCGATACCTGGGTGGTTGCCAGGGCGTTGAGTGTTGGACCAAGTTGTATCTCTTGAATCGTGGCCTTCCCAGTAAACGGTAGTGTCTCGAAGCCTGAGGTGGCCTTCCCCTGTGCCGTGACTTGCCCGCCAAAGAGCTGAAAGGAGACGTTCTGTACCAGTACATCCTGGTTTTGTACTTCAGCTGCAATCTGGAGATTTTTCACATCGACGGGCTTCTGTAATGGTATGGCGAACGGCAGATCAGCTGTATTGATGACCGGCGCGCTGATGTTCAGGCTGGCATTTTTCCCGATCGTCTTCCCGGTGATGGAGAAGTCGGTTTTTCCCAAAGCAAGCTGAAAATTAATCGCATCAATATCCGTGGATTCTTTTAATGGGCCAAAGGTACCGTTAAGCCTCACCGGGAGAATAAAAGGTTGGACCAGCATTCCAACGTGGAGGTTCGGGGATTGGCCTAGCCCAACGGATTGGAGGAGGATCTCCATATCCTGCAAGATATACTCGGTCGGCTCGGGAGCCGACAGGTCCCGATAGGTGAGTCTCCCGCTTGTGATAGAGACTCGATCCACGGCCAACAGTGCGAGGATTTTGAGAGGACCTTCGGCCGATGGAATAGGTGCCCGCGAAGGAGTGTGAGGCAGTGTAACACCCGTACGACCGATGGTCGAGATGTTCAGAACGCCCTGCTTGTTCTTGATGACGGTAATAACTGGGTTGCGGAGCGTGATGTCTTCTACCTCTACCTTGCCGCTAAGCAACGGTACGAGTTTGACCCCAATGTCCAGCGAAGTAAGAGAGGTAAAAGAGCTTGAGCCGAATGCTGGGTCGTCCAGCACCACAAACCCGTCCACTCGAGCGCCGATCCTCGGCCAGATAGTCAGGCGGATGCTTTGCAGCTGAACCTTTCGATTGAGGGCGTCTTCGATAAGAGGCTTGTATTGGTCTTGATACTTGTTGAGGTCAATCAGAAAGGGAAGCGCAAGGATTCCTCCGACCACTAGGGCTACCACAAAAAGTAGGCCTATAACGATTTTCATCAGCATACCTCCATACGGGCTTCTGTCAGTATATAGGAAAGGGCTTGACCATGGTCAATGTCAGTCGGGTAGGCTCTGGATAACAAGGCGGAGTAGGCTAAGCTAGCCCGTTTTTCGTAACCGACTTGTGGTTGGAATGTCGAGTCCAGACTGGGAACCCTCGTGAACTGCGCGAGCCAGTCTGACGAGCAGTAGGGAGCTTAGCGAATCAGACAGATGCGGAGTGCGGTGAGTTTGTAGTCAAACAGAGCAGGTGGTGCACTTGTAGTTAGAACCCAAGGGTTGAAAGGATCCATGTAGACGGATCGACCGCAACACTGTTCGTTCACGTCAGTGGGGGCGCTGCATCACAGCAGGCGTGTTGTCCGATATGTGCGATGCACTCTCGCGGGTCATGATCGGCGTTTCGGGGTCACGGGAGGGGTCTCGTTGATCGGTTTGGATGGAAGGCGTGACGGTCGATACCTCGTTTGAGCAGGTGCTCTCGAGTCCGTTATAAGCACTGACAGAAAAGTAGTAACGGGTGTCAGGCTCAAGGTTCGTAACCGTGACTGACGGAGCCTCAACGAACAAGGACCTTTCGTAGGAGCAGCTTCCCGATTGACCTGATGATTGTCGGCCATAATAGACGAAATAGCCATCGACTGAGGGGTCTTGAACCGGATTCCATGCGAGAGATGCGGTAGCTCCTACCGGTGCTGCTGATACTTCCCCTCCTCCCTCTCCTCCTCCGCATCCGGTCAGAAGAGGCATGATTGAAAGAAGAAGGCCCGTAACAAGGGTGGGAAGACGTAGCGGCATGCGAGTGGTCTTTGTGACTCCCGTCTGCGGTAAGAACCGTAGTTGCTTGGTCACATCGCTCATGTGCTGCTCCAGAGGAGTGGGAATCGCTGCTTTGATTTAGGTTTGGTCTACTTCGTGCGTGGTGCTGGGCAAGAAGAAGAGCACGATGGAGTTACAGCAAAGCGTGTGCCACAGTTGCTCGTTGCCGCCATTCGATTAATCCATATAATTAACTGATTGCGTGGATGCGTTGACGTACTGGGATGGAGAACTTGAAGGGGAAACCATACAGATCCACCTGCCTCGCATGCGTTCTAGTAACTGCGCGACGAACGGCCGCGAGCCATGTGGGCTAGCCGTGAGTGCCTATGAGTAGGCACGACAATCGGAAGGTGGTTGCGCTGTAAGTGGGCTTGTTCTGGCAAAAAGGATGGAAAGGTTGGATCCGCATGTTCCCCGATGTGAAGCGGGGTTCTGTATCAGCTGAAGGCGGTATGGACGTTCAGGTGAGTCTGCAAACTGTTAGTCGTACTGAGTGGTGTTGCGTGACTAAGCGGGCATCTTTTCCGGTAGGTCTTCTTCTCCCCCCTTCACGGGACCGTCCTGTCCCGAAAAAATCGAAACAATAAGTAGGCATTGACGATCATCATGATCGTGAGGATGCTGTACGTGGTGAACGCGGTGGCCAGATCTAATTCGATGAGTACCCTGGACAATCCAAACGCGACGATCAAGGCGTCGAAGGCCATGCAGATCCGCCTGAAGGTTTCAGGATCCATCCAACGGATGAGATAGCTCCCGAGCGGAATTCCCAATAGAACGCTGGGGACAATATATAGAATGATCTCCATGCTGTCGTGACTGTAGAGCCCGATGAAATAGTAGGCGATCCCCGTCAACACTGCTTCTCCCACCCGAATGACCCCTAGTGCGGCCCGGAAGTCCTGTTTGGCATAACCTTGGTTGTTGAATAGGAGCGCAAGGGGAGGGCCTGAGATAGTGGTGACGGAATACAGGGTTCCAATTCCCACTCCGAAGGGGATCGCGATGGCTTTTTCGGCTTGGATGGGTTTTCTGATACCGGCAGCCTGGAGCAGAATCAACGGTAACAGCATGACGTAGGTCACAAACTTGACCCACGACGGATGAACGAGAGAGAGAATATAGCTGCCGATTGCGACACCGATCAGGAGGCCGATCAGAATGGGCGCCACGCGCCACCAAATGTTCGGGATGCTCTTACGGTTGATGAAGAGGACGTAGCTATTGATCACTAGTTCCACGAGCACTAATGCGGGATTCAAAATACGATTGGTATAAAACAGCAGCGCGACCGGAACCGTAATCGATGAAAAGCCGTACCCCAAGGCGCCGTTGACGGTAGCCGCCACAAACGTGATCAGCACGAGCACGACGAGATCCACGATTATCCTTTGCGATGCCCGGAGACGAAGTCGTCGAGCGTGTAGTGGTCCAGGATGCCGGCAATGGCATCACGCACCGAACCCATCACATGCTGCACCGGACATTGGGCATGTTCGGCATAGGGGCAGTCCCGACATTTCTGATAGGCCGTCTTGCTCACACATCCGATGGGAGCGAGAGGGCCGTCCAAAATTCTGATCACTTGGCCGAGGGTAATCTCTTTCGGAGATTTAATGAGTGCATAGCCACCCTTCATCCCTCGGCGACTTGAGAGGATGCCGGCCCGTTTCAGTGCCAAGAGGATTTGTTCGAGAAATTCGATGGGGATGTGCTGGCGGGTCGCGATCTGGTGCCGCTGTAGAGTCGTCTTGCCATGCACGAGCGTGAGCTCAAGCAGTGCGCGAAGTCCGTACTCACTTTTTTTGGATAGCTTCATAAGAGGCCGATCTATTTCCGAGTGAGTTAGTCAAGAATTGCAACATAGAGTACCGCACCGCTTCCGTCAAGAGCCGATCCAAGAAATTTTGATGAAGTCGCTCAAGGACTCCGATTCCAAACTTCGCTTCATTCTAGAGAGACCGCGTGCTGCAACTCCTTGATCCTAGAGGGGTTGTGCCTTGACAGGCCTTGCGCATTCCTGTTATTTTCTTCCCTCATTTCACCACGGCTACCTTGAGAATTCAGACCTCCGTAACAACACTGGACTGTTCGTGACCTTCCAGGATCTCATTCTCACATTGCATCACTACTGGGCCGAGCAAGGCTGCGTCATTCATCAGCCCTATGATCTGGAAATGGGGGCAGGCACCTTCCATCCAGCCACGTTTCTCAGGTCCCTTGGTCCGGAGCCTTGGCGAGCCGCCTATCCGCAACCATGCCGGCGTCCCACGGATGGACGATACGGCGAGAACCCGAACCGCATGCAGCACTACTATCAGTATCAGGTCGTGCTGAAGCCGGCGCCGGATAATATTCAAGCATTGTATTTGGAGAGTCTGGCTCAACTGGGGATTAACCCGAAGCAGCACGACATCCGGTTCATTCAGGACGACTGGGAGTCTCCCACGCTGGGCGCCTGGGGCCTAGGCTGGGAGGTGCGTCTCGATGGGATGGAAATCACTCAGTTCACGTACTTCCAGGAAATCGGTGGAGTCGAGCTCAATCCCATTACGGTCGAACTCACATACGGGACTGAACGCATCGCGATGTATCTGCAACAGGTGAATAACGTCTTCGACCTCGCCTGGAACGACACGATCAAGTATGGGGACATCCATCACGAGACCGAGGTTCAGGGGTCACGCTACAACTTCGAAGAAGCCGATGTGACCATGCTCATGACTGCCTTTCAATCGTATGAAGCCGAGTGCAAGCGGTTGCTCACGCAGACCGACAAGCGGCTGATACTGCCGGCCTACGACTACTGCATCAAGTCCTCTCATGTGTTCAACTTGCTGGATGCCCGCAGGGCGATCAGCGTGGCCGAGCGGACCGGCTACATCGGCCGCGTACGGGCGCTGGCCCGCCAATGTGCCGAACGGTACATCGAAGAGCGCACGGCGATGGGCCATCCGCTCATCGAACGCGAGAAATCCGCGAGAGGGTTTCGACCGAAAGTCGGTTCAGGCCGTACGACAGCTCGCTCATGAAAAAGACGTCAAGGAAGATGGCTCAACCTAAGGCCCATTCGTCGGGTACGGCTGAGCTGTTGCTCGAAATCGGTGTCGAGGAATTGCCGTATCAATTTATCGCTCCTGCTCTCTCCTCGTTGGAAGCACAGGCTAACTTTTCCTTTGGTTTCCATAGACTTTCATGCGCTTCTATTAAAACGTACGGAACACCACGCCGACTGGTATTGGTAGTCGAGCGCCTCGCAATTCACCAAGAAGCTTTTACCAATGAAGCAATGGGGCCGTCGAAGTCCGTCGCATTCGATCAGGCCGGCCAGCCGACCAAAGCCGCGATCGGTTTCGCGAGGGGTCAAGGCGTGCCGGTCGAGAGTCTTCGAGTGAAGCAAACACCGAAAGGCGAATATGTGTTTGCAGTCAAAGAGGATGCGGGACGTCCGACCAAAACAGTCTTGCTTGAAATCTTGCCACAGATCGTCGGCGAACTGTCTTTCCCCAAAGCGATGAAGTGGAATGAAGCGGGTGTGCGGTTCGCCCGTCCAGTCCGCTGGCTCGTTGCACTGTATGGCGGGGCGGTCTTGCCGATTGAGGTCGCGGGTATCAAGGCGGGCAACAAAACTTACGGCCATCGCGTGATGGGGAACGGCAAGGCCATCACGGTTTCGGATCATTCGTCCTACTGCGGATTGTTGAAACAGCAGGGTGTGTTGCCGGATCAGGAAGAGCGTCGTGTCACTATCCGTGAACAGCTGGAGAAGATCTGCAAAGGCGAAGGCCTGGGGCTCAATGCCGACGCGGATTTGCTGGAACAGGCGGCGTTCACGACGGAATGGCCCTGTGCCATCCTCGGAAGGTTCAAGCTGGAGTATCTCGCTGTGCCGTCAGAGGTCTTGATCACCTCGATGAAAGAACATCAAGGGTTCTTTTCACTGCACGATAAGAAAAGTGGATCGCTTGCCGCACATTTCATTGCGGTCGCGAACAACGAACTCAAGAACATGTCGTTGATTCGTGAAGGCAACGAACGGGTGTTGGCGGCGCGTCTAGCCGACGCCAAATTTTTCTTCGACGAAGATCGAAAGGTCAGACTCGAAGACCGCGTCAAGAAACTTGCAGGCGTGACGTTCCATCAAAAGCTTGGGACGGTGGCGCAGAAGCAGGAAAGGCTTGAAAAACTGGTTACTATTGTGGCGCCTCTTCTCAACCCCGATGCTAAGAACTATGAAACAATCAACCAATGCCGTAGGGCTGCGAAGCTGTGCAAGGCCGATCTCCTTACTGGCATGGTAGGAGAATTTCCTGAGTTGCAGGGCATTATGGGGGGCGAGTACGCAAAACATGATGGCGAATCTGAGGCGGTCAGTCAGGCCATCAGGGAGCAGTATCTTCCGCGATCTATCGATGGGGTATTGCCCAAGACCGTAGTCGGTCAGGTGCTGTCTTTGGCCGACAGACTGGACGCGCTCGCGGCGTTTTTTCACGTCGGGCTTGTGCCGACGGGGTCTGAAGATCCCTTCGCGCTCCGCCGACATGCCACGGCAATTGTCCGAATTATTCTTGAGAGCGGCCTCAGATTGGATTTGGGGGAATGTATTCGTCATGCAAGAACGATCGTGATCAATGATGGATTCAAGGGAGTGGCAGGTTTTGAACAAGAAGGAAACTGCCGCATTATCGAATTCATTTTTGAGCGAGTCCGACACTACGGCAGAGTCATCCATGCATTGCGGGATGATGTTATCGAAGCGGTGCTCAAGCAGGCTCACAATAAGACGCTGGATCTTGTGGATCTTTTTCTGAAAATGAAGGCGCTTGAATCTGTGACCAAGAAGCCAGAATTCGATCCATTGATTGTCGGTTTCAAGCGCGCCCACCGACTTGTCGAGAAGGAACAGTGGGACCGCAAGCCGGTCGACCAGGCACGGTTCGAACATCCCACGGAGTCGGGGCTGTACCAGGCCATTGCGGAAGAACGGGAGAAGATGATGTCTGCGATGACCCGTGGGGAGTATGGCCAGGCCCTGGACGCGCTGGTGCGACTGAAACCAGCGATCGACGCCTTCTTCACAGCAGTGATGGTGAATGCTGAAGATCCGATCATCCGGAGCAACCGGTTGTCGTTGCTCCAGGAAGTGGATGACTTCTTCAACTCATTCGCGGACTTTTCGCAGATTGTGGTACAAGGGAGTTAGACAGGATATGTAGCCATGGCACAACATCCCCCCATGGATGTCAAGACCACAGTGACCGGTGATGCGGAGGCACGCAAGGCGCTGGTTCGACGATTCGCCAGGCTGGTGTCTCTTGCTTTGATGATTATCTGCAACGCGATCGTACTGGTCGGATTATGGGCCAGCGGGATCAACCTCGATGAACTGGTGGCGACTCCCGATGTATTCAACTCCAAGCACGATATTTGTCTCCGGCTCGCCTGGCAGCCCGTCGCGGGAACGGCAGAGCCAATACGCATCTGCTCGGAGTGGATCAATCCATCCGATCCGTCCGGCAAGACTCATCAACTGCAACGGGAGATCAAGTTTCGGCAAGGGCCGGACGGCGGGCAGTATTATGTTGATCAGGGGGAGCATGCCGACTATCGGTTGCTCATCTTGGTGCTGGTTGTCGTGGCCATCATTGCGTTAGGGTTGGTGGTGAAATGGTATTTGGTCAGCCGGTATCGGCTGCGTCTCGAATCCTCCGCCGGCCACCGGGCGTCAATGGTCCATTGAATTGAACTGAGGTCAATGCGAAGGAGAGGGCAGCGTGGCAAAAAAATATGTGTACTACTTCGGTGACGGGTCGGCCGAAGGGACCTCCAACATGAAAGAGCTTCTCGGCGGGAAAGGCGCCGGACTTGCCGAAATGACGAATCTCGGCATCTCCGTTCCGCCCGGCTTCACTATTTCCACCGAGGCCTGCGTTGAATATTACAAGAATGGTAAACAGTATCCTCCCGGCATGTGGGATGCGGCGTTGAAATCGCTCAAGCGGGTCGAGTGGTCGATGGGTATGGGGTTCGGCGATCCTGAGCGGCCGCTGCTGGTCTCGGTCCGGTCCGGCGCTCGGGCCTCCATGCCGGGCATGATGGACACGGTGCTGAATGTTGGTCTGACGACCAAGACGGTCGAAGGGCTGGCGGCTAAGACACGTAATGATCGGTTTGCCCAGGACAGCTATCGGCGCTTTGTGTCCATGTACGGCAGCATCGTCATGGGCGTGCCGCGCGAACATTTCGAAGCGATCCTCAAGCACAAAAAGGCCGAGGAGGGCGTAACGCACGAGACCCATCTCGATGCGCGGCATCTCCGGGAATTGGTGTCCAGCTTTAAGGCGCTCATCAAGGAAGAGACGAAGAAAGAGTTTCCCGATGAGCCGCTCGAACAGCTTCGCTTAGCCGTCAACGCCGTCTTTTCCTCCTGGTTCGGGGCGCGAGCCGTCACCTACCGACGTCTCTATGGGATTCCCGACTCCTGGGGCACGGCCATCAATGTGGTGGCGATGGTATTCGGCAACATGGGGGAGACAAGCGGCACCGGTGTGGCGTTCACGCGCGATCCGGCTACCGGCGACAAGAACTTTTTCGGTGAATGCTTAATGAATGCCCAAGGCGAAGATGTTGTCGCCGGCATCAGAACGCCGCTTCCCGTGAGTGCGCTCGCGAAGAACGTGCCGGAGGCCTACAAGGAACTGGAGCACACCTACAAGAAGCTCGAAAGACATTACCGGGACATGCTCGATCTGGAATTCACGATCCAAGAGGGCAAGCTCTACATGCTGCAAACCCGGGTCGGCAAACGGACTGGTATCGCTGCCGTAAAGATCGCGGTCGATATGGTGAGAGAAGGTCTCATCTCGAAGCGAGAAGCGGTGCAGCGGATCGGGCCGGAACAACTGTCGCAATATCTCTATCCGATTTTCGATGCGAATGAAGAGTCGAAGTCCAATCCGTTGGGGAAAGGGCTTCCAGCCGGTCCTGGCGCGGCAGCTGGGAAAATCGCTCTTACGCCTGATCGTGCCGTGACGATGAAAGCGGCTGGAACCCGCGTGGTGTTGGTCAGGCAGGAAACCAGCCCGGACGACATTCACGGGATGAACGCTGCGTCGGGATTCTTGACGGCGCGGGGAGGGATGACCTCACACGCAGCGGTGGTTGCCCGGCAAATGGGCAAGGTCTGCGTGGCCGGTTGTGACTCGGTGGAAGTTCTGGACAGCCAGTCTGTTCGCATCGGAGCCAAAGTGTTTCGCGAGGGGGACTATCTTTCTATCAATGGTTCGACCGGCAATGTATATGAGGGGGACTTGCCCGTCGTCGAATCTGAAATCATTCAAGTCATCCAGGGCAAGCTGGATGGGAAGAAGTCTGACAAGTACCAGCGCTTCGCGATGATTCTGTCTTGGGCCGACCGAGTGCGGACGCTTCGCGTCCGCGCCAATGCGGACGTGCCGGATCAAGCGAAAATCGCGCGTGGCTTCGGCGCGGAAGGGATTGGACTCTGTCGGACGGAACACATGTTCTTTGCCGAGGACCGCATCCCGATTATGCAGAAGATGATCTTGGCGCGGACGAAAGAAGAACGGGAGAAATTTCTCGATCAGCTCCTGCCGCTGCAAAAAAAGGATTTCATCGGGCTCTATCGCGAGATGGCGGGCTATCCGGTTACCATTCGTCTGCTCGATCCGCCGTTGCACGAATTTCTGCCGAAGCGTGAAGAGTTGATGGTGGAGATTGCGCAGCTGGAACTCACTGGGCGTGACGGAGCCAAGCTCGAAGAGAAGCGCCGATTGCTGGCCCGCGTCGAGGAACTCCATGAGTTCAATCCTATGCTCGGGTTACGCGGCTGCCGACTCGGAATCACGATGCCGGAGATTACCCGCATGCAGGCCCGAGCCATTATGGAGGCCGCGTGCGAACTGGCTAAGGAAGGGAAGAAGATCGTCCCGGAGATTATGATCCCGTTGGTGGGGATGGTCTCGGAAATGAAGGCGCAGAAAGATTTGATTCGCGAGGCGGCGCAGGAGACGATGAAGCGGTACAACGTGAAGCTGTCCTACCTCGTGGGCACGATGATCGAATTGCCGCGTGCCGCCGTGACGGCTGATCGCATTGCGGCAGAGGCGGAGTTCTTTTCGTTCGGGACGAACGACCTTACCCAAACCACGTTCGGTTTCTCCCGTGACGATGCCGCAAAGTTCATCGATTTTTATCGAACCGCCAGCATCATGGAAGCGGATCCCTTCGCAGTGCTCGATCGAGAAGGGGTGGGGGCCTTGATGCGACAGGCCATCGCCGGAGGCCGGAAGACCCGTCCTGGGATCAAGCTCGGCATCTGCGGTGAGCACGGCGGCGACCCCAGTTCTGTGGAGTTCTGTCACGAACTTGGATTGGACTACGTGAGTTGTTCGCCCTATCGTGTTCCCATTGCACGGCTTGCAGCGGCCCATGGGGCGTTGGCCGAATCCGGGTCGAACGGTTCAGGCTCTTCGCAGACAGTGTCAGGGTCTCGTGCGAAGGCGAAGAAGGCAACGATGAAGATCACGAAGACGAAGTCGGCTCAGCGGCCTCGCAGCCGATCGCGCAGTACGCGCAAGGCACGGTGACTGCCGCCACACTGCACCGCCACTTCATGACCCTGGCGCTCCGTCTCGCGGCGAAGGGCCAGGGCAAGACCAGCCCAAATCCCATGGTCGGCGCCCTCGTGGTCAAGAACGGCCGTATCGTGGGGCGTGGATCTCATCAGGGTCCCGGTCAACCTCACGCAGAAATTCTTGCGCTCAATCAAGCAGGGCCACATGCTCGTGGCGCGACGCTGTACGTCACGCTTGAGCCCTGTTGCCATCTCCGCAAGCGGACCCCACCATGTGTGCCGGCAGTGCTTCAATCCGGTGTGCGCCAGGTGGTAGTCGCGATGACTGACCCCAATCCCATGGTCAAAGGGCGAGGGATCGCGGCCTTGCGTCGGGCCGGGATCACGGTGACGACGGGTATGGCACAGGAGGAAGCGGCACAGTTGAACCGCGCATACCTCCACTGGGTGACGACCGGCCGTCCCTATGTAATCCTGAAAGCCGGAATGACATTGGATGGGAAGGTGGCGACGGCGAAGGGGGAGTCCCGATGGATTACCGGGCCGCGCGCGCGACAAGCCGCGCATCGACTCCGAAGCCAGGTGGACGCTGTGGTTGTCGGGGTCGGCACCGTCATTCAGGATGATCCTACGCTGACGGCGCGACTCTCCGCTCGCCCGCTCAAGCTGGCATCCCGGCAACCGTTGCGTGTCGTGCTCGATAGCCGACTTAGGACGCCACTGACGGCGACGGTCTGTGGCAAGCAGGACCGAGCAAAGACGTTGATCGTGACCACGAGTCGAGCATCTCGATCACGCCGCCGCCCATTTGAACGGGCAGGGGTAGAGGTTGTGTCACTTTCGACGAAGAACGGACGTGTCTCGCTCCCGGCGCTGATGACGATGTTGGGTAAGCGCGGGGTGACCTCTGTACTCATCGAGGGAGGCAGTACCGTCAATGCTGCGGCGCTACGGGAAAAATTGGTCAATCATGTTTTGCTCTATCTCGCACCCACTCTTATGGGAGGGCAGGATGCCAAGGCTGTGATTGGCGACCGTAGCCCGAAGCGCTTGGCCCAAGCATTGCCGTTACGTCACCTCACGGTCCGACGCATCGGGAAAGATCTGGTCGTGGAAGGAGATCTGTGACGCGCAGGCTTCTCTCACTCATTCTTATCGTGATTCTGGCAGGCGTCGCCGATTGTGAGAAGGCTGCGGCGGCAGACTCCTCTGCTGAGATGAAGACCCAGGTCTTCCGCTACCTGGACAGTACGGATGCAGACGAAGCAGCCCGTACGCTTCAGAGCATACTCTCCGATCCACATGCCACAATCGATCAGACAATAGGGATCATTCAAACCGGGCGGGACTATGCCCTGCAGCCGATCGGAACCATTCCCGATGAGGAAATCGATGTGCAGGGGGAAGTCTACGATTTGGCACTTTCCGTTCCCCTGACCTATCAGGTGGCAAAAGACTATGGATTGGTTGTGTGCCTGCATGGGGCGGGGTTTACCGGTCAGGCCTATCTGGAACGCTGGCAGACTCGATTGGGGGAGGATTACGTCTTGGCCTGTCCGACTGCTCCGATGGGCGCCTGGTTTACGAGAGACGCGGAGGAGCTGGTGTTGGCGACGATTCGTTCCGTGCAACGGCGCTACCACATCGATCCTGACCGGATTTTTCTTACCGGTATGTCCAATGGCGGGATCGGCACATGGGTGATCGGCATGCACGATGCGCCCCTGTTTGCCGGCATTGCCCCCATGGCCGGCGGCCTCGATACCGTGCTGATGCCGTTTCTGGCCAACCTCCGTTCTACTCCGATTTATATTATTCACGGAGCTAAAGATCAGGTGATGCCGGTGGAGCTCAGCCGCACGATTACGAAGGAATTGACCAGGCTGGGCTATCCCTTTGTCTATCGAGAGCATGATCGCGAGCATCCCATGGCGGGCGGGCACTACTTCCCCAGGGAGGAATTACCTGAGCTGGTGACCTGGCTCAACGCCCAGCGGCGCAAGCCCTTGCCGACGAGCGTGACGGTGGTGCGTGAGGCAAGTCATTTTCAACCGTTTGGATGGGTGCGCATCGACGCGACGGATACCATTGCCGCGTTCTCCGAAGACTTAGTCAGCAAGCGAGACGATCTCATCACGCGTCAAGTATATGCGAGACTGGATGCCTCGATCATGGCGCCTAATCGCATTGAAGTCAGGGCCGACCGAGTCCAACGCTATAGTCTCTTTCTGAACGAACAGCTCGTCGATTCAACCAAACCACTTGTCGTGCTTACCAATGGGCAGGTGTCCTTCGACGGCCCCGTGACGCCGTCGCTTGAGACGCTGTTGCGACAGGCGCGCCTGCGACAAGATTCACAGCAACTCTTTCCCATCCATCTCGCCATCCAGGTTCGGAAGCAGCCGTCATGATCTCCGGGTGGTTGTGCTTGCGGAGCGCCTGCACGCTGTCGTGGCTCGTCATGGTTGGGCTGGCGACGACCATTCAATCAAGCCAGGCTCAGGTAGAGGCGTGCCCGGTATCATCCCTCCATGCGGAGGTAAGCTTTTCGATCGAAAAGGTCGATCCCGACTGGGCCTGCCGACTGCAAGAGATTATCGGCCACTACACCATCACGACCAAAGTCGGCCCGCTCAGAACCGGTCTGCCAGAATCGCTGTATCGCGACTTGCTGGATCGCCCGCCTCTGGCAGCGGCCTTGATTAATCGTCTGGACCTTGGATTGTATAAATCGGAGATGAGAGGCCCCGGTCGTTTCTGGGGCAACGATGGCGAGGGAACTGAGGGGGTCGTACAGCTCATTTCCCAGAGCCGTACAGCTCGGATCTACTATCTCGAAGGATTGCACGAGAGTCGGTTGCTTCCGAATATCACCGGCAAGGCGGTCGTGTTTCTGAAGATGGATTCGGTGAAAAACGCCGATGGGATGGAAGCGATGGACAGTACCATGGTTGCCTACACGAAGTTGGATAGCCGCATCCTTTCCGGAGTGGTGTCCTTGCTGCGTCCGTTTATCGGGGGGACCGTGAAACGAAAATTAAGTAAAGGGGTGGAGACCGTCAATCGATTGAGCATTCTCATGCGGCAACACCCCGACCGTGTGCTGTTTGAAGCGATGGACCCGCCTGCCTTACCGGATGAAGACGTAGCGTTTGTGAAGCAGGCGTTGGAGAGTATGCCGCATCCCAGTGGCGCGACCACATCCAGGATGACTTCACCATGACGACGTCACGCAGCTTTACGTTGCTCTGCACCGTCGGCGTGTTCTGCTTTATCAGCTACAACATGGTCCGGATGCCGGTGTTGGCGTTGTTTGCAGAGTCCCTGGGGGCCGGTCCCGAGCGGATCGGGCTCATCGTTTCAGTTTCTACCCTGACCGGGGTGTTTCTCAAGCTGCCGTCCGGCGCGCTATCCGATATCTACGGTCGTCGGTTCCTGCTTCAGATTGGAGTGGTGGCGTTCGGGCTTCCGCCGTTTCTGTACCTCTGGGTGACGGATCTTGATGTCCTGACCGCCTTGCGCTTCTTCCATGGGCTGGCCACCGCCATCTTCGCGCCGAGTGCGCTGGCGACCGTGGCCGATCTCTACCGAGAACGGCGAGGCGCTGCGCTGGGCACCTACACGGCCGCAACGCAATCCGGTGCGTTGCTTGGGCCGTTCATCGGCGGCTATCTGATCTACGCGTCGGGGTTCTCCACCACCTTCGTCACGGCCGGTATTTTCGGCTGCATCGCCATTGCCATTTTCTATAGCTTACACCTCACGCCTCCTCCTCCGCGTGTTCAGGAGAAGGGAATGGCTCCGCTCATGGCGGAGATGTGGAAGGGCTTTCGGGTGGTCGCCAAGAATCGCAAGGTCCTCATTACCAGCTCGACCGACGCAGCCAAGATGATTGCGAACGGAGCCTTGATGGCCTTCCTTCCGCTCTACGGTGTCGCGTCGGGATTGAACCCGGGAGAAGTCGGGCTGCTGTTTACGGTTCAGGCTCTCACGTCGCTCGTCTCCAAGCCGATTATGGGCCGGGTGTCCGATAGCGTTGGGCGTCAGCCGCTCATCATCATCGGCCTTGTCATCTGCGCGGCGACGTTTGTCTGTATTCCACAGGTATCGATGTTCTGGTTGTTATTGCTCCTCTCGGCGGGCTTCGGATTCGGCGAAGCCGTCGTTTCCTCCTCGTCGTCCGCGCTGGTCGCGGACAGTTCCGAATTCAAGACGCTCGGGGCAGGGATGGGCATGCAAGGAACGATCGGAGATATCGGCCATGCCGCCGGGCCGCTTCTAGCAGGGATACTGATTGCGCGCCTGGACTATGCCAACGCCTTTGCCATCATCGCCGGTCTGCAACTCGTCGCGGCGGCGGTGTTCTGGATGACGATGAGAAAATGACTTACGCGAGGCGGGCGAGACTGGCGGAAAAAGCGCGACGGGTAAGGATAGCACTCACATGTCCCTCGCCACTCAACCATTTCGTGACGAACCGTCATGAATAATGCGGGCTGGTGCTATATAATGGGCCGATGATGAATGCCATTGCGACAGAGAATATCGTCATTGGCACACTGGCCGGCATCGGCGTGGTCGTGCTGCTCGTGATGTTTGTCTATGTGGTTCGGCAAATGTTCAGTCAGAAAGGGGAATAGGCTCCGTGCGTGGGCTTCTCCAGGATATTCAAAAAGGCTTCCGGCAAGGCCGCAGCGAGCGGCTAGCCGAGGCGTACTGTCGTTAAGTACGTTGAGGCTGGGCGAGAAGCGAGAACGAAGCTGGGGGCCTTTTTCAATATCCTGCTATGTTTACAGGCATCGTTGAAGAACTCGGCGCCATCGTCTCGATTGACAAGACCCTCGTTGGTACGAGGATGACGATTCTGGCTTCAGCCGTGATGGACGACCTCACAATCGGGAATAGCGTCAGCGTCAACGGCGCCTGTTTGACCGTGGTGAACAAGGCCGAACACAATTTCTCCGTGGAGGTCTCTCCTGAAACACTGTCTGTGACCACTCTGGGGCAGTTGACTGCCGGGGCGCCGCTGAATCTGGAGCGCGCGATGAAACTCAACGAGCGGATCGGCGGGCATCTCGTGGCCGGTCATGTGGACGGCATCGGCACGGTTCGTAGCCGACAACAGGATGGGAACGCCATCCTGTTCACGATCGAAGCTCCGCCGGAGATTCTGCGCCACTGTATCGTGAAAGGGTCCGTCACCGTTGACGGCATCAGTCTGACGATCAACCAGGTGACAGATCGTGGGTTCTCCGTCTCGATTATTCCGCATACGGCGAAGGTCACGACCCTCGGCCTCAAGCAAGTCGGCGATCTGGTCAATCTCGAATCGGACCTGATCGGGAAATACGTTGAACGTTTGCTGCAGGA